>NZ_JBHOQJ010000002.1:0-4144 GCF_042408365.1 Thermoflexus sp.
GCGACGGTGCGCCGGGAGCGGATGGGGCATATTACGCTGGCCGCCCCGGTGGCCCACATCTGGTATACCCGACGGGTCCCCTCCTATTTGGGCTTGCTGCTCGATATCTCCCGACGCAATCTGGACCGGGTGCTTTATTTCGCTCAGTATGTGATCACCTCTGTGGATGAGGAGGCACGACAGCGGGCCTTGAAGCGCTTGGAGGAGGAGTTCGAGCGCGAGCGCCGCGCCATCGAGGCCAAGTACCAAAAGGAAATTGAGGCGCTTCTGGCCAAGGCGCAGAAGCTGGAGGAACGGGAGCGCCAGAAGTTGGCGGACCGAGAGGCGCGCATTGAGGAGAAGTGGGATGCCGAGGTCGAGGCCTTGATGCGGGAAGCCCAGCGGACCCAGGCCCGTCTCGAAGAGCGGCTGGGCAAGACGATCCGCGCGCCCATCGTCTTCGAGCCCACGGGGGAGGTGATCGCCGACGCCGGGGAGACGGTGACCCGAGAGCACCTGGGGGTCCTGAAACGGATCCTGGATGAGCAGCTGAGCCGGATCAAGGAAAAGGAGAGCGCTGAGCGTTCCCGCGCCTTGGCCAAAACCGAGGAGACGCTGAAGGCCCTCCGCGAGGCGGTGGAAGAGAAGATCGCCGCTTTGAAAGATCAGGCTGCTCGCGAGATCGAGGCGCTGCGCCAGCGCGTCCAGGCGGAGCGCGATGAGCTGGTGAGCCTGGCCCCGCTGCAATTCCTGGGGGAGAGTAAATATCGGGAGCTCAAGAGCAAGTGGGGGCAGGTCTTCAAGGCCGAGATGGGAGCGGAGGCTTTCGAGGAGATCCTGCAGCGCCTGGATCTCGAGCAGATGGCGAAGGAGTTGTGGCAGGAGATCCGTCAGGCCAAATCCAAGCAGCGCCGCAAGAAGGCGATCAAGCGCCTCCAGATCGTTCGCGCCTTCCTGCGGAGCGGCAACCGTCCGGAGTGGATGATCCTGCGGGTCCTGCCTGTCCTGCCGCCCGATTTGCGACCCATGGTCCAGCTGGACGGCGGGCGTTTCGCCACCTCGGACCTGAATGATCTCTATCGGCGCGTCATCAACCGGAATAACCGTCTGAAGCGGTTGCTGGAGTTGGGGGCTCCCGATGTGATCATCCGCAACGAAAAGCGTATGCTCCAGGAGGCCGTGGACGCCCTGATCGATAACTCGCAGCGGGGCAAGGCCATGTCTCGCCGCGGACGCCGCGAGCTGAAATCCCTCAGCGATATGCTGCGAGGGAAGAAGGGGCGCTTCCGCCGGAACCTGCTGGGCAAGCGGGTGGACTACTCGGGGCGCTCGGTGATCGTAGTTGGGCCACAGCTGAAACTCCACCAGTGCGGCCTTCCCAAGTCAATGGCCCTGGAGCTCTACAAGCCGTTCGTGATCGCCAAGCTGATTCAGTATAACTACGCGGCGAACATCAAAGGCGCCCGGCGGCTGATCGAGCGCCAGCGGCCTGAGGTATGGGAGGTGCTGGAGGAGGTCATCAAGGAGCGGCCGGTGTTGCTCAACCGCGCACCCACCCTCCACCGTCTGGGCATCCAGGCCTTCGAGCCGGTGCTGGTGGAGGGCAAGGCGATCCAGATCCACCCGTTGGTCTGTGCCGCCTTCAACGCAGACTTCGATGGGGACCAGATGGCCGTTCACGTCCCGCTCTCGGACATGGCCGTCTGGGAGGCCCGTAATCTCATGCTGTCCAGCAAGAACCTGCTGCTGCCGGCCAACGGCGAGCCGGTGGTCGGCCCCACCAAGGACATGGTGCTGGGCTGCTACTACATGACCATGACCCTCCCCAACGGCCAGGCGGAGGTCCGCAAGGTCTTCGCCAGTCTGGAGGAGGTCGAGCTGGCCTACAACCTAGGCAAGGTCGCGCTGCACACCCCGATCCGCGTTTACACCGAGACCGTCTACGATGAGAACGGCCAGCGCTATCCTGATGGGCGGCCGCGTCGACGCCTGATCGAGACCACGGTCGGGCGGGCCCTTTTCAATCTGTCCCTCCCGGAGGGGCTGCGCTTCGTGAACGATACGATGGATAAGGGCCGGCTGAAGGATTTGGTGGCTCAATGCTTCCAGTGGCTGGGGCCAGAGGCCACGGTGGAGATGGTGGACCGACTGAAGGAGATCGGCTTCCGCTACGCCACGCGCTCAGGCATCACGATCGCCGTGGCCGACCTCCCCATCCCCCAGGTCAAGCGCGATGTGCTGGCCCGCTATGAAGCTTTGGTGGCGGAGGTGGAGCGCCAGTATCGGCGGGGCCTGCTGACCGAGGAGGAGCGTTACAACCGCGTGATCGACCTCTGGCAGCGGGCGACCAATGAGATCGCCGAGGCCGTCAAGCAGATCATGAGTTCGGATAACAATGTGGCCGTTATGGCGATCTCCGGGGCCACGAAGGGCGGTTTCCAGCCGGTGGCTCAGCTGGCCGGAATGCGCGGCCTGATGGCGGACCCGACCGGGCGGATTATCGAGCTCCCGATCCGCTCCAACTTCCGAGAGGGGCTGACCACCATCGAGTATTTCATCTCGACCCACGGCGCCCGCAAGGGCCTGGCCGATACCGCCCTGCGCACGGCCGACGCGGGCTACCTCACCCGTCGGCTGGTGGACGTGGCTCAGGATGTGATCATCAACGCCCATGACTGCGGCACCCGCTCCGGCATCTGGATCCGCGCCAACGACGATGTGGGCGGCCAGACGCTGCGGGAGCGGATCTTCGGCCGGGTCTTGGCGGCGCCGGTCTTCGATCCACGGACGGGCGCGCTGATCGCCGACACGGGCACGCTCCTCGACGAGGTGCTGGCGGAGCGTATTGAGAAGGCGGGGGTCCAGGAGGTTTACGTCCGCTCGCCGATGACCTGTCAACTGCGCTATGGGGTCTGCGCGCTCTGTTATGGACGCGACCTGGGGACAGGCCGTCTGGTTGAGGTGGGGACGGCAGTGGGGATCATCGCTGCTCAATCGATCGGTGAGCCTGGGACGCAGCTCACCCTAAGGACCTTCCACACCGGCGGCGTGGCCGGCGTTGCGGACATCACGCAGGGTCTGCCGCGGGTGGAGGAGCTCTTTGAGGCCCGCCGGCATCCCAAGGGCGAAGGCCTGATGGCCGATATCGATGGCATCGTCCATATCTATCGCACAGAGGAAGGGGCGCGGCGGATCCGCCTGGTGAAGAGCGAGCGCAAGGAAGACGTTTACGAGATCCCCGGCAACTGGTCGATCAAGGTGGAGGATGGCCAGGAGGTGGTGGAGGGCCAGGTGCTGGCCAGCCGCGGGGAGCAGCAAGTCACCGCCCGGCACGCCGGCCGGGTGGTCTACCGCAAGGGCGAGCCGCTGAAGGTGGTCTATGAGCTCCGGGAGGAGCGGGAATATGAAGTCCCGGCCACCGCGCGCCTGCTGGTGGAGGAAGGCCAGAAGGTGAAGGCGGGCGACGCCTTGACCGAGGGGCCCAAGAACCCACACCGTATCCTGCGCCTGCTGGGCCGCGAGGCCGTGCAGCTCTACCTGCTCAGCGAGCTCCAGAAGGTTTACCGCTCCCAAGGCGTGAACATCAACGACAAGCACTTCGAGATCATCATCCGCAAGATGCTGAGCAAGGTCCAGATCATCAACCCCGGGGATACCGACTTTCTGCCCGGCGACTTGGTGGATCGCCTGATCCTTCAGGATATCAACGCGAAGCTGGTGGCAGAGGGCAAGCGCCCGGCTACCGCTCAGCAAGTCCTGCTCGGCATCACCAAGGCGGCCCTGGCGACGGACTCCTTCCTGTCGGCCGCCTCCTTCCAGCATACGATCCGGGTGCTCGCTGGAACGGCCTTGGAAGGCAAGATCGACGAGCTGCGCGGGTTGAAGGAGAACGTGATCATCGGCCGCCTGATCCCCGTCGGAACCGGGTTCCGGTATTACGCTGAAAAGCAGGGCATGGCGGCGATGTCCCGTGGGGGCGCGGGCCCGACCCTGGCGGAGGCGGTCGCGACGGCGCTCGACCTCTAAGCTGTAAAAGCCGAGAGAAGAGAGGGGGGTTGGAGCTGACCGAAATTCATGCCCAACCCCTCTCTTTTTTCAGGCGCTGCGCGGTCGGAAGCTGTAGGGCTTTTTCCGCTTTAGTTCCTTGGGGGTGGGGGCGAGCCGG
>NZ_JBHOQJ010000177.1:0-21046 GCF_042408365.1 Thermoflexus sp.
CCAAAGGATCGCGCGGGGTGCCCCAAGTTCCCGGGGAACTCCCGGTAGGGCCTTTGCGGGCGGCCAACCTGTATTGCCTTCGGTTCAAGGCGGCGTTGAGATCCCGATCGATCTCCCGCCCACACTCCCGCCCCGAAACACGCGCACCGACCGGGGCCCCTTCGGCCCTACCCCCCACACCGCGAGCAGCGCCGGGTGGACGGGCAATCCGGCGGGGCCACGATGAGCGTCGCCCCATCCCATTGGGCTTTGGAGGCCAGGAACCGAAGGAACATCCCCCACCTCGCATCGGCGACCGACCGGGAGAGCCGGCCCCGGACCATCCCCCGCACGCTCAGCGCCTCCACCCCCCGCACCGGCTGGGGTTTCGCCCGCCCGGTGGGGACCGGAGGCAGGCAACCGCAACGAAGCCTGGGCATAGTTTCGGGATCCCTTCGGCTGGCGGGAAAGCTGCCGCGAGCGGCGGCGCAGTAATCGCAGCGCCTTCGCCAGGAACTTCGACGCCTCGATCCGCGTCCCATCGGACCGCACGAGGAAGAACATCCGCCCCAGGTCGATCCCCACCGGCTCCCCTGCGCGGGGGACGGAATCCGGGCGCTCCACCTCGCCCGGGAGGCGCACGAACCAGCGGTCGGCCTCCCGGGCGATGGTAACGGAAAGGATCCGGGCCTTCCCCGCTTGAAGGAGGGAAAGAAGCTTCTCCGTCCACTCCTGGGTGCGGATCCTCCCCAGGCGCGGCAGCGGCACGTGGCGAGGGGACACCCGGATGGCGCCGGTGAGGCGGGCCTTGGGGTCCTCGAGGGCTTTCTTCCGTTTGAAGCGGGGCTTTCCCGCCCTCCTGGCGCGCCAGTTCCGAAAGGCCCGCTCGAGGTCCCGGAAGGCCTCCTGGGGGGCGCATTGGGAGACCTCCTGCCACCAGGGGGCGTGCGCGCGTTTCCAGCGGTTCCATTCTTTGTGGAGCGCCCGGGCGGAGGGGAGGCGTCTTCCCGGCTCCAAGGCCTCCCGGCAGCGGGCCAGGCCCCCGTGGGAGGCGAAGCGGGCCGCCCCCACGGGCTGGGCGAGGGCGATGCGCGGCGCGACGTTGGGGGCGAGCTCCAAGCGGAAGGCTTGGGTCACTCGCATCGCAGAACCTCCAGGGCCTTCCGGGCTCACCGACGGGCCGAGCGACGACTGTGGCGTCTTTTACATCGCGATAGATGATAACAAAAATGGGAGCAGTTGGGAACCCCACGAGGAGGGGAGAAGAACGGTTTTCTCTGGGGTGCGAGCCACGTCAGCGGCCCGCACCCCAAAGGGATTTCACCAGTGAACAGATCAGCGCCGTTCAGCGCATGAAATCGTTCCGTTACGGCTTGGGATCCTCCAGGTAGCGCACCAACAGGCGCACCCCGTATCCCGTCCCGCCTTTCGGGACGTAGCCGCGAGCCTTCTCGGCCATATCCATTGGCGCGATGTCCAGGTGGGCCCAGGGGACGCCCTCCGGGGCGAACTGTTTGAGGAACATGGCGGAGGTCCCCACCCCCCCATAGCGCCCGCCGCTGTTTTTCACGTCCGCGACCTCGCTTTTAATGCGCTCCAGGTAATCTTCCCACAACGGCATCCGCCACAGACGCTCCCCGGTCGCCTCGGCGGCGCGGAGCAGCGCCGCCGCCAGCTCGTCGTGGTCCGAAAACAGAGCGGCGGCCACATCCTGCCCCAGGGCGATGATCGCCGCTCCGGTGAGGGTGGCCACATCGATGACCGCCCGGGGGTTGTAACGCGCCGCGTAGGAGAGGGCGTCCGCCAGGATCAGCCGGCCCTCGGCGTCGGTGTTCACGATCTCGATGGTCTTGCCGTTGAGGGCGCGCAGGATGTCCCCGGGCTTGTAAGCCCGACCGGAGGGCATGTTCTCGCAGGCCGGGGCCAGGGCCACAATAGGGACGGGCAGTTGGAGGGCGGCGGCGGCCAGGGTCGCGCCTAACACGGCGGCCGCGCCGGCCATATCCCCCTTCATGGTCAACATCCCTTCCTCGCTTTTCAGGTTCAGGCCTCCGCTGTCAAAGGTGATCCCTTTCCCCACCAAGACCACCGGCTGCTCCCGCTGCCCCCCTGGGGTGTATTCCAGGATGATGAAGCGGGGCGGCTCCTCGCTGCCCCGGGAGACGGCGAGGAGCGCCTCCATGCCCAGTGCCGCGATCTGTTGCTCGTCCAGCACCTGGGCCTGCACGCCCACCTCACGGGCCAGCCCGGTTACCTCCTCCGCCAACCGGCGTGGGGTCATCACGGACCCCGGCTCGTTCACCCAATCCCGAACCTGGTTCACGAAGCGGGCGAGGATCTCCGCGCGGCGGGCCCCGGCGGCGATGGACGCTTCCTTCGCGGCGTCGAATTCCACCAGCAGAAGGACCTCCGGTCCCTGTCGGCTAGCGTTTTCCTTCTTCCGTTGATAGGTGTAAAGGCCCAACAGGGTGCCCTCGACCGTCGCCTGGGCCGCCTCCTCGGGGGAAAGGCCCCCGCGACCGGCTCCGTGGACCACCGTGGCGAGCCGCCGCACATTCAGGTCCCGGGCGCGTTGGGCGGCGGCCGCGGCGGCGTGGCGGACCTTCTCCGCGTGGAAGGAGGCCTCCGGGCCCAACCCGACCAAGATCACCCGTGGCGCCGGGATCCGCCCGTCGGTATAGAGCACCAGGGTCTCGCCCAGGCGGCCCCGGAAATCCCCGGCCGCCAACACCCGCGAGATCTTCCCCTCCAGCGCCCGATCCACCGCCGCGGTGGCTCCACCGGGGCTGGTTACCCCTTCCAGCAGGTTCACCACCACGGCATCCGCCTCCACCGCTTGGATCGCACCGATCCGGACCTCAATTTGCATCGAAGACCTCCAGTAGGGGATCCTCTCGGGGCGTTATAACATAATTTCCCCACACCGTCCACTCGTCGCGGCGGTGTTGCTGTCCTCTGGATAAACTGGGGTTGCAAACGGAAATGGATGGAGATTGTGCGATAAGTCACTAATTTGTTGTATATTTCTCGAAGCTGCCCATTTAAGGTTGAAAAGCGCACCATGTCTTGACAGCAATTAATGACTTCCGCTATAATCGGAAATGCCTTCGGATGAGATCCTCCCAGGTGAGCACCTCGATGCGATTGCAAGGGTCCTATCGGTTCAAGACGGAGATCGCTCGGGTTTGGGGGGCCCTGATGAATCCTCAGGTGATCGCCCGCCTGCTGCCTGGGGTGGAACGTTTGGAGCCTGTGGGGAACGATGTGTATGAGGCGGAAATGCGCCTGGGCATCGGGCCCATCAGCGGTCGTTATAAAGCTCGCATCACCCTCTCCGAGATTGATCCCCCCAACCATTATCGCATCCGGATTCAGGCTCAGGGTCCTCAAGGCACGGTGGATGCCAACGGCGTCATCGATCTCACCGCCGAGGACGGTGAGACCGTGATGCATTACGAGGGCGAGGCGGTCGTGACCGGCTTGCTGATGAGCATGGGCGCCCGGCTCCTGGAGCCCACTGCTCAGATGCTGGTGAACCAGGGCTTGAAGAACCTCGAGGCCCAGCTGGGTTCCTCCTCTTGAAGGGAAGAACATTTTCTCTTCCTAATCACAGTCCGGATAAGGAATGTCCGAGCGCATCTGAAAATTGTTGAAGCAGCGTGAACTGGAACGGGTGGGGCGCTTGTGGTGGTAAAACGGCACCACAGGGATTGCTGGGTTGGGAAAGGCGGCTCCCAAGGGTTTTCAGCTGCGCGTAATGCTTCCATTCCTTCTCTTTACACATAAGGAGGGGCCCATGAAAGTTCCAGTGACGGTCACGGTGAACGGCCAGGTGTATCAGCGGGAGGTAGAGCCCCGGATGCTTCTGGTGCATTTCATCCGGGAGGTCCTGGGGCTGACCGGGACCCACGTGGGGTGCGACACCAGCCAGTGTGGCGCCTGCGTGATCCTGATGGACGGGAAAGCCGTGAAATCGTGCACGGTTTTCGCCGTTCAGGCGGATGGGGCTCAGATCACCACCATTGAAGGCCTGGCGCGGGATGGGCAGCTCCATCCGCTCCAGGAAGGCTTCTGGGAGATGCACGGCCTCCAGTGCGGCTTCTGCACCCCCGGCATGATCCTCGCTGCTTATGACCTCCTGCAGCGCAACCCCAACCCCAGCGAGGAGGAGATCCGTCGCGCGCTGGAGGGGAACTACTGCCGCTGCACCGGCTATCACAACATCGTTCGAGCTGTGCGCTACGCGGCCGAGAGGCTCCGCGTGCAGGCCTGAGGCTCAAAGCGTGCGTATTCCACCCGACTTGGATGGGGCAAAGGAGGGCGGCGATGGCGACGCGCTATTTCGGTGTGGCGATGAAACGGCGGGAGGATCCGCGCTTCATCACTGGGCGCGGCACGTATGTGGATGATCTGACCCTGCCTGGTCTGGTTTACGCGGCGATGGTCCGCAGCCCCCACGCCCACGCTCGGATCAAGGCCGTTCACAAAGAAAAAGCCTTGCAGCATCCCGGGGTGATCGCCGTGTTCACCGGGAAGGATATGGTGGATAGCGGCGTGAAGCCCCTCCCATGCGGATGGCTGCTCCCCGACATGAAGCTCCCGCCGCACTACCCCATGGCCGTGGATAAGGTCCGCCATATAGGGGAGATCGTGGCGGTGGTGATCGCCCAGGATCGCTACACGGCGGAGGACGCGGCGGAGCTAGTGGAGGTGGAGTATGAACCCCTCCCCGCGGTGGCCGACGGCGCGAAGGCCCTTCAGCCCGGCGCCCCCGCGGTCCACGATGAGGCCCCCGACAACGTCTGCTTCCGCTGGTCCATCGGTGACAAGGAGAAAACCGAGGAGGCGTTCCGACGGGCCCATCGGACGGTGAAGCTGGAGCTGGTCAATCAGCGGTTGATCCCGAACGCCATTGAGCCTCGGGCGGCGATGGCCCAGTATAACCCAGCCACCGACGAATACACCCTGTGGGTCACCAGCCAAAACCCCCACGTCCACCGCCTGCTGTTGGCTGCCTTCGTCCTGGGCATCCCGGAGCACAAGCTCCGGGTGATCTCCCCGGATGTGGGCGGCGGCTTCGGGAGCAAGATCTTCCTTTATCCGGAAGAGACCATCGTCACTTGGGCCGCCAAGCAAGTCGGCCGGCCGGTGAAGTGGACGGCGCGGCGGCGGGAGAGCTTCGTGAGCGACGCCCACGGCCGCGACCACATCACCGAAGCCGAGCTGGCGGTGGATGAGAGGGGAAAGATCCTGGGGCTGCGGGTGAAAACCATCGCCAACCTGGGGGCCTATCTCTCGACCTTCGCCCCCGCGATCCCCACTTACCTTTACGGCACCCTGCTCTCCGGCCAGTATGAGATCCCGACGATCTATTGTGAGGTGACCGGTGTCTTCACCCACACCACGCCGGTGGATGCCTACCGGGGGGCTGGGCGGCCGGAGGCCACATATGTGGTGGAGCGGTTGATGGACCGGATGGCCCGGGAGCTGGGGGAGGATCCGGCGGAGTTCCGCCGCAAGAACTTCATCCCGCCGGACCGGTTCCCCTACCAAACGCCGGTGGCCCTTCAGTACGACAGCGGCAATTACGAGGGCGCCCTGAACCGGGCCCTGGAGATAGTCAACTACAAGGAGCTGCGCCGGCAACAGGAGGAGCTGCGCAAGCAGGGCCGCTACATCGGCATCGGCCTCTCCTGCTACATCGAGGCCTGCGGCATCGCCCCCTCCCAGGTTGTCGGCTCCCTGGGCGCCCAGGCCGGCCTCTGGGAGAGCGCCCTGGTCCGCGTGCACCCCACGGGCAAGGTGACGGTCTACACCGGCTCCCATACCCATGGCCAGGGCCACGAGACCGCCTTCGCCCAGATCGTGGCCGATGAGCTGGGGATCCCCATCGAGGATGTGGAGATCGTCCACGGGGACACGGGGAGCGTGCCCTTCGGGATGGGGACTTACGGGAGCCGGAGCGCCCCGGTGGGCGGCAGCGCCATCGTCTTGAGCCTTCAGAAGATCAAGGAGAAGGCCCGCAAGATCGCGGCGCATCTCCTGGAGGCGGCGGAGGAGGACGTCGTCTTCGAGGACGGCAAGTTCTATGTGAAAGGCGTGCCGGATCGATTCAAGACCTTCCAGGAGGTGGCCCTTCAGGCGTACCTGGCCCACAACTACCCGCCGGGCTTGGAGCCCGGGCTGGAAGCCTCTTCCTTCTACGATCCGAAGAACTTCACCTTCCCCTTCGGCACCCACATCTGCGTGGTGGAGGTGGATCCGGAGAGCGGGAAGGTGAAGATCCTGCGCTACGTGGCGGTGGACGACGCCGGGCGGATCATCAATCCGCTGATCGCGGAAGGTCAGGTCCACGGCGGCATCGCCCAGGGGATCGGGCAGGCGCTGCTGGAGGGCGCGATCTACGATGAGAACGGCCAGCTCCTTTCGGCTTCCATGCTGGATTACGCCCTCCCGCGGGCAGATGACCTGCCGTCCTTCGAGATCGATCACACCGTGACGCCGTGTCCCCACAACCCGCTGGGGGTCAAGGGGATCGGGGAAACCGGGACCATCGCGGCGACCGCGGCGGTGGCCAACGCGGTGATGGACGCCCTGGCGCCCTTCGGGATCCAGCACCTCGATATGCCGTTCACCCCGGAGAAGATCTGGCGGGCCATCCAGACGGCCCGCGCGGCCTGATGCGGTGGGGTGGGAACGGCGGATGCCCTTCCCACCCCCTGGGCATCCTAACCGGAGAGGAGGGGGCGATGTATCCGGCATCTTTTGAGTACTATCGGGCGAGCACGCTTCAGGAGGCTTTAAGCCTCCTGCGTCAGCATCCAGAGGCCAAGGTGCTGGCGGGCGGGCATTCCTTGATCCCCCTGATGAAGCTCCGGCTGGCGAACCCGCCGGCGTTGGTGGACATCGGGCGGGTGGCGGAGCTCAAGGGGATCCGGCGGACCGACGGGACGGTGATCATTGGCGCCCTGACCACCCACCGCGAGGTGGAGCACTCCGGGGAGTTGAAGCAGTGGTGCCCGCTCCTTCCCGAGGTGGCCGCCTACATCGGGGATCCCCCGGTGCGCAACATGGGCACCATCGGCGGGAGCCTGGCCCATGCGGACCCAGCGGCGGATTACCCGGCGGCGATGTTGGCCCTGGGGGCGACCGTGAAGGCAGTGGGGCCGGGGGGTGAGCGGATGATCGCTGCGGACGATTTCTTCGTCGGAATGCTCACCACCGCCCTCCAGCCCGGCGAGATCCTGACCGAGGTCCACGTGCCGGTCCTGGGCAAGGGAACGGGTTGGGCCTACGAGAAGTTCCCGCATCCGGCCTCCCGCTACGCTGTGGTGGGGGTCGCCGTGGTGGTCCGGGTGGAAGGGGGAGTCTGCCGGGAGGCGCGGATCGGCATCACCGGTGCGGCCCCGAAGGCCTTCCGGGCCACGAATGTGGAGCAGGCGCTGGCCGGCAAGCGGCTGGATGAGGCAACGGTGCGGGCGGCGACCGAGAACATGGTGAGCCCGGAGGGCTTGCTGAGCGATCCCTTTGCCTCGGCGGCCTACCGGGCACATCTATGCGCCGTGCTGACCCGCCGGGCCCTGCTTCGGGCGGCTGAACGGGCGGCGTAGGAAGCAGGGTTCGATGCCGATCTTCGACCCGGGAGCATCGGGGGTGCGTATGGGACCCCATGCGCACCCCTGGGTTGTTTTTGGCGGTCGTTTCGTAGGGGCAGGCCTTGTGCCTGCCCCTATGTTTAGGATGGGGCCCTTCGTGGCTTGCCATCCCAGTTCTCAAATCGGGTAAGGAGCATTACATTTTGGATAATTCGTGTTAGAATTTCCTCGAACCTGTAATCCTAGCCCCTGACTTCATGGGCAGCGGAGGGCATGCGTGGTGTTTCCTCGCTCGATCGATGAGGTGATCCAGGCCCTGCAGGCTCACCAATACATCGCGGACCGCGGGCTGGCGACCGCGATCTACTTGGCGTTGCGCCTGGGTCGCCCCTTGTTCCTGGAGGGCGAGCCCGGTGTCGGCAAGACGGAGGTCGCGAAGGTCCTGGCGAGCTTGCTCCAGACCGAGCTGATCCGCCTCCAGTGCTACGAGGGGCTGGACGTCCACAGCGCGGTCTACGAGTGGGATTACGCCCGCCAGATCCTGCAGATCCGGATGCTGGAGGCCACCGGCGAGCGGGACGAGGCCCGCATCCGCCAGCAGATCTTCAGCCCGGCCTTCCTGATCAAACGACCGCTCCTCCAGGCCCTCGAGGCGAAGAACGGCCGCGCCCCGGTGTTGCTCATCGACGAACTGGACCGGGCGGATGAGGAGTTCGAAGCGTTCCTGCTGGAGCTGCTCTCCGACTGGCAGATCACCATCCCGGAGATCGGGACGGTGCGGGCAGAGCAGCCACCGATCGTGGTCATCACCTCCAACCGGACGCGGGAGATCCACGACGCCCTCAAGCGTCGCTGTCTCTACTTCTGGATCGATTACCCATCTTTCGAGAAAGAGGTCATGATCGTGCGGGCCCGGATCCCGGAGGCCCCGGAGCGCCTGACTCGCCAGATCGTGGCCTTCGTCCAGGAGCTACGTCGGCTGGATCTCTACAAGCTTCCCGGCGTCGCCGAGACCCTGGACTGGACAGCGGCCTTGCTGGCGTTGGACCAGACGGAGCTGGACCCAGCGGTGATCGATGAGACCCTGGGGGTGCTGCTGAAGTATCAGGACGATGTGCTCAAGGTGCGGGGCGAGATGGCGCGGGATCTGCTGGCGAAGGCGATGCTCCAGGCCGAGATGGCGGGGGGCGTATAGTGCCTCCATCCACACCGCAGCCCGCAAGGCGTGATCCCCTCCCGCAGGCTCCGAACGGCGCGACTCCTACCAAACATTACGCGCAAGCAGAAATCGGATGTCCGGTTATTTCCTTCATCACCTGATCCGTTTCGGTCGAACGCTTCGGGCGGCCGGGATCCCGATCACCCCGGGCCAGATCATGGCCTTGGTGCGGGCGTTGGAGTGGATCCCCATCGGGGATCGGGAGGCCTTCTATCATACTGCCCGTTGCACGCTGATCTGTCGTCGGGAGGACCTGGAGGCCTTCGACCGCATCTTCGAGTGGTTCTGGCGCAATCCCCAGATGGGTGGCCTGCTTCCCCCGGGGCTCCTCCCCACCGCCCCCGGCCCCGTCCGTCGGCGGGAGAGCCGCCCCCGCCCGGCCGAAGTGGGGCACCTCCCTTCCCCGCAACCTCAGCCGGGGAACCCGGAAGCCCCGCCGGTGATCCTGGCCGACCGGGCGATGACCTATAGCCCCATCGAGATCCTGCGCCGGAAGCAGTTCGAGCGGTTCTCTGAGGAGGAGATCCAACTCGCCCGGCGGCTGATGGCCCGGCTGCGCTGGCGGATCCATGAGCGGGAGACCCGACGCCTCCGCCCAGGTCTGAAGGGGGAGCGCCTGGACCTCCGGCGAACCGTGCGGCGGAGCATGCGTCACTATGGGGAATGGGTGCGCCTGCTCTGGCGGACCCGCAAGCGCAAGCCACGCCCCCTGGTGGTGCTCTGCGATATCAGCGGCTCCATGGAGCGATACGCCCGGATGTTCCTGCATTTCCTCCACGCCCTGAGCCACACCCGGCGCCAGGTGGAGACCTTTGTCTTCGGCACCCGCCTCACCCGCATCACCCGCTGCCTGCGCCACCGAGATCTGGATGAGGCGCTGCGCGAGGTCGGCAAGACCGTGATGGACTGGTCCGGGGGGACGCGGATCGGCGAATGCCTGCACGCCTTCAACCGTGACTGGGCCCGACGGGTGCTCGGTCGGGGGGCGGTCGTGATGATCATCAGCGATGGCTGGGACCGGGGGGATATCGATCTCCTGCGCCGGGAGATGGAACGGCTCCAGAAACTGTGCTATCGTTTGATTTGGCTGAACCCGCTGTTGGGCATCCCCGGGTATCAACCGCTCACCCGAGGGATGCAGGCCGCTCTCCCTTACATTGATGATTTCCTTCCCGTGCATAACCTGGCCAGCTTGGAGCAGTTGGCCACTCATCTCGAGCGGCTTCCGCCCCGCCGCTCCGCCCGGCGTTCGGGTCGGCCCCGGCCGGTGGAGGCGCTCGAAGGGATAAACGGGGAAAACAGGCTCTGAAGGGGATCGTCCTAAATCGCCGTCGGGAGGTCCAGGGATGCGTGAGGTGTTAGAGGCGATCGAGCGGTGGAAGGAACGGGGCGAGCGGGTGGCGCTGGCCACGGTGGTCAAGGTGATCGGCTCCGCGCCTCGGGATGTGGGGGCGAAGATGGCGGTCTCCTCCGGCGGCGAGATGGCCGGATCCGTGAGCGGGGGCTGTGTGGAGGGCGCGGTCTTCGAGATCGCCCATGAGGTCCTGCGCACCGGGCGCCCCCGCTTGGTCCGTTTCGGGATCAGCGACGAGATGGCCTGGGACGTGGGGCTGGCATGCGGGGGGACGATTGAGGTGTTCGTGGAGCCGCTGCCGTAAACGTGGGAGATCTTCCATCGCCCCAGAGGGGGGAGCCATGAACTGGTTCGACCGGGTGCGGGAGGCGATCCGGAGGGAGGAGCCGCTGGCCATCGCGACGGTGATCCGCGGGCCTGAGGCCTGGGTGGGGGCGAAGTGGGTTATCGAGCCGGCCGGGGATGGGTGGGGGAGCGTCCACCCGGAGCTGGACCGCCAGGTCCGGGAGCTGGCCCAGCGCTATTTGGCCATCGGCCACTCCGGCACGGTGATTCTCCTCAGCCCTGAAGGAGAGGTGGAGGTCTATATCGAAACCCACATCCCCGCCCCCCTGTTGATCATCGTAGGAGGCACCCACATCGGCATCGCCCTCGCTTCCATCGCCAAGGTGCTGGGCTGGCGGGTCTACCTGGTGGACCCTCGCCGCACCTTCGCCACGCCGGAGCGATTCCCCCATGTGGACCGCCTGATCCATGCCTGGCCGGATGAGGTTCTCCCGGACCTCATCACCTCCCGCACGGCCGTGGCGGTCCTCACCCATGACCCCAAGCTGGACGACCCGGCGGTGATCGCGGCGCTGCAGAGCCCGGCCTTCTACGTGGGCGCCCTGGGGAGCCGGAAGACCAACGCCCGGCGCCTGGAGCGCCTGCGCCGCAAAGGGGTCCCGGAGGAGCTCTTGGCCCGTCTCCATGCTCCCATCGGCCTGGACATCGGTGCGCGCACTCCGGAGGAGATCGCGTTGAGCATCATGGCGGAGATCGTGGCGGAGCAAAGTCGGTTGCGGCAAGCCGTGCACACGGCCATACCGGAGGAGACCCGGACATGAAATTCGGACCGGTCCCGGTGGAGGCGGCTGCGGGGAAGGTGTTGGCCCACAACCTGGCGGATCAGCATGGGAACCGCCTGTTCCGCAAGGGCCGGCGTCTGAGCGATCAGGATGTGGCTCGACTGAAAGCGGAGGGCTACCGGGAGGTTGTGGTTGCCGAGCTGGAGCCCGGCGATGTGGGGGAGGATGAGGCGGCGCGGCGCATTGCCCGGGCCTGCGAGGGCCCCGGCCTGCGTCCCGTGCCCGCGGCTGGGGGACGGGTGAACTTCATAGCCGATGCAGCGGGGGTGTTCCTGGTTGAAGTCGACCGTCTGGCGCAATTGAACCGCCTCCCGGGCGTCACGTTGGCGACCCTGACCCGAGGGAGCGTGGTCCGTGCCCGCCAGATGGTCGCCAGCCTCAAAGTCATCCCCTTTGCGCTGCCAGAGGCCGTCGTCGCCCAGGCGGAGGCGCTGCTCCAGGGGAATGGCCCCCTGATGGGCGTTTTCCCCTTCCAGCCTCGTCGGGTCGCTCTGATCCTCTCCGGCCATCCGGCCCTCTGGCCCCGCTTGGCGGCCGACTTCGAAGGTCCTTTGCAGGAGCGCGTGCTCCGGTGGGGAGGGATATGGATCGGGACGGAGACGGTGCGCCATGAGGAAGGCGAATTGGCGCAGGCGATGGAAGCGGCCCTCGAGCGGGGGGCGGATTTCCTGATCTTGGCGGGCGAGACGGCGATCATGGATGAGGAGGACATCGCCCCGCGGGCGATCCGGCGCATCGGGGGGACGATTGAGGCCTTCGGCGCACCGGTCGATCCGGGGAACCTTTTGTTGATCGCCTATCGGGGGGAGATCCCCATCCTGGGGGCGCCGGGGTGCGCCCGGAGCCGTCACCGGAACGTGGTGGACTGGGTGATCCCCCGCCTGATGGCCGGGCTCCGTCTGACCCGGGAGGAGATCGCGTCGATGGGCCACGGCGGGTTGTTAGAGGATGTAGAAGAACGCCCCGCCCCTCGATGGGTTGGAACTCCTGCGTAAAGCCTGTGCGTGCTCTCTCCTGGAAACGTTCGTGGGATGCTGAGGCCCTGGCACCCCAGGAGAGGCTTTGTGTGTTAAGAAGGCCGCCTTCTGGGCCTCCTCAGCCCTAATCCATATGACTGCCCTTGATCTCCCCGGGATAGTCTCCCAACGCGTGTGGATGATCGTTCCACAGAGAACTTCGTTGGGCGTGGCCGTGGGATAGGATAGAGGCACCCCTCGTGGATGCCTTTACATGGGTGCCCCAGGGGGATGGGTCATCCACACGCGCAAGACCGTCGAATCATCCACCCTTCGGGGAGACCACCATTCGGCAAAGGATCCCGGAAAGCCGAAATTTTCGGGGTCTCTTTTTGACAGGGGGGATGAGGTTGGTTATCATAAGTGATGGTTCAAGATCTTCTTCTGGGTCACGACAGTGAACCTGTCGTGATCCAAGGAGAGATCCTTCTGCAACAACTGAATACCACGACCTGCGGGGCAGGGTGAGGCCGTCTCGAGGCGGCCAATTCCCGATCGGCGGTGATGGAGGGAGCTTCGCTCACCTCCTCAGCCCGCGAGCCGAGGCCGACAGCGCCGAGGCAGGACACCGGTGAAAGTCCGGGGCCGACCGTATAGTCGGGATGGGAGCAGGTGGCATTCCCACGGCGCGCCGCGCATGGCGCGAGGCGTGCCCTGAAGGTTCTGCGAAACACCTTTGGGGCGGTTGTCCCGTGCGCGGTGAAACCTTATGGTTTATCCTGCCCCCGGAGGTCGAAGGACCTACGGGGGCTTTTTGTTGGCGCGGTGGGAAGGGAGGTCCGGAAGGCCAGCGCTTCCGGGCTCGTGTCTTGTTTCCTGCCCCGAGGGTCTGAGAATCCTTCGGGGCTTTTTTATTTCAGGCCTAGGGGTTGCGCTGCTCGGGGCCCGCGAGCGAGAGGGAAAGGGCCCCATCTCTAAGAGCCCGCGAGGAAACCAACCGCTGGGCGGTGGAGCGCCGAGTTCGGCTCAACGAGTTGCGGAATGGAGATCCTCAAGATGTATGAAAAAGCGACCGAGTGGAGCATCACGAGGCGTATCGGGATCTGGCTTCCCCGCATAGGGGCGGCGCTGCTTTTCGTGTTGGTCTGGACCCTCCTCGTCCGCCTGGGGAACTACCCGCCGTTCATCCTCCCCGGGCCGGAGCGGGTGGCCGCCCGGCTATGGGCGATGGCGGTCGAAGGGACGCTCTGGCGCCACTGGTGGGCGACGGCGGTCGAGGTCGGGCTGGGCCTGGGCTTGGGAGTCGCCGTCGGCCTGCTCCTGGCCTATCCGCTGGCGCATTGGCGGCCTTTCGAGCGGCTGGTGGCCCCTTATCTGGTGGCCTCCCAGGCAGTGCCCATCGTGGCGGTGGCGCCGCTCTTGATCATCTGGTTCGGCCCCGGGCTGTTGGCCCGGGTCCTGGTCAGCGCCCTCATCGCCTTCTTCCCCGTCCTGATCTCGGCCATCGCCGGCTTCCGTCAGGTTCCTCCCGAGTGGCGGGAGCTGTTCCGCAGCCTCCAAGCCACTCGGTGGCAGACCTTCTGGAAGCTGGAGTGGCCAGCGGCGCTGCCCATGATCTTCGGAGGGCTCAAGATTGGAGGGACCCTCTCGGTGATCGGAGCGTTCGTGGGAGAGCTGATCAGCGCCGACCGAGGGATCGGCTTCCTGATCAAGCAGGGTCAGGGGCTCTACGATACCCCCCTGGTGTTCAGTGGGATCATCCTTTTGGCCTCCCAGGCCCTGTTGCTATACGGGGTGATTTCTGCGCTGGAGCACCGCTGGGCGCGTCCGTGAAAGGGATCGTGTGTTCGTTGATCTTCCCCCTGGGCCGCTTCGGCCTGAAAAATCCTACAGGAGGTGAACGATGTCTCGTCGCTGGATTCCATCGGGCTTACTTCTCATCGCGCTAACCGCGTGCCAGGTCCTCTCTGCTCCGCCGGGACCGGCCACCCCCATCCCCATCCGCCTGCCGATGGGGTATATCGCCAACGTCCAGTTCGCCCCTTTCTATGTGGCCGTCGATAAGGGCTACTTCGCCCAGGAAGGGATCGAGCTTTCCTTCGACTACAGCTTCGAGACCAACGGCGTGCAGCTGGTGGGGGCGGGGCAGCTGCCCTTCGCTGTGGTGAGCGGCGAGCAGGTGCCCCTGGCCCGGGCCCAGGGGCTGCCCGTGGTGATGGTCGCCCAGTGGTATCAGCGCTATCCCATCGCGGTCTTCGCGCTGGCGGAGAGAGGGATCCGGACTCCCCAAGATCTGCGGGGTCGAAAGGTGGGCCTGCCCGGCTTCTTCGGCGCCTCCTATGTGGGGTTCAAGGCGCTGCTCTACGCCTCCGGTCTGCGGGATGAGGAGGTGGAGGCCGTGGACTTGGGAGGCTTCACCCAGGTGGCGGCGGTGAAGGAGGGGAAGGTGGACGCGGCGGTGGGTTACATTAACAACGAGCCGCTGGTGCTGCGACGGGCCGGCCTCGCGGTGGATGTCATCGACGTCGCGGATCACGCGGCCCTGGTCGGCAACGGGATCATCACCAACGAGCGGACGATCCGGGATCAGCCGGATCTGGTGCGGCGGTTCCTGCGGGCCTTCCTGCGAGGCTTGCGGGATACCCTGCGGGATCCGCGGGAGGCCTTCGAGATCAGCAAGAAATACGTGGAAGGCCTAAGCGGTGAGAACGAGGCGGCCCAGTGGGAAGTGCTCCAGACCACGCTGCCGCTGTGGCAGGCGGAGGTGCTCGGTCGCTCCGATCTGCGGGCATGGCAAGAGATGGTTGCTGTGCTGGTGCGCATGGGTCAGCTCCAGGAACCGGGGGACGTCCCGCGGATGTTCACCAACGCCTTTGTGGAGGAGCTCTGGCCCCAGGTGGAACGCGGGCGATGAGCGATCGATCGATCCTGTCCGCGCGCCGGATCACCCATATCTACCTCACCCCGCGAGGGGAGATCCCGGCCCTCCGGGAGGTCTCGCTCGCCTTGCGGCCGGGGGAGTTCGTTTGCTTGGTGGGGCCTTCCGGGTGTGGGAAGACCACCTTGTTGCGGATCCTGGCGGGTCTGCTCCGGCCGACCCAGGGGGAGGTCTGGCTGGGGGCTCAACCCCTTCAAGGGCCGGATCCGCGGATCGGGATTGTGTTCCAGAAGGACTCGCTGTTGCCCTGGCGGACGGCGCTGGAGAACGTGCGGCTGCCCCTGGAGCTGAGCGGGTGGCCCAGCCTCGAGGCGGCGCGCCAGGCCCAGGCGTGGCTGGAGCAAGTGGGGCTTCAGGGCTTCGAGCACGCCTACCCCCGGGAGCTCTCCGGAGGGATGCAGCAGCGGGTGGCGCTGGCCCGCGCCCTGGCCGCCAACCCGGAGATCCTGCTTCTGGATGAGCCTTTCGCGACCCTTGATGCGATCACCCGAGAGCGGCTGAACGAGGTGCTGGTCGACCTATGGGAGCGGCAGCGGAAGACCGTGCTGATGGTCACCCATGATGTCCAGGAAGCGGCCTGGCTGGCGGACCGCGTGCTGGTGATGAGCCCGCGCCCAGGATCGATCATAGCCGAGATCCAAGTTCCGCTCCCCCGCCCCCGCGGGGCGGACCGCTGGTCGCATCCGACCTTCCTCCAGACGGTATGGGCCATCCGCCAGGCGTTAGGGAATGGAGGGGCATAATTGAATCTGGAAGGAATCCTTTACCTCCTCGTGTGGCTCTGCCGCACGAGGAGGGGGCATTCCCCTCATCGCGTAGCCCCTTTGAATTTTGGGGGTTTGAAGCTCCACCATCCAAAGAGGCGACTACCGGCAGCTGGAAGGCCTCGCTGGGATCCGGGGCCCAGTTGACTTGGAGAGCGCTCCTCTTACAATGAATGGGTGTAAGCCAACTTTGAGCTGAGAAAAGCTTTTGGGGTGGAATCGAACGTCGAGCCTATCGAATCCGGCTGGAGGAAGCGATGGATATCTTCGCGAAGTGCCACGAGTTCACCACTGCGAAAGAGGCGATGGCAGCCGGCATTTACCCGTATTTCATCCCCCTGGAGGACACCGAGGGGACCGAGGTGGTCTACCAAGGGCGCCGTATCCTCATGTTCGGATCCAACAACTACCTGGGCTTGACCACCCATCCGAAGGTGAAAGAGGCGGCGATCGAGGCCCTGAAGCGCTATGGGACCTCCTGCACCGGCTCCCGCTTCCTGAACGGGACGCTGAAGCTCCATCGGGAGCTGGAGGAGCGCCTGGCAGCCTTTGTGGGCAAGGAAGCGGCCCTCGTGTTCTCCACCGGCTACCAGACCAACCTCGGGACCATCTCCGCGCTGGTCGGGCGAGGGGATTACGTGATCCTGGACAAGGAGGATCACGCCAGCATCGTAGACGGCGCCCGGATGTCCATGGGGATCACCAAGCGGTTCTCCCACAACGACATCGCGGCCCTGGAGCGGCAATTGGCCTCTCTCCCCCAGGAGGCCGGCAAGCTGGTGGTGGTCGATGGGGTCTACTCCATGGGCGGGGACATCGCGCCGTTGCCGCAGCTGGTGGAGGCCTGCCGGAAATACGGGGCGCGGCTGATGGTGGATGACGCGCATTCCCTGGGTGTGCTTGGGCCCAACGGCCGAGGGACCGCCGCCCACTTCGGGCTCACGGATCAGGTGGATCTGATCATGGGCACCTTCAGCAAGTCCTTCGCCTCGATCGGCGGCTTCATCGCTGGGGACGAGCCGGTGATTCATTACATCCAGCACCACGCCCGTTCTCTGATCTTCAGCGCCAGCCTGCCCGCCCCTAACGTGGCCGCGGTGCTGGCCGCCCTGGAGGTCATGCTGGAGGAGCCAGAGCGCGTCCAGCGGGTGAACGAGATCGGAGCCAAAATGCGCTACGAGCTCAAGCGCCTGGGCTTTGACATCGGACCCAGCCAAACTCCGATCGTGCCGATCATCATCGGCGACGACATCCGAACGGCCCTGGCGTGGAAGGCTCTGTTCGAGGAAGGGGTCTACGTGAACTGCGTGGTGGGGCCAGCCGTTCCTCCAGGGAAACAACTTCTTCGCACCTCTTATATGGCCACCCACACCGACGAGCAGCTGGAGCGCGGCCTGGAGATCTTCGAGCGGGTGGGTCGTATGCTTGGCCTCATCAACCCCTCCACGGCGCATGTGGAAGCATCGGCGTCCCCGACCTCGTAGCCGCGACGGATGGGACGCTTCGGCACGGATTCGGTTGGCCGTAATGTAAGAGCTAGATTGGGGAAGGTGGGAATCTGCCGGCAAAGCGCCCTCGCGGGGAGCGGGCGCGAAGGATGAGCGCTACAGGTCGTTTCAATAGGGGTGCGCGAACCTGTCTCAAGGAGAGGCTTCCAGGATGCCGCTTTATGAATACCTGTGCCGGGACTGCGGGATGAAATTTGAGCTCCTGCGCGGGATGGCCCAGGCGGACGATCCGGCGCCATGCACAGCGTGTGGCAGCACCCGGACCGGCCGGCTGATCTCCCTCTTCGCTGCCATCAGCGACGGAAAGGTGGTGGCGGGGCCTACCGGCTGCGCGGCCTGTTCCTCTCATAGCTGCGCCGCATGTGGGCTGCACGGATGAGGGAAATCCACAGCGCGCTGAGGAGGCGCTGGGATCCAGCCGGCCGGAGGCATGCGATGACCCATGGGCATCCTTTCCGCCTCCTGAAGGGCGCCTTGGGGATCGGACTGATCTGGATCAGTCTCGCTCTTCCGCTGGGATCCCCGGGCGTCTGGGCTCAGGGCGATTTTCAGGCCCAGGTGATCTCACCCCCGCGGGATCAGCCGGTCTGGGGCACTGTGGACATCGTGGGGATCGCCACCCATCCGAATTTCGCCAAATACGATGTGGCGATCTTAGACGCTCATGACTTCTCAAAGGAATGGCGCTGGCTGGTTCAAGGCCGATCGGTCCGGGCGGATACGCCCACGGTGCTGGCGACGTGGGATACCCGTCTCTTCCCAGACGGGGAATACGTGATCCTGATTCGAGTATGGGATCAGGGCGGGGGTTGGCATGACTTCCTCTTCCCAGGATATCGGGTAGCGAACGCCCAGCCGACGCCCACCCCCACGGAACCGATCGCCCCTACGATCGAGCCGGAGCCGACGGGCACATTCGCGATGACCCCAACCGTCCAGATCGAGCTCCCGCCCACCGCAACCCCGGGCCCGACTCCCACACCGATCCCGGGCCTCCGGCAGCCCCTCCCAGGGAGCAGTCTCGGGTTGGAAGCGCTCCTGGGAGCCTTTTTCACGGGAGTCCGATGGACGTTCACCCTCTTCGGGGTCTGGGGAACCCTTTTGCTCCTTCGCTGGGGATGGCGCTGGTGGCGCCGTCGTTAGGGATCCGGGGCGACGTGGAGGGAAGCGGAGCATGGCAGGAGAGCCCATCCGGGTGCTTCACTTCGCGGATCTTCATATCGGCATCGAAGCCTACGGCCAGATCGATCCGCAGACCGGGCTGAACCGGCGGGTGGTGGACTTCCTGCAGGCCTTCGATCGCGTGGTGGAGCATGCGATCCACGAGGAGGCCGATCTGGTCCTCTTCTGCGGCGACGCCTTCAAGAACCGGGATCCATCCCCCACCTATTTGAGAGAGTTCGCCGCCCGCCTCCGACGCTTGCTCGAGGCTGGGATTCCGGTGTTCTTGCTGGTGGGCAACCACGACCTGCCGGGGATGGAGAAGCGTGCGACCCCGCTGGATATCTTTGCGGAGTTCCGGTCGCTGTTGCGGGAGGGGGATCGCTTAATCGTGGGGCGTCGGGAGGCCGTGCACCGAATCGATACCCGCCGGGGCCGTCTCCAGCTGATCGCGATGCCCTTCCCGGTGCGGACGCGGCTCCTGAAGGACGAAGCATGGCGGAACCTTCCTCTGGAGGAGCTGGACCACAAGCTGCGGGAAGCCCTCTATGTGTTGCTGCAGCGCATGTTAGAGGCCGAGATCGATCCAGCTCTGCCGACGGTCGTGGCCGGCCATTTCTCCGTGGAGGGAGCCACTTATGGCTCCGAGCGCCAGGTGATGATCGGCTACGATGTGGTTCTGCCCCCTTCGATGTTTCAGCACCCGGCGATCGATTACGTGGCCTTAGGCCACATCCACAAGCATCAGGCGGTGGGCGACGGTTCTCCCCCGATTGTATACAGCGGAAGCGTCGAGCGGGTGGACTTCACAGAGGAAGAGGAGCGGAAGGGGTTTTGCTGGGTTGAGGTGCGCCGCGGGGATACGCAGTGGCGTTTCGTGGAGCTCCCGGCGAGGCGGTTCACCACATTGGCGATTGACCTTCGGAACGCCTCCGACCCGGAGATGACCGCCATCGCTCAGATCCGCCGCGCCGCGCCATCGCTCCGGGATGCGGTGGTGCGCGTGCACGTCCGCATCCGGCCCGAGCAGATCGAGAGCATGCGGGAGGCGCGCTTGCGGGAGGAGCTGGAGAAAGCGGGCGCGTTCTACATCTCCAGCGTTCGAATCGAGAAGGAGGAGATCACCCGCCTCCGCCTGGCGCTGGGCGAGGTCGAGCGGTTAACCCCGCTGGAGTTGTTAGAGCGCTATTTGGAGTCCCGGGATCCCCCACCTGACCCTGAGTGGCGTGCTCGATTGTTGCGGGCGGCGGAGCAGCTGATGAAGGAGCAGGAAGACCTCTGATCGCGAGGGATGGCAAGGTGTTCCACGAATGATTGGTGGTGATCCTTTGGGGGCTGGGGGCCGTCGAAGGCAGCCCCCAGCCCCCAAAGGATTTCTCCCCCTCCCTGCAGCTCTCTGGGCTGTGGGGAGGGGTCACTTGTCTTCCCGATGGCATACCCCAATGTGAAGAAACACCACAAGCTCAATCCGGCCTCAATTCCCTATCAAGCGAGAAGCGAGAGGTAGCGATGGAGCTGGTGCGGTTGGAGTTAAAGAACTTCTTAAGTTATCGCGAGGGGGAGCTGGATTTCACCGGCCTACATCTGGCCGCCCTGGTGGGGCCGAACGGCGCCGGCAAGAGCAGCCTCCTGGACGCCATCACCTGGGTGCTATGGGGTAAAACGTCCCGCGGTCAGGACCAAGATCACCTGGTCCATCGGGGGGAGAAAGAGGCCCGGGTGAGCCTGACGTTTCGGTTGGGAGAGGCCACTTATCGGGTGACCCGGGTTCGGCGGCGCGGGAAGGGGAACCTGCTCGACTTCCAGATGGTGGCGCCCCGCCAGCGCTCCCTTTCCGGCGCTGGGATCCGTGAAACCCAGGAGGCGATCCACCAGGTCCTCCAGATCGACTTCGATACGTTTGTCAATTCCGCCTTCATCCGCCAGGGGCGCGCCGATGAGTTCACCACCAAGACCCCGGCCGAACGCAAGGAGGTCTTGGCCGACATCCTGCGGCTGGATCAATGGGCGAGGTTAGAAGAGAGAACGAAGGAGAAGATCCGCCAGGTCGACATGGAGTTGGAAAACCTGAAGTGGCGAATCCAAGAGTATGAGAATGAACTGCAGCGGCGGCCGGAGTACGAAGCCGCCTTCCAGCAGGCGTCGATGGAGCATTTGGCCCGACAGGAGGAACGGGAGGCGGTGGAGCGGGAATGGGAGGGGCTGCGCCGGGATCAGGACCGGGCGCGATCGATCGAGGAACAGCTCCGGGCTCTGAAGGAGCAGCGACAAGAGAACGAGCGCACCCTCAGTCACCTGGCGGAGCAGATCGCTCGGCAGCAGGAATCCCTGAGGCATTGGCGTGAGCTGATCGCCCGGCGGGCTTCGATCGTTTCAGCGTGGGAGGAGCTGCAACGGGCGCGGGAGGCCCTCGCGCGGATGGACGAGGCCTCCCGGGAGGCCCAC
>NZ_JBHOQJ010000012.1:0-3771 GCF_042408365.1 Thermoflexus sp.
GCCAAAGGCGGCCCTTAACCCCCGAAGATGTCATTCCTCAAGTCAACACCACTGCTGGGAGAAAGACGATGGCTCATCCATCACAAGCCGCTTGGATGGAGACGTTCCTCGGGCTTCAAGAGGAGCTGGTCACGTTGTTGCGCGAGTTAACCGTTCGGGAGTCGCCCACCACGGAGAAAGCCGCAGTGGACCGTTTGGGGGAGTTTGTGGCGGAGCGGCTGCGGGATCTCGGGGCCCGGGTCGAGCGCATCCCTCAGGAGATGGTGGGCGATCACTGGCTTGCCACCTGGGGGGATCCAGAGGCTTCAACCCAGATCCTTATCCTTTGCCATCTGGATACCGTGTGGCCCTTGGGGACGCTGGCCCGTATGCCGATCCGCGAAGAGAACGGCCGGCTCTACGGCCCAGGGGTCTTCGATATGAAGGGAGGGATCGCTGTCCTGCTGGGCGCCATGCGGGGGCTTCTGACGCTGGGCGTTCGGCCTCCCCATCGGATCCGCATGCTCTTCACCAGCGATGAAGAGACTGGCAGCGAGACTTCCCGCCCTCTGATCGAGGAGGAGGCCCGGCGTAGCCACTTGGTGCTCTGTCTGGAGCCGGCGCTCCCTGACGGGAGTCTAAAAACATTTCGCAAGGGGGTGGGGGATTTCACCGTGGTTGCCTACGGCCGATCCGCCCACGCCGGAGCGGATCCCCAGCGTGGGATCAACGCTATTGAGGAGCTGGCGTATCAGATCCTGCGCCTGCGCGGGCTGGCGGATATCCGCCGGGGCACCACGGTGACAGTGGGCGTGATCCGAGGCGGCACCCGTCCCAATGTGGTGCCGGAATATGCGGAGATGGTGGTGGATGTGCGGGTGGCAACGCGGGCGGAGATGGATCGGATCGAGAAGGCTTTCCGAACCCTTCGCCCGGTCCTCGAAGGGGCTCGTTTGGAGGTCCGGGGTGGTTTCAACCGGCCGCCGATGGAGCGCAACGCTCTAATGGTTGCCACCTTTGAGCGAGCCCGCGCCATCGCCGCCGAGCTGGGCTTGACCCTCACGGAGGGGGGGACCGGTGGGGGAAGCGATGCAAACTTCACGGCAGCTCTCGGGATCCCGACCCTGGATGGCTTAGGGGCGATCGGCAACGGCGCTCACGCCCTGGAGGAGCACGTGCGCATCGATTCCCTCCCCCAGCGGGCGGCCCTCGTTGCAGCTTTGCTGACCCGATGGGCGGTATTATAGTTGTAGAGCAAGGTTTGGTTGGAGACCAAAGAAGGATGGTCTCTTGGCCCTCAAAAGAGCCAGGAAGTCAGTGTGATGCGTGGAGAGTTGATCCGTGCGGCTGAGTTCATCCGGCGTTCGCACCATCTGGTCGCCTTGACCGGCGCGGGGATCAGCACACCATCCGGGATCCCCGATTTTCGAAGCGAGGGCTCTGGATTGTGGACCATCTACGATCCGATGGAGGTGGCCTCGATCTGGGCCTTCTCCCGCCGCCCCGAGGCGTTTTTCGAGTGGGTGCGCCCGTTGGCCCGTCGGATCTTGGAGGCCCAGCCGAACCCTGCTCATTACGCTCTAGCCCGCTTGGAAGCCGCAGGCATCCTGAAGGCATTGATCACCCAGAACATCGATGAGCTCCACCAGAAAGCGGGCTCCCGTAACGTCATCGAGGTGCACGGCCACTTGCGGGAGGCCACCTGCATCCGGTGCTATCGGAAAGTCCCTGCGGATCCCTATCTGAAAGCCTTCTTGCAGGATGGGACGATCCCGCGTTGTGAGCAATGTGGAGGCGTGCTGAAGCCGGACATCATCCTCTTTGGGGAACAATTGCCGGCCCGAGCGTTCCTGGCGGCCCAGCAGGAAGCCCGACGGGCCGATGTGTTCCTGGTGGCCGGCTCCTCGCTGGAGGTTGCCCCTGCTGGGGACTTGCCGATCCTGGCCAAGGAGCATGGTGCTCGCCTGATCATCATCAACCTCTCCCCGACAGCGGCCGATCGGTACGCAGATATCCGAATCCACATGGACGTGGCCGAGGCGCTTCCTCACCTGGTGGATCTGGTGTTGGGCCCGGAGCAGACAACGACCTCGGGGAGCTATCCGGAGGGGACGGTCGGTTGAGCGGGAGAGGGGATTTTGGGGTGGGTGGGGCCGCCGAGGGCGGCCCTGCTCAAAAACCGGAGAAACGAGATGGGGAGGATCTGAATGGCGCTGAAGGGGAACCTTCGGGATTTCAACACCGCCCAACTGCTCAACTTGATCCATCTGGCCCGGAAGACCGGAACACTGACCGTGGAGAGCCGGAACGGCACAGCCCGGCTATGTTTTAAGGACGGTAAGCTGATTTACGCGGCGCTGGACCGTCAGGATGGACGCTTGGCGGATGTTCTGATCCGGGCCGGAAAACTCCAGCCGGAACAGCTGAAGGTATTCGACCTCTCGCGCCTTCAGGATGATAAAGTGCTGGGCCTCAAATTGATTGAAGCGGGCTATGTCACCCAGCAGGACATCCTGAACAGCCTGCGGGCCCAGATGCTGGATGTGGTCTACCGCTTGTTTTCGTGGAACGAGGGAATGTTTCGCTTCGAGCCGGACCTTCAGGTGCTCCAGAACCGCATCCCGGTTCCCATCGATCTAGAGAACATCATTATGGAAGGTGTCCGACGTCTCCGGGAGGTAGAGCGCCTGAAGGAGGAGCTCCCCGATCTGGATATCCCGGTTCGGTTGACCAGCCGTCCGGAAGCTATTCGCAAGGTGCAGCTGAGCACAGAGGAATGGCGGGTGATCAGTCAGGTGAATGGCCGGAACACAATCGAGCAAATCATGCGCCGCCTGAACATGGACGAGATTCAGATCCGACGCATCATCTATGGACTCCTCCAGGCGGGCCTGATCGAGCTGGGAGCACCACCACCTGCAACCCCGCCAGGCGTGCCACTCCCAGGGTCCAAGGGCGGGGTCTCGCGTTCAGTGGTGGAGAAGCTGATCAATTACTTCCGTAGGCTCTAGCGGTTTGGGCGGCCGGGTTGGACCCAGGAAGGCGACTCCCTTCCTGGCGTTTGGGCCGCTCCCCCTGGCAGGTCAAAAGGGGATTTCTTCCCCTCCCGCGCCACGAGGCAGGAGGAGGGATAGCGTTCCGATTCCATAATGTTCGAAGATCTCTCGGGAGGGACAGCCGCCCTATGCAAGCGGTGAAGATTGTGGTGACCGGGCCTTTCGCCTCGGGGAAAACCCAGTTCATTCGCACCATCAGCGAGATTGAGGTGGTATCCACCGAGCGACGGATCTCCACCTCAGTGGAACGGACGATCAAGGATCAGACCACAGTGGCGATGGACTTCGGGCGGATCACGATCGATAAAGATCTGGTGCTGTATTTGTTCGGCACGCCTGGCCAACGGCGGTTCGATTTCATGTGGGAGATCCTGGCCGAGGGAATGTTGGGGTTCGTTGTAATGGTCGATAGCACGAGACCCGAGACGTTCCGAGAGGCTCGTAATATTCTCGACACCTTTCGCCGCTACGCGCAAACCCCCTTTGTGGTCGCTGCCAACAAGCAGGACCTCGAGGACGCATGGGATCCAGAGGATCTGCGCATCGCGCTGCGTCTGGATAGCCAGGCGAAGGTGCTGCCATGCGTGGCCACCCGACGGGATAGTGTGAAAACTGTGGTCCTGGAGCTGCTCTACTCGATCCTTGAGGAGCTTTCCACGTCGCGGTAACGCCCATGCCCCCACTCCCCCCACGGCCCTTTGGGCGGTGGGGGAAAAGGAAAGAGAAAATCCTTGGG
>NZ_JBHOQJ010000016.1:0-16218 GCF_042408365.1 Thermoflexus sp.
GATAGAGGGCCCGCTCGAAGTGGGCCATCACCAGCACCCAACGGGTGAAGATCAACAGCTTGGCCCGATTGCGCCGGAGGGCCTGAGGGAGTACCCCTTGAATGGTTCCCTCATCCAGGCCCAGGTAGCGCTTCAGCCAGGCCGGGTGGTGGATCAAGCGGCCCATCAGCACAGCGATGGCCTCAGTGGAGAGGATGTGAGCGGGCGTCCGCAGGAGGAAGGGGAGGTTCCGATCGATATATTTATCATAGACGGCGTGGCCGAGCTCGTGGAGCATCGTCTCCGTCCAGTAGGCGTCGGGCTGGAGGTTGGCCAGGATCCGCACATCCCCCTTGCGATCGATGTGGATGCAATAAGCGTGTTGCTGTTTCCCCTCCCGTTCGTAGAGGTCGCTCCGCGCCAGGATGTCTTCGATCTCCAGCCCGATGGCTGTGTAGAAGGCTCGGGAGAGGGCGATGGGATCGCGGCCCTCGAAGAACCGGTCCACGCCATCCCCGGTCTCGGGGGGCTCCTGGAAGAAGGGATCGCTGTAGTGCCACGGGCGCAGTGCCTGGGGATCCGTCCCGAAGCGCCGGGCCAGCTCGGCGTCCAGTTCGGCCTTATAGGCCTGAAACAGGGGGCGGGTGAGCTGATCCAGTTGGTCCAGCAACCGGAAGAGCTCCCCCTCGTCCTGCTCCGCCAAAGTCAGGCTCATGGTGTAGAAGTTGTCGAAGCCGACCTGACGGGCCCCCTCGTTGCGCAGATCGACCAGGCGGAGGAGCCGTTCGGCCACTTGGGCCCCGATTTGCTTGCTGGCCTCCCAGGCCTCCCGGCGCAAGGTCACGTCCAGCGAGGTCCGCAGGATGTGGCGGATTTGGTTGTCGGTGACGGGCCGTCCGCGCAGGATGGCCCGGAACGTGTTGAACGTGCCTTCCACTTCCTTCTCTAGGTCCGTGATGGCGTCGATGAGCGCGGGATCGATCTGGAGTCCGCGGAAGTCATCGTAAAGGATGCGGGCCTGCCGGGCGAGGAGCGGGGGGACCTCTGGGTTGGGGGTGAAGGTGCCGTCCCGAAGGAGGCCGGTGGCCTCCATCAACTGGCGCAGCCGGGCGAAGGCCTGGCGGTCGGCATAGAGCTTGCGGAGGGCAGCCGTCAGCCGTGCGTATTCCTCCTCATCTTCTTTTCGTCCCGTTGTGGTGAAGCGCCAGTAGGCCTCCGACTGGGCGACGACCAGCGGTTCCACCTGACGGGTGTGGTCCTCGATAAAGGCTTCCAGGGCTTGGATCACCGGGCAGGTTTCCTCCTAGGGGGATCTTAAGCGTTTTCCGGGTGTTCCATCGGGCGGGGGCGGCGCACCCAGAGGACCAGCACATCGCCCTCCGGCCAGCGCTCGACCCGTGCGGCGACCACATCGGCCCAGCGTCGCTCGCCGGAGGGCGTGGGGAAATCCAGCTGCACCGGCCGGCCTTCCTCCCACGCCCGGCGACAGCGCTCCAGCATCTTCTCTCCATTCAGCGTGCGCATCTGACAGACCGCCACCGGTTGAGTGGTCGGCCCTTCATAGATCGAGAACGCCCAGATCTCCCGTGCGGGGTGGAACTGAGGGGTCGGCCCTTCCACCACCGTGATCCATTCCGGTTCCCTCCATTGCATGGCTCCACTCCTCCCAAACGCGCAGGCTGCGATCCGAGATCCCTGGCGTTCCCGATTCTGCCTGCTGCTCCCACCAGGGTTCTTGCGTCATAAAATTCTACCACTTTATTTGAGGAAAGCTGAAATCGACCATCGCCAAGTTCATCGAACCCTCAGCATCCGGCCCAGCCTCAAAGGGATTTTGAGATAGGTTTGGCACTTTCGGGATGGAGGGAATCAGGTCCCCAGTCGTCGCATGCTCACCTCTTATCCCCTCCGAGACGGGGCAGGGCTTTTCAACACCCTCAATAAATTTCCGGTTGCGCGGCGAAGCCTTATCGTTCCACTCCATCAACCAGGCGCTTGCATGGATAAGCCTGGACAGGGCGCTGGATTTGACAAACAGGCCGTGGAGGGATATGATGTCTATGACCCCCTCCCCCCGGGGGAGGGGATATCCATCGGGGGGAGATATGGAGGCTCGAACGAAAGCAGAGGTCCTGCGGCGGCTGCGCAGCATCGCCGGGCATGTCGAGGGGATCGCCCGAATGGTGGAGGAGGACGCTTATTGTGTGGACATCATCCGACAGGTGCAAGCGGTGCAGCGGGCCCTGGCGAAGGTGAACGATATGGTGCTGGCCCAACACCTGCGCACCTGCGTGACCACCGCCATTCGAGGGGATAACCCCGACGAACGGGAGCGGGTTCTCGAGGAGATCGTGGAGGTCTTCGAGGCAGCCCAGAAGATTTAGGGGCGTTCGGCCCGGGCGAAGGGTCTTCAACGGCCGGTCTGGACTCCAGCACTTTGGGGAGGTGCGTGATGGATTCCCCATAGGTTGGAGGCTGGGCCGAGCCATTCCTATAAGAGTGTGAAAGGGTTTGCATCCAAATTCGGGAGGAGAGACATGGAGACCCGGACGTTCATCGCTCCGAACATCTCTTGTCATCACTGCGTTCACACCATCACCCGCGAGCTGAAGGCCCTGGAGGGGGTGAAGGAGGTTCGCGGGGATGTGGCCACGCGGCAGGTGACGGTGGCCTTCGAGCCGCCGGCCACCTGGGATCAGATCGTGGCCGTGCTTCATGAGATCGGGTATCCCCCCGCGTCGGCGTGAGGGGAGCTGTATCTCCCGTCCTTCAGCGCAATGTTTGAGGAGAACTGGCAGGCCTGGGGCCGGCCCTGGGCCGGCCCCTACCCACGTGGTCTCTACGCCATCGAGCGGAGGCCACCTTTGATGATGATCGTCCCGCTGAGGAATAGCGGGGAATCGGGATGGGGGCAGGCCTTGCTCTCATCCTAAGCAGGGGGGCCAGGATGCGGTGGATCTTCGGGTTGTGGTTCGGGCTGTGGGGGTTGTTGCTCATCGGATGTGTGAGCGGGAGGAGCACCGGATCTCCCATCATCTCCCCCACGCCCTTGATGGAAACGCAGATCGTTGCCCTGACCGCTACCGGGGCGCCCAACCCCTCACCAACGGTTACGTTGTCCCCGGCGTCCACGTTCGCCCCGACGGCGACGGGGACGCCGACGCCGCGCCCGCGGGCGGCGCTCTATAACTTCGTCCTGCCCGGCTGACCGGTGTGCGCGCAGAACACGCGCCTCGTGGAGGCGCTACGACCGCGTTTCGAAGGGGATGTGGATTTCTTTGAGGTGCGGGCAGACACCCGCGAGGGCAGCGCGCTCCTCGCCCGGTTCGGGATGCCGGGCACCCACGGGCTTGTGGTGCTGGATCGTCAGGGGAGGGTGCTCTGGCGGAGCTTCGGGCACGATGTGACGCCGGAGAAGATGGAGGCCGTTTTGCAGCAGGCGATCCGCTAAATCCATGGACCCGGGGGCGATACAGGATGAGAGGCGGGCAACAAGCCCGTCCCTACCAGGGGTATTCGCGCCATTCCATAGAGGCGCCCCTTGTGGGCGCCCTGGGGTGGGCATGAGGCCCGATCCTACAAACAATGTTCGCACCATTTCGCGAGGGCGTTCTTGATGCTGCCCTCAATGTGGAGGTGTGTTTCCAAATGAGTGGAACCCGTGAGATCGTGCTCCCCATCATCGGCATGACCTGTGTCAACTGCGCCCGGACCGTGGAGCGGGCGTTGAAGCGCACCCCTGGGGTCTTGGAAGCCTCGGTGAATTTCGCCGCCGAGCAGGCGGTGGTGCTTCTGGATCCCTCGGCAGCGGATATCCGCCAGGCGGTCGCCCAGGTGCGGGCGGCGGGCTACGAGGTGGCCACCGCCACGGTGGAGCTGCCGATCCTGGGGATGACCTGTGCGAACTGCGCTCGCACCATCGAGCGGGCTCTGAACCGGGTCCCCGGCGTGTTAGAGGCAACGGTCAACCTGGCCACGGAGCGCGCCCATATCACCTACGTCGTCAGCGTGGCCTCGATCCGCGATCTGATCCAGGCGGTCCGGGAGGCCGGCTATGAGGTGGTGGAGACGGCCGGTGAACTCGAGGAGGCCGGAGCGGATGCGGAGCAGGCGGCCCGGGAGGCGGAGCTGGCCCGCCAGCGCCGGCGGCTTCTCGTGGGGCTGGCTTTCACGCTCCCCACCTTCGGACTCAGCATGTTATTTGATTTGCTGCATAACGCGATGCCGGGGATGACCCGGCCGCTCCTCCTGGACTGGTTGCTGCTCTTCCTGAGCACCCCGGTGCAGCTCGGGGTGGGCTGGGACTTCTATCGGGGGGCCTACCGGGCGTTACGGATGAGGACGGCCAATATGGACGTGCTGGTGGCCCTGGGCACCTCCGCCGCCTACTTCTACAGCCTGGCGGTGACCCTTGCGTTGACCATGGGCAGCACGGCGCTGGGCCGTTTCACGTACTTTGAAACCGCCGCGGTGATCGTCACCCTGATTGTCCTCGGGAAATATCTGGAAGCGCGGGCGAAGGGGCGGGCCAGCGAGGCCATCCGCGCGTTGATGGCGCTGCAGCCGGAGCGGGCCCGTGTGCTTCGGGACGGCCAGGAGGTGGAGATCCCCGCCGCCGAGGTCCGGGTGGGCGATCTCCTCATCGTCCGCCCCGGGGAACGGATCCCGGCCGATGGCATCGTCCTGGAGGGCCGTTCCGCCGTCGATGAATCCATGATGACCGGGGAATCGCTTCCGGTGGAGAAGGGGCCGGGGGACCGCGTGCTGGGGGGGACGGTGAACCAGCACGGCCTATTGAAAATCGAAGCGACCCATGTCGGGCGGGAGACCGTGTTGGCCGGGATCATCCGGCTGGTCCGTGAGGCTCAGGGGAGCCGGGCGCCGATCCAGCGGCTGGCCGATCAGGTCTCCGCGGTTTTCGTCCCCATCGTGATCGCCATTGCCGTCCTGAGCTTCCTGGGCTGGCTCACAATCGGCGGCGCGGGTTTCACCCGGGCGATGGTGAACGCCATCGCCGTCTTGGTGATCGCTTGCCCGTGCGCGATGGGGCTGGCCACGCCGACGGCCATCATGGTCGGGACCGGCCGCGGGGCAACCATGGGGATCCTCTTCCGCAGCGCCCAGGCCCTCGAGCAGCTGGGGAAAGTCACCCTAATCGCCTTGGATAAGACAGGTACCCTCACCCAGGGCCGGCCGGTGGTGACCGCCATCGTTCCGCGCGCGAACTGGACCCCCGAGCAGGTCCTGGCGATGGCAGCCAGCGTGGAGCAGGGGAGCGAGCATCCCTTGGCCCGCGCGGTGGTGGAAGCCGCCCGGGCCCGGGGGCTTCCGCTGGAGAACCCTGCCGGCTTCTCCGCCATGCCCGGCCGGGGAGTGATCGCTCACCTGAACGGGATGATGGTGCGGGTGGGCAAGGCCTCGTGGCTCGAGGCGGAGGGCGTGGCGCTGGGGGAGCTCGACGAAGCGGCCCGGACCCTTCAGGAGCAGGGCCAGACGACGATGTTGGTCGCGCGGGATGGGGAGGCCATCGGGGTGATCGCCCTGGCGGATGTCGTGAAGCCGGATGCCCTGGAAGCGATCGCGGCGCTGCATCGGTTAGGCATCCAGACCGCGATGATCACGGGAGACAACCGGCGCACCGCTGAGGCGATCGCCCGCCAGCTGGGCATCGACCGGGTGTTCGCGGAGGTCCTTCCCGCCGATAAGGCGGAGATCGTCCGCCAGCTGCAAGCGGAGGGTCACCGGGTGGCGATGGTGGGGGATGGGGTGAACGACGCGCCCGCGCTCGCCCAGGCCGATGTGGGAATCGCCATGGGAACCGGCACGGCGGTGGCGATGGAGACCGCTGATGTCACCCTGATGCGGGGGGATCTGCGCTTGCTGCCTCAGGCCGTGCGGCTCTCCCGGGGAACCATGCGGACGATCCGCCAGAACCTGTTCTGGGCTTTCTTTTATAATGTGGTCCTAATCCCCGTGGCTGCGCTGGGATGGCTGCATCCGATGATGGCAGCCGGGGCGATGGCGTTCTCCTCGATCTTCGTGGTGACCAACTCCCTGCGCCTGCGGGGATTCCGGGCGTGAAGCGGTGGGTGCGGGCGCCGCCGTTTCCGCCGTCGTTCCTCAACGGAGCATTTCAACAAGTCCTCACATTGTGGGGTGTGCGGTGGAGGGGCCGTCCGCCCCTCCACCCTTCCCATCAGCCTCGCCAAGACCCACGCCCAGGCGAATCCTTAATCGGATGAGCGTTCGAATCAGGCGCTCGTCTCCCTCGGCGGCAGCTTTTGCCCCAGCTGTGGCGACCGCTCGTAGTGTTCGATGATCCCGCAGATGTGTGACTCGCCGCCCATCGTCTTGATCGCTTCCTCACGCAGATCGACGAGCTCCTGACGAAATGCGGCCAATGCCGCGAGTTGCCGGTCGATCGCGGCGATTTTCTGGTCGAGGAGGGCCAGCACGTGGGCGCACGGCTGCTCCCCGGCCTGTCGGAGCGCAAGGATCTCCTTGATCTCCTTCAGGCTGAAGCCGATGGCCTTCGCCTTCAAGATGAACTGCAGACGGTCACGGTCGGCTGGCCGGTAGAGCCGATAGCCAGCCGGGGTCCGCGCCGGCCTGGGAAGCAGCCCGATCTCCTCATAGTAGCGGATGGTCTTGGGGTTGAGCCCGAGCTCGGCCGCGAGCTGCCCGATCCGCATGGCATGAAACGCATCCTCTCGCCTCATCGCATCACCTCCACAAGCTATTCTAGCGCCTCCGGGGCCTCGCGGAGGTATCAGCCGGATGGGGCCCAGCGGGCAGTGAGGAGCCCTCGAGCTGGGGCCGGCTTCGACAGCCCGTTCACCGATAATCGGTCCATGCCGCGCGATCCCACCAAGGGTTACGCGCGCTCATCGGCAACGGTGAAGCCTGCCTGCCGGATCGCCGCGCGGACCGCCCCGGGGTCGACGGTCCCCTCCTGATAGATCACCCGGACCCGTTTCGCCGCCGGGTCGCCTTCCACCGCTTCGATCCCTTCCAGCCGACGGATGGCACGCCGAATCTGCGCCACACACCCCTCGCAGCGGATATCCGGCACCTGTAAAACCAGCTCCCGGCGGACCCTGGCCGGAGTGGGGGGCAGGAGCTGGGCGGTGAGCGAGCTGATGACCACCAAGCTGACGCTCAGAACCATAGCGAGCATCGCCCACACCGGGGAAATCTGGCCGGTCAGCGCCGCCAAAAGGCCTGCCCCGTTGAAGGCGAGGGCGAAGACGACGTTCCGCAGGGTCAGCGCGTAGCTGCGGCCGGCCAGCTCAAGGGCCTCCACGACCCGGATTAGGCGGTCGCTGACGATAACGACGTCAGCCGCCTCGAGTGTGACGTCGGCCCCCGTTCCCAGGGCTACACCCACATCGGCCTGCATCAGGAGCGGAGCGTCGTTGATGCCGTCGCCGACCGCCGCCACCCGCCGCCCGGCCCGCTGGAACCCCCGAACCACCTCCGCCTTCTCACCAGGAAGCAAGCGGGCCCTCACATCGTCGATTTCCAAAGCATCGGCCACGGCCCGGGCGGCCCGTTCGCTGTCGCCGGTCAACATGACGGGGGCGACCCCTCGGTTCTTAAGGGCCCGGATAGTCTCCGCCGCATCGGCCTTAATTTCATCGGCCAGGGCAATGACCCCGGCCGGCGCCCCGTCGACCGCGACCAGCACGCCGGTTTGCCCCCGGGCCTCCACCTGTTCGACCAGGGATCGTAGAATCGCTGGGTCGACCCCTTCCCGGACCAGGAGGCGGGGGCTGCCAACCAGCACCCGGTGCCCGTCGACGGTTGCCCGGACCCCCAGGCCCGGTTCGGCGGCAAACTCCGTGGCCGCAGGCGGTTCGAGGCCGCGGGCCCGGGCGGCCTCCACGATGGCCCGACCGAGGGGATGCTCGGACGGAAGCTCGGCCCCGGCTACCAGCCGGAGGAGCTCATCCGGGGCTGGGCCGGCCGTCCACACGCCCGCAACGGCGGGCCTGCCGACCGTCAGGGTCCCGGTCTTGTCGAAAACGATCGTGTCCACCAGACGGAGCAGCTGGAACGCCTCGGGGGATCGAAGCAGGATGCCCCGGGCGGCGGCCTCGCCGCTAGCCCGGATGATCGCCAGGGGTGTCGCCATCCCGAGGGCACATGGGTAGCCCATAATCAGCGCCCCCAGGGCGGCAAAGGCAGCCCGGGTCCAGTCGAGCTCTCCCATTGTGAGCAACGGGCCGACGGTCCACCCGACAAACCCGACCGCCGCTACCCCGAACACAATCGGAACGTAGATCAGCAGCACCCGGTCCACCAGCCGGAGGATGCCCGGCTTAAGGGCCCGGGCCTCAGCGACCTGCCGGGCCACCACGCGGAGGAACGTCTCGTCTCCAACCCGCGTCACCTCAACGACGGCGGCCCCAGCCCGATTGAGCGACCCGCCGATAACCGGATCGCCGGGCAGCTTATCCACCGGCCAGGGCTCCCCGGTGATCGGGCTCTCATCCACGGTGAGCGTCCCCTGGACAACCCGGCCGTCGATTGGGATCCGGTCGCCGGGCCGAACCCGAACCCTGTCGCCAACCTGGAGCCGGTCGACCGGGACCTCCTCTTCGGTTCCCTGGGAGGTGAGGCGGCGCGCCGTCGGTGGGATGAGGCTCAAAAGCCGCCGGACCGACTGCGAGGCCCGGACGTGGACGCTGACGGAGGCGTAACCTCCGATCAGGTGGAAGGCCAGCACGAAAACCGCCGCCCCGAAAAGCTCCCCGGCCGGAAACACGGGGTTCAACAGGCCAACCAACCCGCCGCCCAGGCCGGCCAGGGCCGAGGCGGAGACCAACACGTCCTGGTTGAGGATCCCCCGGCGGATGGACTGCCAGGCGTTTCGGAAGATGATGAACCGGGCCGGCCCGAAGGTTGCGTAGAGGGCCAGGGCGGCCATCGCCAGCATCCCGACCGGGGTCGGCCCCCGAAGATAGGCGGCCAGCATCACCGCCGAAGCCAGGCCGATCAGGACGCCGGCTTGAAGGGCCTTCCGGCGGGCTTGAGCCAGCTCCCGTTCCTGAGCGGCGAGCATCCCCGCCTCATCCGGCTCCCGAGGCTCAAAGCCCAAGATGTCGAGAACCCGTCGGATCTCCTCCGCGGCGACCCGCTGGGGATCGTAGTCGACCAGGACCTCCTCGTGGGGGATGCTCACGTTCACGAAGGCCACGCCTGCCAGGCGGCCCAGGGCCTTCTCAACCGTGCGGGCGCAGAGCGAGCAGTGCATCCCGCCGAGCTTGAGGTGAAGCCTGCGAAGCGTCACAGCGACCCCCTTCCCGTTTGGGCTCTGACTTTCCCCTCGTTTTTCTGAGTCTACATCTTCCGGCTAGCTGGAAGGTCAAGACGCTACGCCGCGCGCTCGAAAGCCGCCGAACCCGCTCAGCCGCCTGTCTGATCGGATGCCGATGCTGAAGTTCCGCCCAATCCGGGGGAGGGATGATCACCGCCACACGCGGGATTGGACTCGGGCAGTTCGAGACCAAAGTCGGCTCGCGTTTGCTGGGTTCCCAGCACCAAGCGGGCCGAGTCCGCCAATTTCCCCTGCTTTCGAAATCGCTCCGCTTTTGGTGAGTGGTTGGAGAAAGGATAAGATTCCTCAGCTTAGAAGGTGAAGGGCGAGCGAAGGTGAAGGCGGTCAGATCCCTTAGGAGTGTTTCCATATATGAAAACATTGCTGTTTATGACGAATGAGTACAATAATGCACGATGCCACCCTCGGCGGCCGACCGGCCGCCGAGGGTGGGGTCAAGGGGTTCGCGCCGCTTTGGCGCAGATCCGTGATCATCGGTGATCACCTGCACTGGAGGCCCTGCGATGGCACGTCCCACCACCAAGCAGCGTCCGCAGGCGGCTCGTTCTGCCGCTCGGCAGGCCAGGCACAAGCCTGGCCGTCGGCTGCCATGGCCCTGGTTGGTGCTTGGGATGGCCCTGGTGCCTGCCGCGATCGGTGTGATGTTCGCCCTTGGACACAGCAGCGGCGATGGTGGAAAGCCCATCGCCATCCTGCGCACCAGCGACTTCCACGCGCTGGCCTTCAGCCCTGACAACCCGAACGTTGTCTTCTTCGGCCACCATAACGGTCTGATGCGGAGCGATGACGGCGGCCGCACCTGGCGGCCGGTCATCGATCGCCCCAATTTCGACGCAATGAGCCTGACCGTGAATCCGCGCGATCCGCGCCAAATCTTCTTGGCCGGCCACGATGTTTTCCTGGTCAGCACAGATGGGGGCGCCTCCTGGCAACCCGTCAAGCACAACTTGCCCGGAACGGACATCCACGGCTTTGCGCTGAACCCCGATGAGCCGAGCCGACTGTACGCCTTCGTGGTGGGCTATGGCCTCTTTACGAGCGCCGACGGGGGGCGGACGTGGCAGAAGTTGTCCACTCAGCTCCCAATGGACGTGATGGCGCTGGCCTCGGCTGGCGGGAGCCCGGAGACGATCTACGCCGGCAGCATGGGCGCGGGGGTTCTGAAGTCGACCGACGGCGGTCTGACCTGGGCTCCGTCTAACGCCGGGCTTAGGAGTTGGGGTGTCATGGCGCTTGCGGTCAACCCAGTGGCTCGACAGGTGGTCTACGCCGGCGCCGAGGATGGCCTGTACCGGAGCAATGATGCTGGCGCGAGCTGGCGGAAGCTGTCCTTCCCGGGCCGCAACGTGATTGCCATCGCGGTCAGCCCAAGCGATCCGCAGATCGTGTTGGCCATCGAGGGTGTTCGCCGCGGCGAAGGGCGTCTCTATCGCAGCACGGACGGCGGCGCGACCTGGGATGGAGGGCGGGGGCGATGACGAGGCGTCCAGGTGGAATCCGATCTCGCTCGGTGACTCTCCCCGTCCAAGCCGCATCCACCAACCGCACCCAGCGCCCTCGGCGCCTATCCGGTCGCACCGGGCGCCGTTCGTTCAGAAACCCATGGCCATTGCCTGAGCCCCGTCCCTGGCGTCAGGCCAAAGTCAACAGCAATGGCGTGCCCACTGCCTAGACTCCTTTCTGGAATGACCGCATCCTACGGCCCGTCCGGCTTCGGTCATAGGCGCTGGCCTGGGTGGTCGCGTAGCCGGCGCGATCCGCGGCGATCCCTTCTCCCTGAACCCCAATCTGGTCCCGCAACCAGGGTCGCATCTGGTCCAGGACTTTCACACGCGGCCGACGTCCGTAGGCACGGCACTGGGTGCGGTGGTCAGGCACCTGCTTCCACCCCAGCACGGCGCAAACTTAGTCCGTGGCCAACAGTCGCTCTTCCACGTCCCGATCGCTGAGATCCAGGTAAAATGTTAATCACACGCAGGCGGCTAATTGGGGCCGGGTGAACGGCAAGGGCTTTTGGGATGGGAGGAGCGCGACAAGACCGCTTGGGCGAGGTGGTACGCGATTCGGGCCACGGGGACGGAGCGGCACGCTCGCTTGACTATACGGGTGACCTCCGTAGCCGTCGCCAGGGATTTCCAAAGGGCATGATGAAGGAGGAACCAGCCGGATTGGACCACGCGTACCCAATGTTTGCAACTGAGCAGGTCAGACCTCTGAGGGCATCTTCACCTCCCAAATATCATAACGGGGGTAATACAAATGGCGCTCGAGCGAAGAACGCACCGATACCTGGGGCTTCTGCTTCTGGCGATTGCAGGGGCCTGCAGGGGCTCACCTCAGCCGGCCAGCTCTCTGGCGGGGGAAGTGGTCACCGTCTACCGCACCCCGAACTGTGGATGTTGCAGCGAATATATCCGTTATCTCCGTGACAAGGGGGTGGCGGTCCATGTGATCGAACAGGATGATTTGAGGCCGGTGAAGCAACAATGGGGGATCCCTGAGGCGATGTGGAGCTGCCACACGGCCCGGCTTGGTCCTTATGCGGTGGAAGGGCACGTTCCGTTGGAGGCCATCGCCCGGTTGTGGTCGGAGCGCCCGGACGCGCGAGGGATCGCCCTCCCAGGCATGCCTCCCGGATCGCCAGGGATGGGAGGCGCCCGGACCGGCCCGCTGACGATCTATCTCATTGCGCTCGACGGTCAGGTCCATCCGTGGATGGAATGGTAACCGCGATGGGGGCAACGGCGAGACCGTTGCCCCCATCGTTTTTCTGTTCGAATTGGGTGGTTGTCCCAACACGTGGGGACGATCTTTCCACTTTCCACAGGGAATTTTGGTAGGAGTTATGCCGCTGTGGTTTCCTTCCCCCAAACCGTTTTCATCCTCTTTCATCCTCTCCCCATGGCCCTTTGGGCCGTGGGGAGGGGAACATTGAATGATTTTGGGGTTGGTAGGGTTACCGAAGGCGTTCACCTGACTCAAATTCCCCTGATAAAGAAAATAGAGGAATTATCCCATCCTTATAGAACCAGGCTAAAATGAGAACAGGCCTTCAATGGATCCCGTCGATGAGCGATCCTTGCAAGCCATTCTGTGCCCCTTCTGTGTATTGTGGGGTGGAAGGGGCGAGAAGAATGCTTCTGGATGTAGGCTTCAAACGTGGCCCTGGGGAAAGGGGGATAGCGATGGCGGAGGTTCGAACGCTGGCGGATGTGCTGGATGCATTGACCCGACCCGGCGAGCTCTACGAGCGGCTTCCCGATAACTCGGTGCGTTGTTATGCCTGTGGTCACCGTTGTCTGATCCGCCCAGGCCGGCGGGGGATCTGTCAGGTGCGCTTCAACCGGGATGGTGTTCTCTACGTCCCATGGGGATATGTGGCGGCGCTTCAGATCGACCCCACCGAGAAGAAGCCTTTCTTCCACATCCTCCCCGGCTCCTACACGCTGACCTTCGGCATGCTGGGTTGCGATCTCCATTGCAGCTACTGTCAGAACTGGCTTACCTCGCAGGCTTTACGGGATCCGGCTGCAGGGGTTATGCCGGAGGAAATCACGCCCCAGCAGATGATTGCCCTGGCGAAGCGGTATGGGGCGCAGCTGGTGGGAAGTTCTTATAACGAACCTTTGATTACCTCTGAATGGGCAAGGTCGATCTTCCAAGAGGCCGTCGCCCATGGCCTGCGGTGCATCTACGTCTCCAACGGCAACCTCACCCGTGAGGTCCTGGAGTATCTCCGACCTTACATGGTCGGCTATAAGATCGATCTCAAGAGCATGCGGGATAAGAACTACCGGTCCTTGGGCATGCCTTTGAAGAACGTCTTAGAGGGCATCCGCATGGTCTATGAGAGCGGATTGTGGCTGGAGGTGGTGACGCTGGTGGTTCCCGGCTTCAACGATTCCGATGAGGAACTGCGGGATGCGGCGGAGTTCCTGGCCTCGATTTCCCCAGACATTCCATGGCATGTGACGGCCTTCCACCCGGATTACAAGATGACGGATCGGGACTGGACGCCGGCGAAGGCCCTGATCCGGGCGGCGGAGATCGGGAAGGCGGCAGGCCTGCGTTATGTTTACGCTGGCAACCTTCCAGGCCAGGTGGGACCGTTCGAAAACACGTATTGTCCGAATTGCGATGCGCTGTTGATCGCCCGCCACGGCTTCCGGATTCTGGTGGATCACCTCAGCGGGCGGGGAACTTGCTACCGGTGCGGGACGGCCATCCCGGGGATCTGGCAATAATGGGGCAGGGGTAGCGCCCGCAGGTTTATGGTCTCCTTCCCCACCCTCCAACACAGTGAAGGCAAAGAGGGAAGGGGGTGGGCGACTTCGCCGCTCACCCCTTTCCTCTTTCAGGGCTGGAAGGGCCCGGACTCCCCCGTCATTATCCTCTCCAATGAGTCAAAAATGGAGGGCTGGCCGTGAGCAGTCAGAAAAAGCGTTCCACAGTCGAGCCTCGGCGGACAAGAGGAGCGGCCCGGGGGAAACCGTCCGGCGCCCGCCGGACGGTTTCCACGAAAGGTCGTCCCCGCTGGGCGCTATCCTTCACGCTGGACCAGCAACTCGATGTGCTGGGCCTGGTGTTGTTCCTGGGTGGGATCCTGACGGCGCTCGGGTTGATCACGCCGGATCGAATGCCTGGGCTCGGCCCCCTCCTTTTGATTCTAATCCGCGGGCTGGGGAGCGGGGTCTTCGCCATCCCCTTGGGGATGATCGCCAGCGGGGCCTGGCTGCTGGTTCGACGCTTTGAACGGGTTCCCCGGCCTCGTTTATCGTTTCTTCTGGGGCTCTTCCTGCTGTATGGAGCGCTCCTGGTGACGCTGGAGGAGCTGGGGGGAGCAGGGGGCGCGGCGGGCGCGTGGTTGGCCCGGTGGCTAGCGGAAAACCTGGGCGCGGCGGGGGCGCTGCTGGTCCTGCTGGGGGCCATCTGGATGGGCCTGATGCTGACGTTCCATCTTTCGCCAGAACGTCCCCTGGAGTGGGCGATTCGGACGCTGCGGGGTCTTCGGTTGAACCGCACCCCCGCGCGGAGCCTTCAGATCCATCTCCCTTCATCGGCCCGTTCAGAACCCCTTGCTTCTCCGTCCTCCTCGGAGCACTCCCCCCGGATCCTGGGGGAAACGGAGATCCAAGAAGCGCCTGCGGAGGCCGCCGGGCCGCTCGAATCCATGGGAGAGCTGGAGGAGATCGAGCCGCCTTTGCAGATCGCTCCCGAGGGGCCGAAATGGACGCTCCCTCGCCTGGAGGAGATCCTGGATCCTGGGGAAGAGGAGGAGATCGATGAAGCGGATCTCCGGGAGAAGGCGCGCATCATCGAGGAAACCCTGCGCAGCTTAGGGGTGGAAGCCCGGGTGGTGGAGGTGGAGCGGGGGCCGACGGTCACCCTTTTCGGCCTGGAGCCTGGCCAGATCTCCCGGGGCGGGCGATCCACCCGGGTGAAGGTGGGGCAAATCGCGGCCTTGGCGGATGATCTGGCCCTGGCCCTCTCCGCCCGGGCCGTCCGGGTTCTGGCCCCGATTCCGGGCCGAGGCCTGGTGGGTATTGAGGTTCCGAACGAACGAGCCGCCCTGGTCCGGTTGCGGGAGGTGATGGAGAGCGAAGCGTATCGCTCGATGGCCTCTCCGTTACGGCTCCCCCTCGGCCAGACGGTCTCCGGAGAGCCTCTGGTGGCGGATCTCACCGCTATGCCCCATTTGCTGATCGCCGGGGCCACCGGCTCGGGGAAGTCCGTGGCCCTGAATGCGCTCCTGGTCTCATTGCTGTGCACCTGCACACCGGATGATTTGCGGCTGATCCTGATCGATCCCAAGCGGGTGGAGCTGACGCCTTACAACGGCATCCCCCATCTGTGGGCGCCGGTGGTGGTGGAAATCGAGAAGGTGCCGCGGGTGCTTCAGGAGGTCATGCGGGAGATGGAGCGTCGGTATCGCCTGTTCGCTGCCGTCGGCGCCCGCCACATCGCCGATTACAACCGGCGGATGGAGGAGCGGGGCGAGCCCCGGATGCCGTATTTGGTGATCATCGTGGATGAGCTGGCGGATCTGATGATCACCGCGCCGGAGGAGACCGAGCGGCGGATCACCCGGCTGGCGCAGATGGCCCGGGCGACCGGCATCCACCTAATCATCGCCACCCAGCGTCCCAGCGTGGATGTGGTGACGGGGCTGATCAAGGCGAACTTCCCGGCCCGCATCGCCTTCGCGGTCGCTTCGTCGGTGGACTCGCGGGTGATCCTGGACATGCCAGGGGCGGAAACCCTGTTGGGACGTGGGGATATGCTCTTCCTGGCCCCCGATCAGGGCCAACCGATCCGTGCTCAGGGTTGCTTTGTTTCCGATGAGGAGATCCGGCGCATCGTCACATACTGGAAAGGGATGCGTGGGCTCCCCCAGCCTACTTCCACCCGGGAGCGTCGAGGGGGGATCGCCGCATCCCCGCCCATCCGGCCGGGGCCTGCCGAGGAAATCCCATCCCGCGGATCAATTCATGAAGAGAAGGAGGCAGAAGATGAAACCGACGAGGCCCTGTTGCAGCGAGCGATCGAAGTGGTGCGCCTGCATCGACGGGCCTCGATCTCGCTGTTACAGCGGAAACTGCGCATCGGCTACAACCGGGCAGCCCGTCTGATCGATCTGATGGAGGCCCGTGGGTTGATCGGCCCGCCGGAGGAGGGCAGCCGCTGGCGGGGTCTGGAGCCGCCCCACGAGCTTAGGGAATAATCTCGTATCCCATGGGTCGCCCTAACGCGTAGGGCTCCCTCCATTTTTGTTTTGAGGATATGGGATGGTAAAGGCCAACGGCTCTGCCCTCCCGGATCCCCCCTCCCCACGGCCCTTGGGGCTGTGGGGAGGGGACAAAAAGCATTTTGGGGGCGAGCCGGGCGCCAAAGGCGCCCGG
>NZ_JBHOQJ010000027.1:0-6634 GCF_042408365.1 Thermoflexus sp.
TGGATCCGAAGTCCAGCGCTCTATCCAGTTGAGCTACGGGGGCACAAGGGAGGGCGACGGGGATCGAACCCGCGACCTCCTGATCCACAGTCAGGCGCTCTAACCGCTGAGCTACGCCCTCCGTGCTGCTTTCAATTTTACTGCAGTCTCCATACCTATGCAATCCAGGCCTGCGGTGTGGACTCCCTGCCCTACGCTATGATATGTAACTGTTCCATGCGCCCCGTCGCGTCGATTAGCAACTGGCCTCCCAGGATGCTCCGGCGCCGCACGTTTGTCTGCGCGGACGCGGAGTCGGGTCGGCGAAGGCCGACCATCGGCCGCAGGGCCCGAAGAGGACGATTTCCATCGGCGCAGCACCGGGCGTCCGCCGGCGCGGACGAAGGACTTGTACATGATTTGGCCCTGGAAACTTTGAGAAGCTACAGGCCACCTTGGACAGTCCACACGACGCTCAAACAGAGTGGGAGGGTTAGAGCCTACCATGCGCCATCTGGTGATCATCCCGACTTACAATGAACGGGAGAACATTGAGGCATTGATCCGGGCGCTTCTGGATCTCCCTCTCCCTTTGGAGGTCGTAGTGGTAGACGACCATTCGCCCGACGGGACAGGGGAGTTGGTGAGTGCGATGGCGGCCAGGGATCCTCGGATCCACGGGATCCACCGGCCAGCCAAATTGGGGCTGGGGACCGCCTATGTGACTGGGTTCCGTTTCGGGTTGGCCCGCAACTATGCGCGCATCCTGACGATGGATGCCGATTTCTCCCATGATCCTGCGCACGTGCCGGCCCTGATCGAGAGAAGCGAGGAGGCGGATCTGGTGATCGGCTCCCGTTACATTCCGGGCGGGGAAGTGGTGGACAGCCCGTGGTATCGGCGGCTGTTGAGCCGAGGGGCCAACACCTTCGCCCGAACGCTGCTGGGATTAACCCCGCGAGACGTCACCGCTGGCTTTCGCTGCTATCGCCCACAAGTTCTGGAGGCCATTGCCCCAGAGACCATACGCGCGGAAGGGTATGCGTTCCTGATTGAGATCACCTATCGAGTGCAACGGGCGGGTTTTCGGATCGCCGAAGTGCCCATCCGGTTTAAGGACCGCCGCTACGGGCGCTCCAAAGTTTCCCGACGGGAGATCGGACGGGCCCTGTGGACGGTCCTCCGGCTCTCTGCGGATCGACTGCGGGCCCTGTGACGCTCAAGCGGTGATAGGTACCATGTAATGAAGATCCCCGGGTTTCAGGAGGCGGCGCGGTGGAATTCGTTGTCTGTAATCTCTGTGGCTCCTCTCGGACCCGCTTGCGCTTCCCCAGCACTCTCTCGCGCCGGAGGGATCGGGCAGCGGACTTCCGATGCACCAGCAACGGCTACGGAATCCATCCGCCGATTGTTCAATGCCTGGATTGCGGACTGGTCTATGCCAATCCCCGCTATGAAGCGGCGGAGATCACAGAGACCTATCGGGCGATCGAGGACCCTTTGTATTTGCTGGAGCGGGAAGGACGGGTGTTGACGTTCGAACGGCATCTCCGGCCCATCGAGCGGCTGATCGGCCCAGGGCGCGGCCGGCGCCTCCTGGATGTCGGTTGCCATATCGGGGTATTTCTAGAGATCGCTGCCGCCCACGGCTGGGATGCCTGGGGTGTGGAGCCCTCCCGCTGGGCCGTCGAGATCGCCCGCTCCAGAGGGCTTCAGGTCATTGAGGGTACGCTCCGGGAGGCGGCTTTCCCGGACGCCTGGTTTGATGTGGTCACTATGTGGGATGTCATCGAGCACCTCAGCGATCCTCTGGGGGAACTTCGGGAGGTTTATCGGATTCTGAAGCCCGGCGGCTGGGTGGTGATTCATACGATGGATATCGAAAGCCCCTTCGCTCAACTCCTGGGCTCCCGGTGGCCGTGGTTGATGGAGATGCATCTTTATTATTTCTCCCCTCGCACATTGGGGAATATGCTGGAGCGCGTGGGATTCCAGGTTCACCACACGGCTGCGGAAGGCCGGTATCTGCGCCTGGGCTATCTGGCCACTCGGGTCCGGGCCCTCTTTCCACGCCTGGGCACCCTTCTGGTCTGGCTGGTCCAAGGCGCCCATCTAGAGGGGCGCTCGGTTTATATCAACCTGGGAGACTTGTTTACGGCCTATGCTTGGAAGCCAAGGAGTTCGTTTGAGGGAGGATAGCGATCAGCCGGTGGCCGCCCTTCCAGCGAGCTTTGTGCGTCTCCCGGTGTTGCATGCCGAGCGCATCTCATACAGATTCTTCTCAAAACCCCTTTTATTACCTTCATTGTCGAAGCGCTTGAAGGTACCTGCTCTCTTCCCTCCCCACAACGTGTTTGTAACTGGGTGCTCAAGCCTGATTAGGAGCGCCCGCGACAGGAGGCGGGAAGGCCCCGCCCCCAATGAGGGAATTCACCGCGTAACTCCTTAAATGATTCAGGATATAGCGTTAACATAACGGAAGGGAGGGCAGTTGCCCTTCTACAGGGGGATGTTTAGAATTAGGGCTGGATCCTCGCTGCAGGAGGCTGCGATGAACATTCCCCCCGATTTGCGCTACACCGAGACCGATGAATGGGTCCGCCTGGAAGGCGAGGAAGCGATATGCGGCGTTACGGATTACGCCCAGAGTCAGCTCTCCGATGTGGTATATGTGGAACTCCCCGAGGTCGGCCGCACGTTCCAGAAAGGTGAGGTCTTCGGGACCATCGAATCGGTGAAAGCGGCGGCTGATCTTTATATGCCGATGAGCGGGACCATCACGGCGGTGAACAAGGAGCTGGCCGATAACCCGGAGTGGGTCAACCAGGATCCTTACGGGCGAGCCTGGCTGATCCGGTTTCGTCCCAGCAACCCAACGGAATATGAAACCCTGATGGACGCTGAGGCCTATCGGGCTCATTGTGAGGCCCGCGCGCATTGAGAGCACCTTGGACACGGGCCCATGGGCTTCATAAGGGTTGGGACGTTTGCTGTAGCCGGCAGAGGGTCCATCTGGCTCCTGGCCCCGCCCATTTCCCTCAAGCCTGTTTCCTCCACTTATGGAGATCCGAGGGGTGGGGCCAGGCTTGTGGGATGAGCCATCCAACCGAGCGGTCTATTGGGGGAGGCGCCAATGCGCTTTATTCCGCACACCGAAGAAGAACGCCGTGAGATGCTCCGGGTCATCGGCGTGGAACGGATTGAGGACCTCTTCGCCGATGTGCCGGAAGCGTACCGCTTTCCTCCATTAAATCTCCCCGAACCCTTAACCGAGCTGGAGGCCCGCTGGGAGCTTGAGGCCCTGGCCGAAGCCAACACCCACGCCGGTCAGTATGCTTGCTTCTTGGGTGCGGGCGCCTATCGCCATTTCATCCCGGCGGTGGTGGATGAACTGCTGCGCCGGGGGGAGTTCTACACCGCCTACACCCCCTACCAACCCGAGGTCAGTCAAGGGACCCTCCAGGCGATGTTCGAGTTTCAATCCATGATCTGCGCCCTAACCGGGATGGAGGTATCCAACGCCAGCCATTACGATGGGTCCTCCGCCCTTGCGGAGGCCGTGCTGATGGCGCTGCGGCTGACCCGCGGGGAGCGGCCGAAGGTGCTCCTGTTCCCGACCATCCATCCCGAATACCGAGCGGTGGTCCGCACTTACGTTCAACATCTGGATGTTCGCCTGGAAGGGGATACGGGGTGGACCCTTTCCCAATTGCGGCAGCCTTTGGGCCTACTGGAGGAGCTGGAGGCTCATCTGGATACGGAGACGGCCGCCCTGGTGATCCCGTATCCGGATTTCTTAGGCCGGGTGCTTCCTCCAGCCCGCCTGCGAGAGACAGCGGATCGAGTTCATCAAGCAGGCGCGCTCCTCATTGCGGTGATCAACCCCATCGCCCTGGCCCTCTTCGAGCCTCCGGGGAGCTGGGGAGCGGACATCGTGGTGGGTGAGGGACAACCCCTGGGGATCCCCCTGAGTTTCGGCGGACCCTATCTGGGGATCATGGCCACCCGGATGGCGTTCGTGCGCCAGCTGCCGGGGCGCATCGTGGGGGAGACCGTGGACCTGGAGGGCCGCCGGGGATATGTGCTGACCCTTTCTACCCGCGAGCAGCACATCCGCCGGGAGAAGGCCACCAGCAACATCACGACCAACGTCGGCCTGATGGCCCTGGCCGCCACGATTTACCTTTCCGTGATGGGCAAGCACGGGCTTCGTCAGGTGGCCGCTCTCTGTTACCATAAGGCTCACTACCTGGCGGAGCGGATCGCTTCCCTTCCGGGCTACGAGGTCTGGCGGGAGCATCCTTTCTTCCATGAATTTGTAGTCCGAACCCCCCGTCCGGTCCCCGAGATCAACCGCATCCTTTACGAGGACTACCAGATCCTGGGCGGGTACGATCTCGGCCAAGCGGATCCGGAACTGTCGGGCCACATGTTGCTGTGCGCGACGGAGATGAACACGCGGGAGGAGATCGAGGCGCTGATAGAGGCGTTGGGGGAGATCGGAGCGCCTGCCTAGGGGTTGGGACAGCAAGAGACACCACAGGCTGCTTCCATCTATGGAATTTGACATAGGAGTCGCGCGGTGGTCCCCCCTTGTGGGGCTCTTCCCCCTTCTCCTGTGGACTCCGAACCGCGTCGCTCCTATGGCATCAACCCAGGTGATCAGTTTGCTGGCCAACCTTCCTTACGATGGGATGGAGGTGTCTGATGCCCGAGCCCTTGATCTTTGAATACTCCGTCCCCGGCCGGCGAGGCGTGGAGATGCCTGAACCGGACATCCCGGAGACTCCCTTCCCGGAGGGATTCCTTCGCGAGGACCTTCCGCTCCCCGAAGTCAGCGAGGTCGATGTGGTCCGGCATTTCCTCCGGCTCTCCCAGATGAACTTCGGGGTGGATAAAAACTTTTACCCTCTGGGCTCCTGCACGATGAAATACAATCCTAAGATCAACGAGGAAATGGCCCGACTTCCCGGCTTCGCCCAGCTTCACCCTTATCAGGATCCGGAGACCGTGCAGGGTGCCCTGGCGCTGATGTACCATCTGCAGGAGTTCCTCAAGGAGATCGGAGGATTTGCGGCGGTCTCCCTTCAACCGGCGGCAGGCGCTCAGGGCGAACTGGCAGGCATCCTGATGCTCCGGGCATATCATCGGGATCGCGGGGAGGGGAAAAAGCGAATCAAGATGTTGGTCCCTGACTCCGCCCACGGCACGAACCCGGCCTCCTCGGCCATGGCCGGCCTGCGGGTGGTCAACATTCCGTCCGATCGACGGGGCAACATCGATCTAGACGCGCTACGCAAAGAGTGCGATGAAACGGTCGCCGGGCTGATGATCACCAACCCGAACACCCTGGGCCTCTTCGATGAGAATTTGGTGGAGGCCATCGAGCTGGTCCACCGCTGTGGGGGGCTGATCTATGGGGATGGGGCGAATATGAACGCCTTGATGGGGATCTGCAAGCCGGGCGCGATGGGCTTTGATGTGATGCACTACAACTTGCATAAGACCTTCAGCACCCCCCACGGCGGCGGGGGCCCGGGGGCAGGCCCCATCGCAGCGAACGAGCGGCTGGCGCCCTACTTGCCCGGGCCCATCGTGGCCATCGACCAGGAACGAACGGTGCGTCCGGACGAGCCGTTTTATACATTCGTATGGCCGGAGCGGAGCATCGGCCGGGTGCGGGCCTTCCACGGCCATTTCGGGGTCTTCATCCGGGCCTACACCTACATTCGGATGTACGGCCCACGCCTGCGTGAGGTCTCCGAAGCGGCAGTCCTGAACGCCAACTACCTACTGGCGCTGTTACGCCACCTTTACCCGGTGCCTTATGACCGCCTTTGCAAGCATGAGTTTGTGATCATGGGGAAAGTGTCCGGCACGCCGGTGCGGGCGCTGGACATCTCGAAGCGGCTGATCGATTACGGCTTCCATCCCCCCACGAATTACTTCCCATTGATCGTGCCGGAAGCTTTAATGATCGAGCCGACGGAGACCGAGAGCAAAGCGACCCTGGATGCCTTCGCGGAAGCGATGCGCCGGATCGCGGAGGAGGCACGCCAGGATCCCCAACGGGTGCAGCAGGCACCCCACACCGCACCGGTACGGCGATTGGACGAGGTGCGGGCGGCCCGGGCGCTGGTCTTACGCTATATCCCGGCCTCCGAACCGCATCCCGCCCAGGCATGATCTATTCACGTAGAGTCCGCCGCCGAAAATTCGGTTCAAAGGCCTAGCTCCTCCGAGCCTGCGGATCCGGAGGACCGAATCGGGGGGCAGCGCTCCGGCGCGGGGAGGCCCCAGCGGTTAGACGGCCTTGCCGGTTCGACGCATGTTGACAACGAGGGGGGAATCCAGTATAGTTATAAGACGCGAAAAGGTCCAGGGCGACCTGACCCGGACCGGAGGTTGCCCTCATCGCCTGGCGCCGAGTCTTGACAAATGCCTGGGGTCGTGTTATAAAATAAAGTGCGCAGGCGCGGGCGCACCTTAACAACTGAATTGTGGCAGGAAGTCTGGGAACGTCCGGCGGCAGTCTTGCGGTTGGATCTTACACCCCGGGAGGTCAACCTCCTGGGGATGAAAGAGCCGACGGAGAGTTTGATCCTGGCTCAGGGTGAACGCTGGCGGCGTGCCTAACACATGCAAGTCGAGCGGA
>NZ_JBHOQJ010000055.1:0-3740 GCF_042408365.1 Thermoflexus sp.
GCCGCTTATGCGGCCCGCCCCGCATGGAAACCCCACGAATTTTGGCGCACCAGCTGTGTGCGGGGTGATCCCCGATGGAAGGGAGAGGATCTTCCTCCCAAACGCAGCGAGCAGATCACCGCTGCCACCAATCCTTACGGGACCGCGGGTCCATAAACGCGTTGTTGTCCCGCACCCCCACATCGATCTGAACGCCCCGCGCGCGGCCGATGGGCTGCCCGCCCCGCACCGCGGGCAGCCGCCCCCGCCCGTTGGCGTTCCACTGTTGATAGAGCGCGAGCAGGGAAGGCTCCACGCAGATGCCGGTGATATAGACGGTGTATCCTCGCGCTGTGCTGTCTTCGCCGGTGTATTTCAGCGTGATCTGTTGGGGGTCCGCATACAGGACCAAGGCGTCGAACCCGTTTCCGATGTCGTAGCCGCTGTCCGGGACGTAGATCACCTCGCCGGGGCTCACCGCGAAGCCCGCGACGCTGACCGGGGGCCAGCCATCCGGCGGGGGCAGCCGCCGATGGTTTTGCCAGTCCCAGCCGTTGTTCTTGTAGACGTTTCGGAAAACCGGGATCCGATGATCGCCGAAGAGGAAGCGGAACTGCGGCGCGTTGGGGTCGAACCCCCCGGCATAATCGACGAGCCCCTTGTACTCGTTGACGGGCACATAGCCCAGGAGGAGCAGGTTGTAATCCGGGTTGTCGGCGACGTTGAAGGAGACGGGATGGATTACCGGGAAGGTGTCGTAAGAGGCCCCCGGTATCGGCTGGCAGATCGCGCGGGAGATGAGAGGAAGATAGACCCGGTAGGTGGCTTCCGCTCGGTAAGCGGGCGGAGGGGTGGTGGACAGGTTCGCGTTGGAGAGCGAGGCCACCCCGGACCCCTCGGAAACCCCGTAAAGGATCCAGGCGAGCGCTATGGAAGCCACCCAGCCGGTTCCTGCGATCCATCGTCCACGCCATGACATAACGATCTCCTTCGTTCCGAGGCTACGGAGCGCCGGGCCTTCAGCGGATCTTTACGTCTTGCTCTTGTCCAGCGGCCGCCTGGATGCCGCTCGAGGCGACGTAGAACGACCAGGTATAGGTCTGCCCGTTCACCGTGACGGAGACCGTGTAGCGGGATCCAGGGGAGAGCGGATCTTTGGGGAGGATCACAATCGCATCCCGACTGTCCAGGATCAGACGTCCGAGCTGTTGCTGATTTGGATCGGTCGGGTTGGTGTAAGTCGTCTCGTCGAACACACAATGTTCCACCGGGACTTCATCGCGCTTCAGGCTATGAGCGGTTACATTGGGGGTCAGGGAGCCGGTTCCCAACAGCAACAGGATGGGGACGCCCGTGGGGGCCGTGTAACGACAGTGGGCCAGGGGGTCCGGATATTCCCCGACCCGAAAGGCGCGCAGCGAGGTGGTGCTGCCGTCGCCCGGCCAGCGGATCGGGAGGGAGACGCCGGCCACGCTGGTTCCCAGCCCGCGGATCACATCCAAGGCGGCCCCCATCTGCCATCCGCCATCCGCCTCCCGATACGAACCATATCCCACCCGCATCAGCCGGGGATCCAGCATCCCCACGGCGTGGAAGGGGGCCTGCATCCACACATCGATGGCATAGGCGTCAGAGGCCGTGGCGTTGGAGCTGACCATCACGTTCGCGTTACGTCCACACGTGTCACCTTCCGGGGTATACCAGGGGTTGTTAGGATCTTCCCGATGGGTGATCACGTCGTTCTTCACCATATATCGGGCGTGCTGGCTGCAGCCCTCGTTCCATTCGGGGTTCTCGGCCACCGGCGGCAACCCGGCCATGGCCCGATAGGCGTTCAGGCGGGAGAGCCATTCCGGAAGGGCGCTGGCGGGCGCGCGGAGAACCAGGGGTAGGAACACGCGATAAGTGGCGGCTGTCTCGGCCGCCTCGACTGGGGAGCCGGGGCCCAGGAGGAGGCTGGAAGCGCTTTGAGGGCTTCCCGAATGGAAGAACATCCCCAGGAGGATGCCCATCAGCGCGAGCGCCGAAGTCCCTCTTCGAATTCCCCACCTGCGTTGCATCCCCCCCATCCTTGCGTTTGATTTGGGTTGGTTATAATCATTTTACTCAGTTGGATCTGGGTTGTCAAATATAGAGCGAAGGATGGCGGCCTGCTCATGCCCCATGTCCGCTTCCTTCCCTTCCTGTGCTGTGGAACAATCTGGGAAGGGACGAGGGGGGCGACCGGGTGCCTGCGGGCGAGGGCGCTCGAGAGAGGTCCTTCGCTCCACCAGCACCACTCCCATCGGGGTTTGGGCAGGGGTGTGGGCGACGGTGGCGGTGAGTATAGGGTGAGTTTGCTTTAGGGTTTTAGAGACAGGGGTGGGGATGATTCGGGAGACAGTGATCTACCGATGCACCCGTTGTGGCGGCCCGGACATCGTCCGCAACGGACGCAATGCCCGCGGGGGCCCCAAATCCTTGTGTAAAGATTGCGGCGCCAGCCGGGTTCTGAAGTCCAAAGTGCTTACACTAAGGAGCAAAAGGAGCGGGCCAGCATGCGGGCGGTGCAACGGCTGTTGGGGGTGAGCCGTCCCACCCGGATCGCGCGGCTTAAAAAAGCGCGCCCATCCCCCCATCCGGGCCACCCTTAATTCCCGCTCCGGAAGGGGATGAGTTGGAACCGGATGAGCTGTGGAGCTTTGGGGGGAGCGAAAAGCGCTTCCTTTGGCTTTGGAGGGCATGATGTCGGCGAACCCGTCCGGTGGTCGAGAGGGTGCGGGGAGATCGGAGGGAGGAGACCGGTCGCCGGCTCGGGGATGCCCGACCTCCCGATGATCCGCAGAAATGCCGAAGTGTCAGCGATCTTTGGGCGGCGTGTCTTCAAGTTCTCCCCCGAACGTCATCCGGCGGTTTCCAGCTTGAAAAACGACCTGGGCCCCTGAGGGGGGATCGACGCGCTCAGGGGCCCAGGTGGCTGGCGGAGGGGGTGGGATTCGAACCCACGAGGGGCAGAAACACCCCTACGCGCTCTCCAGGCGCGCGCCTTCGTCCACTCGGCCACCCCTCCGGACACTATCAATTATAGCAAACCCCTGAGGGTTTTTGGGAACCTTTCGGGCACCCATCAGGGATGCCCCTGCCGGCTGTTGTAGGCGCACCCCCTGCGCCTGCCCCTACCGGGGGACGCGAACGCCCCTACGCCAGCGGCCAGATCAAGACATCCGCCGCTGGGATAGTTAATGCAAGCCGATCGCCTGGGCGCGCCTGCAGCCGGTTCATGGGGAACCACAGGCGAAGCTGTCCCTCCCCGATCCGCAGCCACAGCTCCACATAGAGCCCTCGAAAGACGCGGGCGATCACCTCGCCGGCCACCTCATTGAAGGGCCCCGTCGCCCCCGCCTGGAAGGTATGGCGGATCAGCACGAACGCTCGAGCGTGCGGCCGCAGGGGCCCTCGCGGGCGGCCTTGCAGCGGACCGAGCGGGGTCCGGACGCGAGCGATCTCCCCGACGGCGATGACCTCCCCCTCCACCAAGGTGCCCAGGTCGAGGAAGCGGGCGACGAAAGGGGTCGCAGGGTCTTGATATAAAGCCTCCGGTGTCCCGATCTGCTCGACCCGGCCTTGATGGAGGATCAACACCCGATCGGCCACCGCCATCGCCTCGCTCTGATCGTGGGTCACATAGAGGGCGGTCATCCGCTCCGCTTTCAGGATCTCCCGGATCTCCCCCATCAGCTGCTCCCGCAGCGCCCGATCCAGGGACCCCAACGGCTCGTCCA
>NZ_JBHOQJ010000057.1:0-2351 GCF_042408365.1 Thermoflexus sp.
GGGGGGAGGGTGGCGGGGGGGGGGGGGTTGGTGGTGGGGGTGGGGGCCCTGGCCGTGGCGCAGGGGCGGAGGGAGTAGCGGGGGGGGCGGTTGGAGGAGGCGGTGGCGGCCCTGGCCGAGGCGCAGCGGCGGACGGAGGAGCGGGTGGGGCGGTTGGAGGAGGCGATGGCGGCCCTGGCCGAGGCCCAGCGGCGGACGGAGGAGGCGGTGGCGGCCTTGGCGGAGGCCCAGCGGCGGACGGACGAGCGGGTGGGGCGGTTGGAGAAAGCGGTTGAGCGACTGGATGCAACTGTGGAGGGACTGCGCAGCGAGGTGGGCCGGTTGTCCCGGGTTGTGGGAGCAACCGCAGAGGAGGGGGCTGAAAGTGTGCTACGGGTGATACTGCCTCGGAAGGGCTATCGCCTGTTAGCAGAGCCCCGCTTAGTGGCATGGGATGGTGAGGTGGATGTAGTGGTGCCCGCGGAAAAGGATGGGCAGGTGATTTGGGTGGTTGTGGAAGCGAAAGTACGCCAGAGTTGGCGAGCCATTGAAGATTGGGCGAATCGTATGCGTTCTGAGGGCTTCCGGCGCAGTCTTGCCGCAGCGGGCGTGAGGGGGCCTTATCTGGTTTATGCGTTTGGTATCCGTGTGGATGAAGGGGCTGAGGAAGCGGCGCGGAAGTTTGGCATCGGTCTGCTCACGGCCGGGGGAGAACAGGTGCCGCCCGGAGAATTGTTGCCGCCCGGGTAACGATTCTCCCCGGCTTTCCCCTGTTGGGAACGCGCTCTTGGATGGAGCTGAGGCCATAGCTAAAGGATGTCCATAAGCTAGGCCGGGGACGAAGGCCCAGCCTATGAAAGGTGGAATCCCTTAGGGGTTCAGCTTGCCCGATAGAAGATCCTACGCACCACCTCCAGCCCCTCGACCAGCCGGTCGACTTCCTCCAGTGTGTTATACAGATAGAAGCTTGCTCGGGCGGTTGCGGTCAGGCCCAGGCGTTCATGCAAGGGCATCGCGCAATGATGGCCCGCCCGGATACAGATGCCCTCCCGGTCCAGGATGGTGGCGATGTCATGGGGGTGCACTCGGTCCATCGCGAAGGCCACGACGCCGCCGCGCTCGGTTGGGGGTGGGCCGACGATCCGGATACCCGGAATTTCACTCAACCGTTCCATCGCGTAAGCGGCCAGGGCCTGCTCGTGGCGGTGAATGGCCTCCAGGCCGATGCTGCGGAGATAGTCCACTGCCGCGCCCAGTCCAATCGCCTCGGCGATCGCTGGGGTCCCTGCCTCGAATTTGTAAGGCAACTCATTCCACTCCGCGCCTTCAAAGGTGACCCGGCGGATCATATCCCCACCGCCCAGGAAGGGGGGCATGGCTTCCAGCAACTCCCGTCGCCCCCATAGCACCCCAATGCCGGTCGGCCCGCACATCTTGTGGCCTGAGAAGGCCAGGAACTCACATCCCAGCTCTTGAACGTTCACGGGGATATGGGGCACTCCCTGCGCCCCATCCACCAGCACCACGGCCCCGGCCGCGTGGGCCTTCTCGATGATCGGCCGGAGCGGGTTGATGGTCCCCAGCACGTTGGACATCATGGTCACCGCCACCAGGCGGGTCCGCTCGGTGAGCAGCGCATCCAGGAGATCCAGCCGCAGGCGGCCCTCCTCGTCGATGGGGATATAACGGATGCGGAGCCCCTTCTCTCGGGCGATCAGGAACCAGGGGACTAAGTTGCTATGGTGCTCCATCTCGGTGAGGAGGATCTCGTCTCCCTCTCGGAGAAAGTGACGGGCCCATGCGTAGGCGACCAAGTTGATGGCCTCGGTGGTATTACGGGTGAAGATGATCTCCTTGGGGGAGGTCGCACCGATGAAGGCGGCGATCTTGCGGCGGGCCTCCTCATAAAGAGCGGTCGCCCGTTCGCTCAGCGCATAGACCCCCCGGTGAACGTTGGCGTGGGTTGTCCGGTAGTATTCGTTCATCGCCTCGATAACCGGGATCGGTTTCTGGGAGCTGGCCGCGCTGTCCAGGAAGACCAGGGGTTTTCCATTGATGGTTTGATGGAGGATGGGAAAATCCGCCCGGATGCGCTCAACATCAAGCTCAGTTCGCAGCGCCACACTCTTCATGTGGTCCTCCAGGGTTTTCACGCACCATCGTTTCTGGCAGTCACCCCTTTCAGCGGCCCGCATCCCGCGAAGAACAATAACTATCACCGGGTGAGGTGACCACCTCGTTTCCATTTTACCATCGGGGCTGGGGGCCGTTTGGAGCAAGGCGCGTTAGCGCCCGCTTTGCTCGTTTCCCCCGGCCCCCTGGGACCCTCAAGCTTCCTCTACGAAGTTTCTATGAGGGGCGGGCCGCATATG
>NZ_JBHOQJ010000188.1:0-6728 GCF_042408365.1 Thermoflexus sp.
TTTTTGTTCCCCGGGACAGCCGGGGTGAGTATTGAACATGGCATTGCAGGAACGGGTGCAGGCGCTGGCCAGGCGCTGATCGCCCGGCCAGATCCGACAAACCGAGCCGATGCGTGGGCCAGGCAGAGCCTGGCCCCCCAGCGCTTTTCGTTGGCCATCCCGCCCGGATGGAGGCACGGGCTGACAGCGGATCGCTCTCCTCGAATTTGCTGAAGTTTTGTATAATAAACATAGATTTTTTATGATCAATCACCGATCCATCCGCGTGAGGAGATGGAGGCCAGCAAATCTATCGGGCAGGGGTGTGGCCTTGTCGTACATCCGTCGGGTCCCAGCCGTGGAGCGGGCGCTCCAGCTTTTGGAATGGATCGCGGAGCGGCCGGAGGGTGTCCTTCCCTCGGAGCTGATCGACCGTCTGGGCCTCTCGCGCACCGGCGCCTTCGCGTTGCTGAACACGCTCAAGGCCCACGGTTATCTGGAACAGGCAAGCCCGCGAGGACCCTATCGTCTGGGCCCCCGGTGGTGGGTGTTGGCCGCCCGCACGCATCCGGAACGGACGCTGCGGGAGTTGTTCCGAGCGGAGGCCCGGGGGTTTTCGGAAAGCGTCGCCCTCCTGCGCCCGGTGGGCGATGAGGTGGTCGTGATCGAGGCGGTCTTGGGCCGCCACCCGCTGATCGGCCACTGGGCGATCGGGGAACGCTTCCTGCTCTCCGAGAGCGCGGCGGGGTGGATCTTCCTGGCCGATCGCCAGGCCCGCGGCCGCTGGGAGAAGATCCGGCGGAGCGGGATCGCCCGCCGCGCCCTGGGATCCGTTGTGGAGATCGCCGCGCCGATTTGCCCGGACGGCCGGCATCCGTATGTGGCCCTGGCGGCGCGTCTGCCGGCCGCGCGGGCCACTTCCGCCTTTGCGGAAGGCTTGCGGGCCGCAGCCGCCCGTCTCTCCTTACGGTTAGGCGCCCCCGCCTATCAGCCCTATGGGGTGGAACCCCAGGGCCTTCCGCTGCGCCGGCTCCGCCCGGCCGAGATCATGGCGTTCCTCGAAGGCCCGTGGGTCGCCCGCCTGATCGGCATGCGCGTCGACGGTCAGCCCTACGCCGTTCCTGTCTGGTATGTGTGGGAACAGCCGGCCCTCTGGATCGCCGCGTTCCCGGGCTCCCGATGGCCCGATCATGTGCGCGTCCATCCGCGGATCACGCTGTTGATCGATGAGCCCTGGCCGCCCCTCCGACGGGTCCGGGTGGAGGGGGAAGCCATCCCTCAGCCGTTCCCCGAGGGCCCAGAGGGGTTGCTCACCCGCTTGGCGCATCGCTATCGTGTGGATTGGCCGCTTCCATCCCATGGCTTGGAGACTTTCCGGATCCTCCCCGAACGCATGGAGGGTCGGCGAGGGCTGGTGGTTTCGTAACGGCATCTCCCCTGGGGTTCGTAAGCCAGGGGAAGGTTCACGATGAACTCTGGAGCGTCCGAAATGCTGGATATCCGGATCTCCGGCGTGGTCCAGATCTTCTCAACTCCCCAGGGCCGATGGGCGGTCTTCGAGGGCTTGGACCTGGAGGTCCCCCCGGGGTCCTTCACCGTCATCGTCGGGCCCAGCGGGTGTGGGAAATCCACCTTGCTCCGGCTGGCGGCGGGCCTTCTGCGCCCGGCGGCGGGCGAGGTGCGCGTGGGGGGGCTTTCCCCGGCGGAGGCGCGGGCCGCGCGTCGGATCGGGTGGATGGGGCAGCAGCCTGCCTTGCTCCCCTGGCGCACAGTGGAGGGGAACATCCGCCTCGCGCTGGAGGTGAACGGCCGATCCCTTCGGCCCTCGCTCGCCATCGAGGAGCTCATCGACCTGGTTGGCCTGAGAGGGTTCGAACGCGCTTATCCCCATATGCTTTCGGGGGGGATGCAACAACGGGTGGCTCTGGCGCGCACCCTGGCCCCTGAGCCTCAGGTGTGGCTGATGGATGAGCCCTTCGCGGCCTTGGATGCCCTGACCCGGGAACAGCTCCTGGAGGAAGTCGAGCGGCTCTGGCAACGGTTTCGGGCCACCGTCCTTTGGGTGACCCATGATCTCCATGAAGCGGCGCGGCTGGCCGATGAGGTCGTGGTCCTCGCAGGCCGCCCGGCGCAGATCCGGGCGCGCTTCGCGATCCCGGATCCACGCCCGCGGCGGGATGAGCGGCGGATCGGCGAGTGGGCGCACCGGATGCGTCAAGCCCTCGCTGGAGGTATACGATGAGCCGGATGGCCTTCCTGCGCGCCCCCGCGTTGCCCATCACCCGGACGTCATGGCCGGTGCAGAGATGGATCCCCTTGGTCTTGCCCTTTGCGCTTCCCACAGCGCTGCTCGCCTGGGAGCTGACCGTCCGCGCCGCCCGGGTGCCGGTTTATCTGGTTCCCCCGCCTTCGAAAATCCTCGGCGTGCTCTGGGTAGAGCGGGGGCTATACCTTCAGGCCGCCGCCGTTACGATGGGGGAGGCGATCGCCGGGCTGGCCATCGGCATGGGGGTCGCCCTGGGGCTGGCGGTGGCCGCCACATTCTACCCCCCATTGGAGCGGGCGGTCATGCCCCTCGTGCTTCTGCTGAAGGCGATCCCTCTGGTCGCCATCGCGCCGATCCTCACGCTGTGGTTCGGCTTCGGCCCCATCCCCAAGGTGCTGATGACCGCGCTGTTGACCTTTTACCCCGCCCTGGTGTCGTGGATGAGCGGGCTGCGGGCGGTGGACCCGGCGGCTCTGGAGCTGATGCGGGCGTGGGATGCTTCGGATTGGGAGATCTTCCGATATCTGCGATGGCCCTCCGCGTGGCCCTACACCTTCGCGGCGTTGAAGACAACGATCCCGCTGGCCTTGATCGGGGCGGTGGTGGCGGAGTGGACGGGCGCCTCCGACGGTTTGGGGCGGGTGATGTGGCTGGCTCAGACCAACCTGGATATGCCCCGCCTGTTCGCTGCCGCCATCCTCCTCGCTGCCATCAGTGTGACAGGTTATGCCCTCGCATCTTGGAGGGAGCGACACATCGCTTGGTGGCGATCATAGGGCGTCCCTGATGGAGTTGTGCCGTTGGTTCCCCCGTGAGGGTGGGGCCGGGCGCCTTCGTTGCCCGGCCCCACCCTCATCAACTGTTTTCATCTTGGGCCGTGGGGAGGGAGGATGAAACGTGTTGGGGCCCTACCCCTCCTCTCGTGGACTTCGAATTTGTCTTCCCTCCGCACCGCCCTTCGAGCGATGAGGAGGGGAGAGAAGTCTCAAGCCAAATTTCGTTTCCAGGGGGTCATCGATGTCCAGGATCCATCGAACGCTTCGATTGGTTCTCTCCATGGTTATGGGTCTCGGGATCATCGGTTGCGTCACGCCGACGCCGCGAGCCACCCCCACAGTCGCGCTCCAGCATATGGTTTTCATGGCCGGCTACAAGCCGCAGGCCAACCTGCCCTTTGTGGGGGTGTATATCGCGAAAGAGAAAGGCTACTTTCTTTCGGAGGGCCTCGATGTGGAGATCCAGCATTCCACCGGCCGGGGAGAGCATCTCCAGCTGCTGATGGCCGGCAAGGTCCAGGTGACCACCCAGGACGCGGCGGTGCTGCTCCAACGGCGCGCCGATCCGGGCCTCCCGCTGGTCTCCATCGCGTTGATCGGCCAGCGGGGGCAGCAAGCCTTCGCCGCCCTGCAATCCTCCGGGATGCGGACGCCGAAGGATTGGGAGGGGAAGCGGGTGGGGTATAAGGGGGCGCCCCCGCCGGATCTTTTCGCGATCATGGAGGCGGCGGGGGTGGACCGCAGCCGGGTGGAGCTGGTCAACGTCGGCTTCGACCCGCGGGTGCTGGTGCAGGGGTTGGTCGATGTGTACCCTCTATTCAAATCGAACGAACCTTACTTGCTGCGGCAGATGGGACATGAGCTCATCATCTGGGATGCGGCGGACTACGGCGTGCCGACCCTGGGGCTGACCTATGTCACCAACGAGGATCAGATCCAACGGGATCCGGATCTCCTGGTTCGGTTCCTGCGGGCGGCGATGAAGGGTATCGAGGATGCCCGGCGCAACCCCGAGGAGGCGGTGGACATCGTGTTGAAATATGCGCCCCAGGCCGATCGGGGGCACATGCGGTTTATGCTGGAGGCGGAGTTAAAGGATGCCGAATCGGAGGTCACGCGGGCCCATGGGTTGGGATGGCAAACCCGGGAGCAGTGGGAGGCCCTGTACGAGGTCCTACGTCGTTACAACGCCATCACCCGACCCGTGGAGATCGATCGCGTCTTTACCAACGCCTTGTTGCAGAAGGCGCGAGGGGGGTCTCCGTAACGTGGGTTGAGGGCGTGAGGTCGTCTCTCTAGGGGGTTGGACGATCCGATGGCCCGGCGGATGCGGATTCTCCGATCCCCAGGAGCCCCCACGGAAGGCATGGATGGCGATGGTAGGGGTGCCCCTGCTTCGCATATTTACAGCCGACCAGCCGTTATTTAAAATTCAGGTAGTTGCCCCGATCTCGCTTTGCTTGGGGGATTTCCGGGAGGTGTGGGCCGTTGCCTTTCGGGCGGCGGGGAGGGGGAAGAAGGCGCAGAGGGGCCATCTGCCCATCCCCCGCATGCCCCCACACCCCATCAAGCCGAAGTCTCCTAATCCGAGGTCAGGGCGCGCCGGTGGGCGCGTTCTCCACTTTACCCAGCGGGGTTATCAGAATGCGGCGAGAGATCCTCTCGTGGGGAGATGTCGAAGCCCTAATGGATCATTTACTGCCTCAGCTCCGGGGGCCCTTCGATGCCCTGTTGATGATTACGCGGGGGGGGATCGTGCCCGGAGGGATGATCGCCGAAGCCCTGGATATCAAATACATTCTGACCGCTGCCGTCCGCTTCCCGGAGGCCCAGGATTTAAGTCAGGTGAAGCTCTTCACCTGGCCCACTTTCCTGCAGTTCCCTGAGGATGAGCTGCTGCGAGGCCGTCGGGTCTTGATTGTGGATGACGTATGGGCCAGCGGGCGGACCATCAACACGGTCCGGAGCCGGGTGGAGGCAGCCGGGGGGTATCCGGAAACGGCCGTGCTCCATTACAAGCCCCGCGAGTCCCTCTTCCGCCATGGGCCAACCTATTACGCGGCGGTGACGGACGCTTATATCATCTACCCGTGGGAGCTGCGCCGGGGTACTGAAGGCGTCCGCCCGATGGAGCCCTTAGGCGGATAAGGGCCTTTCGGGCGTCGGTGGGGGGATGTGGAAACCGATGGGGGGCCCTGCTTATTTCATCCAGCCTCGCTGCCGGGCGACCTCGTAGAGCAGGAGGGCTCCCGCCACCGCGACGTTCAGGGATTCCATCCCCCGGGCCATCGGAATCCGCACGGCGCGGTGGGGCAGGCGCTGCGCCTCCGGCCCAGGGCCGGAGGCTTCACCTCCCAAGATCAGGGTCACGGGCTCCCGCCAGTTCACCTCAAAATAGACGTGTTCGCCCCCGGGCGTTGCCAGCCAGACTGTTGTGCTCCCGAGAAGCGAAGGGATCTCCGCCCAGGAGGCGATGCGCACTGGCAGAACGAAATGGGCGCCGGCGGCGGCCCGCACGGCCTTCGGATGCCATGGATCCGCTGTCCCGGGTGGAATGATCGCTCCCTCTGCGCCTGCCGCGGCCGCGCTGCGCAGCACGGCTCCGACATTCCCCGGCTCCTGAACCCGATCCAACAGGATCAGAAAGGTCGAGGGCTCGGGCCAGGGAAGCTCCGGGATCGGCGCCACGGCGATGATCCCCTGAGGGGTCTCCGCCTCGGTGCACAGCTCGAGGATGGCCGGAGTGACCTCATAGCATGGCACGCCCGCCGCCTGAAGCCGGTCCAGCGTTTCACGGGCACGAGGGGTGGGGTTCGCGTAGAACGCAAAAGCGAGGCGGTAATCGGGATGATGCTGGCTGAAGCGGAGGGCTTCATCAATTAAACGGGGGCTTTCCAAGACCATCTGGCGATAGGTCCGACGGGCTTTCCGCTGCTCCAGCAACGCCCGGACTCGTTTGACCTTCTCGTTCGATGGACTGGTGATCAAGGGCATAGGGGATTCAAATCATAGGAAGGCCGTTGGAGGGAGGCTTCCCGAACCCTGAGCGCCTGAGCGGGATCAATGACCGGGTGGCCCATCTACAGGAGATGAGAAGGGCGGGGAAGCCCTTTGTGACCTCCCCGCCCGGCCATGCCTCCTGTGCTGGACCCAGCCCCTCAGGGCGATCAGGCGAGCCCCAGCGCCTGGCGAGCGGTTTCGACGAGCCGGGCGAAGGCGGCGGCGTCCCGCACCGCCAGATCCGCCAGGATCTTACGGTTGACGGCGATCCCAGCGGCCCGCAGGCCGGCCATGAACCGGCTATAGGAGAGGCCGTTCTGGCGGGCGGCGGCGTTGATCCGCATGATCCAGAGACGCCGGAAATCCCGCTTGCGCTCCCGCCGGTGTCGATAGGCGTAAGCGAGGGATTTGATCATTGCCTCGTGGGCCCGTCGGTAATGCCGGCTGCGGGACCCCCGCTGGCCTTCAACGATCTTCAGGACCTTCTTGTGGCGACGGCGGTTGGTGACGCTGCTTTTCACTCGAGTCATTGCAACTTCTCCTGACTAATGGAAATTGTCGTGGGTCTGAACGCCCATAGCGCTTCATCCGCATTTGCTATAGGGATAGTAACTATTCAGCCTGGCTTCATTCGGTTTTGGAGCCCCGCGAAGCGGAGGGGGTGTCCTACCATCTTTAGGGGCCGAGCCGCGCGCCAAAGACGCGCG
>NZ_JBHOQJ010000063.1:0-3678 GCF_042408365.1 Thermoflexus sp.
GTGGAGCCGCGGGGTCGATAGAACCCCCGGAAGTGGCGCCAGCGCCACCACACCCCCACCGGGTAGCCGCACATCTTGGCCAGGTCCCCCCAAACGCGAATCCAGGGGATCCAGAGGGCCATGCGGATCCGATCCGGCCACGCATAGCCCTTCCAAAGCCGGAACAAGCGGCGATATGGAACCCGCAGGTAAAGCCAGGCGCCCAACAGATACCCCAGCGCGAACAAGGGATGAACGCCCAGGCTCAGCCCGGCCAGCGCCGGGATCAGGCCCAGATAGGTGCTGTAGCGGATCGCGTGGCGCAGCCGCCAGAGGTCCGCCTTTCCGTCTCCCCGAGCATACCGGTAATACTGCAGGAAGAAGGCCCGCAGCGTCGGACGGGGCCGGAAGTAGACCACCGCTTCGGGGACGAACACAAAGGGTCCGAACCGCTCATATAGGGCGAAATCGAACACCAGGTCCTCACAGTAATCCAGCCACTCCGGATAGCCGCCCACCGCCTCCCACGCCGTCTTCCGGAAAGCGATGGAACGGCTGGAGGGCCAGAAACGGCCCGGACGGATCTCGCGCAGCTCCGGCAACACGGTGGCGGCCATCGCCGCCTCAAACGGCGTGCGGGGATCCGGAAGGAAGAACCCCGCCACGACTACGGTTTCCGGCCGCTCCTCAAAGGGACGGATCAAGTGGGCCAGCCAATGCGGATGCAGACGCACCCCCGCATCGGTCACCGCGATGATCTCCCCCTGGGAGGCAGCGATGGCCCGATTGCGCCCCTGAGCGATGTTGGTGCCCGGGGCCTCAATCACCCGTAAGGGCAGCCGCCGCTCCGCCCGCAGGCGCTCCAACGTCCCGTCCGTCGATCCCCCGTCGGCCACGATCACCTCATCGGGAGGACGGGATTGGAGCGCCAAGGAATCGAGGAGCTCCTGAATGGAGCCCGCTTCGTTTTTAACCGTAACGATCACGGAAACCCGCCCCATTGAAAAAACTCCCCTATGCATGGTGGTCATGCTTCATCCGCATCTGATTTTTGATTTTGGTCCCCTGGGGAGTTGGGGGCGAGCCGGGGGTCAAAGGCGCCCGGCCCACTTCCAAAAGCTTTTTCTCCCACGGCCCTTCGGGCCGTGGGTCGGAAGGCTTCTTCCTCCAAGGATAAGCCGTTGCTCAACCTCAGCCAAGCGCATCCCCATCCCCTCCCTCGCCCCGCCACGCAGAGCGAACATTATCGATTGGGATTTCTACCGAATAGGAACGAGCCCTCCTCAGATTCCCCCTATGACATAGAACTTTGGTCCTATCCCCCAGGATCAAGCCCCTTTTCTTACGAAATCCTTACGATATGGAGCTTCATATCACGGTTTAATAAGTGACGGAATAAGACAAGTGGTCAAATTAGTCAGAAAAACTTAACTATTGGAGTCGCCATGAAAGGCCTTGATGTCCGACAGTGGAAGGGTCTTCGGAACCTTGCCTGGTTCCTGGGGTTAATGAGCCTGGGCATCAGTATGATCCTTCAGGGGCTTGTCACCCCTGTAATGGCCGGAACCTCGATCGTATTGGATGGTTATCAGATCACATTCTTGGGGGTCGATTACAATTCAGATCAGACTTCCACATGGAGCTATGAGGTTAAGCCCGTTTCCGCCTCCAAGGACCTGAGCCACTGGGTATTGGCGCTTTGCACCAACCATCAGGTTCTCTCCAGCGATCCGCCCGGGAGCGTGGGGCAGGATCCCACCACCGGTTTGTGGGGGATCAAATGGGAACAGCCGCTGCGAACTACAGATGAGCCTCGTTTATATACATTCGTTTTGAGCGGCTGGTTTGCGATCGGCACCACCCAGGTGGCGGTGAAAGCGGGCCGGGATCCGGTATTCGGACAGATCGACGGTCCGTCCTGTGAGCCGCCCACCCCCACCCCCACACCCACACAGCCCGTGCCCACATCGACACCGGGGGGGCCTACACCCACCCCCACCCCACAGGTGGAGCCACCCGTCCCCACACCCACACAGCCCGCACCCACCCCAACCCCGATTGTCTATCCTCCGGTGCCTGTTTCAACTCCGGCGGTGAACCCGCCGCCGAATCCATCCGAGGAAACGCCTGCTCTCCTCCCCGTGACCGGCATCGCCTCTCGAGGGCCATCGGGGTGGAGCCTTCTCCTCGCCCGTTTGAGCATGCTCTTCTTCGGACTTGGGCTGGCTGCTCATATCGTGCTGACATGGCGCGCCCATAATCCATAAATAGGAGCTGCGCAGCTGGCTTCCTCATAGGGCTTTGGGGGAGGAGCCAGGCGCCAAGAGCGCTCGGCTCCTCCCCCAGAATAGTTTTCCTCCCCCTCCCCATGGCCTCAAGGGCCGTGGGGAGGGGGAGGAAGGGGGATGGAGCCCCTCCCCCTCTCCTGAGAAGGCGAATCCACCGACTGGGATAACGTTCATGGCTCGAATTCATAGCGGCCGTTCACATCGATCCTTATCGCTTCCATTGCTCAAGAGCAGCGGAATGCTCCTGCTCTCGCTCTGGCTCACCGGGGCGATCCTCACGATCCATCCACGCCCGGCGGGCGAGCTCCAAACTGCGCCATCGGAGGCTGCGCTTGCCTCCCAACCCGCCGGGTTGGAAATCCCCCGGCTGAGGGAGCAACCGGAGCAGGCGCCCGCCCTAGAGCCGAAGCCGCTCGAGGACAATCCTCAGCTCACCCCCACACCCGTTCAGAAGTGGATTCCCCAGCGAATCGTGATTCCGGCGATCGGCCTGGATGCTCCGGTGGTCCCGGTCGGCTTTCGAGAAGTCCGAATGGGAAACCGAACCGTCCGGGCGTGGGAGACCCCGAATTTCTTTGCGGCGGGGTGGCATCGGACCTCGGCCCCGCTGGGGATGCCGGGGAACACCGTGCTGAACGGCCATCACAATGTATATGGGGAAGTGTTCCGCGACCTCGTCCGCCTGAAGCCAGGCGATCGGATCCTGGTATACTCCGGGGATCGTGTCTTCATCTACGAGGTGCGTGAAAAACATATCATCCCAGAACGCGGCCGTCCGCTTCGGGAGCGGCTGGCCAACGCCCGCTGGATCCAACCCACGGAAGATGAGCGGTTGACATTGATCACTTGCTGGCCCTACACCAGCAACACCCACCGGCTGATCCTGGTCGCCCGACCGATCTCCTCCCCCGAGAGCCCACAAAATCGCTCAGAGTAATTCGCCGACGGCATGCACAATTCCGGGCGCCCCGGGCTTGTCCTCTCTACGGATTCCCCGCGGCGTGCGGAACCCCGATGGACTCCAGGCCCACCCGGATCGACTCCAGCATCCGGCCCTTCACCGCCTGAACCGCCGCGCGGATCGCGTTCTTCACAGCTTTCGCGTCCGAGCGCCCATGCCCGATCACGACCACGCCATCCACCCCCAACAAGGGCGCTCCCCCGTATTCTCGATAATCCAGGCGCTGCAAGATCCGTCGAAGGCTGGGAATCAGGCACAGCAGCCCAGGCGCCGCCAGGAGCAGACCCGGCAACGCCAGCGCCAACCCCAGCCGATCCATCCACCCATCGGCGAGCTGCTCCTTCGAAAAGCGGAGCAGGAAAGACACGGAGCCCTCCAAATGCTTGACCACCACGTTCCCCGTGAAGCCATCGGTCACCACGACCTCCGCCACCCCTCGCGCCAGGTCCT
>NZ_JBHOQJ010000070.1:0-2569 GCF_042408365.1 Thermoflexus sp.
CCGGGCGCCTTTGGCGCCCGGCTCCACCCTCAAGACCTTTAGGAGGGAATCGACCGCGTGACTCCTAAGGTGTTTTCAGATCCTGTCCGGAGGAACACACGATGCGGGTCCCGCTGCGCTGGCTGCAGGAACACGTGAAGGTGGATCTGTCGCCGGAGGAGCTGGCTGAGCGGTTGACCATGGCCGGCCTGGAGGTGACGGCCATCGAGCGGTTTGGGATCCCCGGCGCCCCCTTGGAATGGGACCGGGAGCGGATCGTCGTCGGGCAGATCCTCCGGGTCGATCGCCACCCGAACGCCGATCGTTTGCTGTTAGCCACCGTGGATTACGGCCGCGGGGAGCCGAAGGTCGTGGTGACCGGAGCCCCCAACCTCTTCCCGTTCCTGGAGCGCCCGCCGGAACGCCCGCTGAAAGTCGCCTTCGCCTTAGAGGGAGCAACTCTGTACGACGGCCACCAGCCCGGCTGGGTGAAGATGAGCCTCCAGGGAAGGACGATCCGAGGGATCTACTCCGACGCAATGGTCTGCTCGGAGAAGGAACTCGGGATCTCTGAAGATCACGAGGGGATCATCCTGTTGGATCCGGAGGCCCCCGTGGGGATGCCCCTCGCGGATTACCTGGGGGACGTCGTGCTGGATATCGACCTCACCCCCAACCTGGCCCACGCCTTCTCCATCATCGGGATCGCCCGGGAGGTGGCCGCCCTCACCGGCCGGCGCCTTCGCTATCCTTCCACAGAGGTCAAGGCCTTGGGCCCGACCATCCGCCGTCTGGTGGGGCTCCGCATCGAGGACCCAGAGGGCTGCCCACGCTACACGGCGATGGTGATCCAGGACGTGCGGGTCGGCCCCTCTCCATACTGGATGCAATGGCGGCTGCGGCTATGCGGGCTCCGCCCCATCAACAACATCGTGGACATCACCAACTACGTGATGTTGGAATGGGGCCAGCCGCTCCACGCTTTCGATTATGACCGGCTGGTGGAGCGCGCCGGGGGCCGTCGCCCAACGATCATCGTCCGCCGCGCCCGGCCCGGGGAGCGGATTCGCACCTTGGATGGGACGGATCGGGCGCTGGATCCGGAGGATCTGCTGATCTGCGATGAGGTGGGGCCCATCGCTATCGCAGGGGTGATGGGCGGGGCGGAAACGGAGGTCAGGGAGAACACCCGCGCGGTTCTCCTGGAGTCGGCGAATTTCGATTTCATCTCCATCCGCCGCACAGCGGCCCGCCACCGGATCCCCAGCGAGGCCAGCGCCCGCTTCGGCCGAGGGATCCATCCCGCCCTCACCGTCCCCGCCGCCCGGCGCGCGGCAGGCCTCATGCAACGGCTGGCGGAGGGCATGGTGGCCCAGGGCCTCGCCGACGCCTACGTTCGGAAGGCCCCCCGGGTCGTGATCCCCCTCTCCGTCGAGGCCGTGGAGCGCGTCTTGGGCTTCTCCATCCCACCCCGCCAGATCGAGCGGATCCTGCGCTCTTTGGAATTCCAGGCGAAGCCGATCTCCGATCGAAAACGACGGGCGCGCCGTCAGGGGGCGCGGACGGCCTGGCGGGTGACGGTGCCGGACCACCGGCTGGATTGCAGCCGGCCGGAGGACCTTATTGAGGAGATCGCCCGTATCTGGGGCTACGATCGGATCCCAGAGACCCGTCTCCAGGATCCGCTGCCGCCGCAGCGAGGGAACCCCGCCTGGATCTTTGAAGAACGGGTGCGGGATATCTTGGTTGCTTGTGGGCTCCAGGAGGTGATCACCTACGCCTTGATCCATCCAGACGATGAAGCCCGCCTGACCCCACCTGGAGCGGCGAACCCTTACACGGCCCTTGAGTACATCCGTCTGATCAACCCGATCAGCGAGGAACGGACCGTGCTCCGTCACACCTTGCTCCCTGGCCTGCTGCGCACCCTGGTGATGAACCTGCGTTTCCGGGAGCGGGTGGCGGTCTTCGAAGTGGGCAAAGTGTTCCTTCCCGTTCCCAACGCGTCGCTCCCAGAGGAGCCGCGGCGGGTAGGCCTCGCCCTCACCGGTCCGCGGGATCCCTCCTCGTGGCTGCCGGTGGACCGTGGGCTAATGGATTTCTTCGACCTGAAAGGCATCGTGGAAACCCTGCTGGAGCGGCTTCACATCCCCGATGTGGCGTTTGAGCGTGCAGAACACCCGACGCTGCTTCCGGGCCGCGGGGCAGAGGTGAAGGCTGGCGGCCGTCCCCTCGGGATCCTCGGGGAATTGCACCCGTTGGTGCGCCGAGCGTGGGAGCTCCCCGATCAGCCGGTGCTGGTAGCGGAGCTGGATCTGGAGGCCATGCAAGGGCTTGCTCCGCTGGCGCACCCGTTCGAGGCAGTGCCCCGGGTGCCCCCGGTGGTGGAGGATCTGGCCTTCATCGTCCCGGAGAACGTCCCGGCCGCAGCCCTGGCCGCGGTCCTCCGAGAGGCGGGCGCCCCGCTCGTCCGCGAAGTCCGGCTCTTCGATGTCTATCAAGGGGATCCGATCCCTCCAGGCCATCGGAGCCTGGCCTTTACCGTGTTCTACCAGGCGGAGGATCGCACCCTCACCGACCGCGAGGTCGC
>NZ_JBHOQJ010000074.1:0-3776 GCF_042408365.1 Thermoflexus sp.
CCGGGCGCCAAAGGCGCCCGGCTCGCCCTCAAAATGCTTTTTTATCCCCCGCCCCATGATCCAAAGGGCCGTGAGAGAGGGAGCAGGGCCATCCGTTCCCTTTCTCGTATATCCCCACAAAAAGCAGATGAAGCACTACGAGTGAAGAGAAGAAGGTGGACGGAGAGGCAATCGGATCGTGAACGTGGTGCCGTTTACATCGCTCTCCACCTCAATGCGCCCGCCATGGGCTTCCACCGCTAATTTCGAGAAAGCCAACCCCAGCCCATATCCGCGGCGGCTTTGCAGCGTGCTGAAACGCTCGAAAATTCGCTGCCGCTGCTCCGGGGGGATGTAGGAGCCGCTGTTGAAAACTTCCAGAACAGCCATCCCTGCTTGTGCATAGGCACGAACGCGGATTTCACCATCAACCGGTGTGAACTTCGAGGCATTGGAGAGGAGGTTCCAGAGGACCCGCAAGATCAACTGTCGATCCATCCACACCCATGGCAACACCGGGTCGATCTCCGTCGTCACACGGAGTTTCCGACGTTGAAACACCGGGCCCCACCCCTCCACCGCCTCCTCCACCAGCCCCCTCAGATCTACGGGTTCCCATTCGATCGGCAGTCGACCTGACTCCAGGCGAGCAAGATCCAGCAGGTTGCTGATGAGGTTTTGAAGGCGGCTCAACCCTCGCAGGGCCGTGTGGACCAGTGATTGCGCTGAGGGGCTCAGCTCCGGATAGGTGATCAGTTCCTCTAACGCAAGAAGGATAGGCCCCAGAGGATTTTGCAGATCGTGCATCAGCATCCGGATCATATCTTCCCGCAACTGATCGCGCTCCCGCTCCGCCGTGATGTCCCGGAAAACCAACAGCCACCCCCCTCCGGTCGGACCATCGCCCTGGACCAGGGAACACATCATGGCGAGCCAGCGCATGGAATCCTTCAACGGGAAAGGAAGCTCCAGACGGAAGCCCTGGGCCACCCCCTGGCGGATCCGGCGGGCCTCTCGAATCAAGGCACGAGCGGCCTGCGGGGACTGATGTCGCAAGCGGAGAAGGAGATCCGTCAAGGAGCTCTCCGACGTCAGCTCCACCTCGGCCAACAGCCGCTGGGCCGCAGCATTCGCCTGGACGATCCGTCCCTCTCGATCCAGAAGGATCAGACCATCCTCCACCGTGGAAAAGATCGCTTCCAGGCGCCGGTTGACCTGTTGAAGCCGCTCATACAGGCGGGCCCGCTGAAGGGCAACGGCCGCGTGTTGAGCGATGGCCTGGGCCAAGGCCCGTTCCCCGGCATCGAACGCGCGCCGCCGCCGGCTGTCCCATACTTCCACCAACCCGAGCGGCTCCTCCCCTGCAAACAAAGGAATGAGCAGCACGGACCAGCCACCATAGCTCCGTAGGATGGCACGCTGACGCTCGTAGGCGTCCGGAGGATCGTCCGCATACAGCGTTTGGATCCGCCGTTCCCGGAGGGCCACCCATTCCAGTGGGACGTCCTCTTCCTGGTAGACCACGCCCAAATCAGAGATCCGCTCCATCGGGTTAGCCGTTTCCGCATAATACTCGGCGGCAACCCAGCTAATCCGACGCGCCGGATCCACGGCGACGAAATACGCACTGGTCCCATCCAGAGCTTCGCAGAGAGCGGCGGTGATCTCGGTGAGGATCGGGCCGGGCTCGTCGAAGCGGAGCAGGGCGCTCACGGCCCGATACAACATGGTTTGCTCCCGTAGGTGCTGCTCGTAGCGTCGGAGCAAGCGGCCCCGCTCTAAGGACAGCGCCAGGAGCATAGCGAGGAGCTCCGTCGGTCGCAACAGAGATCCCTCAAGATCCTCCCTCTCCTCGGGAGCCTCCAGTTCCACTAGCCCCAGCAGGCGGCCAGCAGCATCCCGGAGCGGAAGGGCAATGCATGAGACAGGGATCTCCCTCTCGCTCTGGAGCCAGTCATGGATCTCTGGATCCGTCCTCGGGAAGCGATATAACCCCCCGCGCGTCCGGTATCGTTCCAGATGGGGATCGTTCCGAAGCCATGGCTCCAGGGCCAGTGGAGGAAATTGAGGGGCCGGGGCGCTCTCCGCCATTGCGAGGACCCCTCCGGCTTCATCGAGCACCCGACAACGCGCGGCCCTCCACCCGAACTGGATGAAGATCTCCACCACCTCGTTTAATGCCCGCTCGGGATCTGAATGCCGTTGAATGGCCAGGTAACCCTCGTATAGAGCGAGAAGCCGATCCCGCTCCAGCCCCACCTGAGTCCGCTCCCGGCGGACCTGCTCGTAAACCTGGGCGGCCTCCAGGCCCAGGCTGATGATCCCCGCCACCGCCAGCATAAGAACCTCGTCATCCGGCGTGAAGGCGTAACGCTCCGGGCTCTGGGCATCCAGCACACCCCAGGGGGTCTCCCCCGCAAAGATCGGAACAGCCAATTCGGATCGGGTGGCAGGATCCACCTCCACATAATCGGGATCCAAAGAGACGTCCGGCACCCGTTGAGGTTCACCGGTCCGGAAAGCTCGACCGATGATCCCCTGGTCCGCTGGGATGAAACAGCGGTCAGGAGCGGGGGCCGCGCGATAGCCCTCCCAGGCCATAACCCGCAGCTGTTGCGTCGCCGGCTCATAGACCAGGATCGCCACCGAGGGCCAGCCCGTTTCCTCACGGATGATGCGCGCCACCTGTGGGAGGGTGACGGAGAGTTCAGGGCTGGAGGCCAGGACCCGAGCGACCCGGAAGAGATGCGTCATGGCCCGGTTGAGGTGACGTTGCTGTTCCAGAGCGTGGAGCGAATGAAGGCGCATCGCCAACAGTTCTGCCGCCATCCCCACCAGAAGACAGATCTCCTCCGAGAATCCCTCCTCGCTTCGCCTCAAAAACGCCACCAGGCTAACGCTTCCCCATGGATCCCTTAGCCGCACCATCAAGACGGAGCGGGCCAGCGGCTCTCCTCCAAGGGACATGAACCCGGTGAGGGAAAGAGTCTGGGGAACAAATTCTGGCGTTTCCCGACCAGCCTCCAGGAGCGTATGGAGAAGAGCGTGAAGGTCATCGGCGTGGATCCCCTCCCATCCGACATGCCACCATCGCGCCGGACGACCCTGGGAGTCCAGCTGGATGAAGAGGGTGGCATCCGCTCCAAAGGCACGCTGAGCAGCTCTCAACGCCTGGGCCATGGGGTCTTCCGTCGCCCAGGCTTGCTCCAGATCCCGCAGCAGATCCTGAACCTGCTGCATCCGCCAAAGGGTTTGCTCCAGCTCAACCACGCGACGCTTCAACGACTCGGTCTGGAGTAATAAAGCTGTTAATTCTTGGGGCGAACCGTTCGTTACATTCATCTCAAAATTCCTCACCATGGAGGCCTTTGGGAAAGAGGCCTTGGAACCGTTCTGAAAGATGGCTATAAAAGTTTTAAGATGAGTTCGCTGGAGAAACCCATATACGGAATGTTGTCCGAGGCAGAAGGTACGTATGAGGAACAGGATCCTTCACCTTTGCATTCAGGCTGCCCTCCAACGAATTTCCAGCGCACTTTTGGAAAGGATCCTCTAATCTCTTTATATCACATCTGTTAAAAATTGTGCAATTGAGGGCTGCGTTGGAAAGCGAACGGGCCCCCGAGCTGATGCGACAGCCCAGGAGACACCCAGCCAGAACGAGCGGGCGCTAAAGCACCTTACTATGAACAAAGGTTGGGTAAAATGAATAGCGCGGACCCGCACGGCACAAGCCACAATGACCGCTGTAAACTTCCTCTCGGTGGCTTTGGGGGCAGAGCCGCGCACCTTTGGTG
>NZ_JBHOQJ010000078.1:0-7285 GCF_042408365.1 Thermoflexus sp.
AGCTGGGCGCCAAAGGCGCCCAGCTCGCCCCTAAACCCCATTTCTAATCATAAAGATACAATGGGTTTTATGGGCAAGGCCGGCACCGAAAGCGCCCAGCCAGCTCATCCTTCAGGAGATGCCCCCTCGCGGAGGACGGGCCTCCGGGCTCGCTGTTTATCATCAGGCGCTGGAGCGCCGTTTGGTCATCTCAGCGTCTCGGAGGATAGATGTTCCGAATCCATCATCGCTTCCAACAGTTCTGGTGGGCGATCACCGCTCGGATCCGGGAGGAGGATCGAGAGCTGGTGGAGCGGATCCTGCCTCCCGAGGCTCAGGCTTTGTTCTGGCGGATGTCCCCGGGAGATCAACGACACAGCCTGGCGGTGTTGCGGACCCTGCTGGCGTGGGGGGAGAGGCATCCGGCCTTGTTGAGGGCGGCCCTCTTGCACGATGTGGGAAAGGCAGCAGCGCCGCTGACTCCATGGGAGCGCGCGCTGGTGGTTCTGGGAAACGCGCTGTGCCCGCGGCTCTGGCGCCTCGCGTTCTCTCGGTGGCCGGCGCTCCGTCGATGGATGGAACGGGTGCAGCGATATCAGGCGCATCCGGAGATCGGGGCGGCATGGGCGATCGAAGCGGGCTGCGATCCTCTTACGGTAACCCTGATCCGCCGGCATCAGGATCCCCTCGGTTCGCCTCATCCAGAAGATGACCTGGAGATCCGCTTACTCCGCCGTCTTCAGCAGGCGGATCGGAGGAATTAGCGTGCCGTTGAAGGGCAAGCGGCCGAGGGTGCACGACGCGGCCCTGACCACATCACCAAATTTGGGGGGTTTTCTGGGGTTGGGCCTGGGGCCTTCGGCCCAACCCCCGAAGGATTTTTTCTCCCCTCCCCAAGGGCTGTGGGGAGGGGAGGGGCCATCCGCTCCTGCCACCGCATATCCCCAAAACAAACGCGGATGGAGCACTATTATAATTGGAGCTGTAGATTGGACGTCCACGGGCGGACAGGTCGCCGCGCGCACCCTGTTGGATCGAAGAAACGAACGCTTTAGGGATGCGAGGATCCTCCCGCTCGGGCGAGCGGGTGAACCGCCAACCTTAATCAGGGGGAGGCACGATGAAAGTCTATCGAACGGAATACCTTCGCAACATCGTGCTGGTAGGCCATAACGGGTCGGGCAAGACCACGCTGGTGGAGGCGATGTTGTTCTTGAGCGGGGCGACCACCCGCATGGGCCGCGTGGAGGAAGGCAACACCGTTTCTGACTTCGATGAGGAGGAGATCCGTCGTCGTCTCTCTATTTACACCTCCCTTGTACCCATCGAGTGGTCTGATCACAAAATCAACCTCCTGGATGCCCCGGGTTATCTGGATTTCGTTGGCGAGATGAAAAGCGCTGTCCACGTGGCGGATTGTGCCCTCTTGGTTGTGGACAGTGTGGCTGGTGTGGAGGTGGGCACGGAACAGGCATGGGCGGCACTGGAGGAGCGGGGTCTGCCTCGCATCGCCCTGATCAGTAAGATGGACCGGGATAACGCGAACTTTGAGAACGCTCTAGAAAGTCTGCGCCGGGTTTTCAAAGCGAACTTCGTCTTGATCCAGCTTCCTATCGGCAGCCAAGCGGCGTTCGAGGGAGTGGTGGACCTCATCGCGATGAAGGCGCGCCGGGGTCCGCGGGGAGAGGTCGGCGAGATCCCGCCAGGGCTTCGGGAGGAAGCGGAGGAGGCGCGGATGCGCCTGATGGAAGCGGCGGCGGAAGCCGACGATGAGCTGATCGTGAAGTATCTGGAGGGCGGGGAGTTGACGGAGGAGGAGATCCGACGCGGGTTGAAGGCCGGCTTTCTGGCAGGGCAAATCGTCCCCGTGGTATGTGCGGCTGGCTTGTCGACCGTCGGCGTAGGTCCGTTGCTGGATTTGCTGGTTCAGCTGGCTCCTTCGCCGCTGGAGGCGAAACCGATCCAGGCGCTCCCTGTTTCCAATGGACAGCCGGAGACGGTGCAACCGGACCCCGCAGGCCCCACGGTGGCCTATGTGTTTAAGGTCACAGCTGATCCCTTTGTGGGGAAGCTGGCGTACTTCCGCGTTTTCCGTGGCGTTGTGCGTTCAAACTCCCATCTGTTCAATGTGAACAAGAATCAGGACGAGCGGCTGGCTCAAATTTTCGTGATGCGTGGGAAGGAGCAGATCCCCGTCCCAGAGCTGGTTGCAGGAGATATCGGGGCAGTGCCGAAATTGAGCGTGACCGGCCACGGGGATACCCTGTGTGATCGCAGTTCCTTGGTTCGGATTGCCCCGCCGGTTTATCCGACGCCTTTGTATGCGGTGGCGACGGAGCCCAAGACCAAAGCGGACTCCGCTAAGCTGGTCCCCACACTCCAGCGTCTGTGTGAGGAGGATCCCACTCTCCATCTCCGTCAGGAACCCTCTACTCATCAAACCATTCTGGAGGGGATGGGGGATACCCACATCGATGTAGCGATCCGCCGGGCCTCCACGAAGTTCGGGGTCGAGATCGTGACCAGCATTCCGAAGGTTCCGTACCGGGAGACGATCACCAAGGTGGCCAAGGCCCAGTATCGGCACAAGAAACAGACCGGCGGTGCTGGACAGTTTGGGGAGGTCCATCTCCGAATCGAGCCCCTGCCGCGGGATGGGGGCTTTGAATACGTGTGGGAAGTCTTCGGCGGGGCCATCTCTTCGAACTTCGCCCCCTCGATCGAGAAGGGGATCCGGGGGGTGATGGAGCAGGGGTTGCTAGCAGGTTACCCCATCGTCGATGTGCGGGTGGCGGTTTACGACGGCAAAGAGCACCCGGTAGACTCCAATGATATCTCCTTCCAGATCGCCGGGCGCGAGGCCTTCAAGCTGGCGTTCCAGCAGGCCGGACCGGTCCTCCTGGAGCCCATTATGCAGTTCACGATCATCGTGCCGGAGCAGTTCACTGGGGATGTGATCAGCGATCTCAACACTCGTCGCGCCCGGGTGCAGGGGATCGAACAACAAGGGGACAAGAGCGTGATCATCGCGCTGGCCCCACTGGCCGAGATGCAGCGCTACGCAACCCAGCTGCGCTCTCTGACCCAGGGGCGCGGGGTGTTCCGCATGACATTTAGTCATTACGAGGAGGTTCCTCCGCATATCGCTCAGACCATCATTGAGCAGGCCCGCCGGGAGCGAGAGGCAGCGAAGGAGAAAGCCTGATGCAGCAGGAATAAGCGCGCAGCGCTTCGCCTTTTTCCGAGTTGGGGGCTGGGCACGAGATGTCCGCCCAGCCCCTCGAGTTTCAGATCCCTTTCCTGGTGCACAAGTCCTATGGCCGTCTGGGTTCATGATGTTGGAACCCAGCCCCAACTTCCGCCTCAGGAGGTCATTTATGGGGATTCTTTTTCCATCCGATGCATGGATCAAGGCCCTGATGGAGGAAGTGAATCGCAGCCCAGGCTACGCTGAAGCTGCGAAGAACTGGGAGGGGGATTTTTATTTTGTGGTGGAGCCGGAAGGCCCGTTAACGAAGCCGGTGGTCCTCTACATGGATCTCTGGCACGGCCAGTGTCGGGAGGCCTTTGAAGTGACCGATGAATCGGTTAAAAACCCGGCTTATCGGATGTCAGCGCCTTACTCAGTGTGGAAGCAGGTGATTCAGGGGAAGCTGGATCCGATCCAAGCCTTGGTCACAGGGCGGATCAAGCTCAAGGGAAACATGGTGAATATCATGCGCAATGTGCGCGCGGCGAAGGAGTTGGTGCTCTGTTGCACCCGCGTGCCCACGGATTTTATCGCGTGATCTTTATCCGGTCCTTGTCGGCGCGGGGCGACCCGCGTTGCACGGAGAAAGTTTCTTGACCTCACAGGGTTTCTGTGATTTTGGTCACGGATGGGAGCCTTCAGCGTCCAACTCGCGGCTCTGGGCTCCATCGGAGGGTGTCGAGCGGCGAGGCCGGGGCCCCCTATCATCTGCAACTCCCCAGCCGACCTCTAAGAATCCGAATGAGGTTAAGACCCATGTGGTTCTTTAAAACCCCAGAGATCGTTTTCGGCGAAGATGCGCTCTCTTACTTAGAGCAATTGGAGGGACGACGCGCCTTTGTGATCACGGATCCATATGTGCGGCGCCTGGGCCTGGTCAAGCCCGTGGAGGACCGGCTTCGTCGGGCCGGGTTGGAAGTCCACGTGTTCGACGCTGTGGAGCCCAACCCCACGATCACTCTAGTCCGGATCGGAGCGGATGTGATTCGGGCCTACAACCCGGATTGGATTGTGGCTGTTGGAGGGGGATCCGTGATCGATGCCGCGAAGGCCATCTGGGTGCTCTTCGAGCGCCCGGACCTGGACCCCCTGGCCATCAGCCCGATGGAGCCGCTGGGCCTGCGGCGCCGCGCCCGTTTGATCGCCATCCCCACCACCAGCGGGACAGGCTCCGAGGCCACCTGGGCGATCGTCCTAACGGATCCAGAGGCGCGGCGCAAGCTGGGGGTGGGCTCCCGAGAGAACCTCCCGGATATCGCCATCGTGGATCCGGCGATGGCGATGGAATTGCCTCCTCGCCTGACGGCCGATACCGGGATGGATGCGTTGAGCCATGCGGTGGAAGGCTACGTCAGCACCTGGCGAAACCCTTTCAGCGACGCGATGTGTCTTCATGCAACCCGCCTGATTTTCGCCTATCTTCCCCGCGCCTATCGGAACGGATCGAAGGATCCAGAGGCTCGAACCCAGATGCACTTAGCGGCGACGATGGCTGGCATCGGTTTCGGGAACGCGATGGTGGGCTTGGCCCACAGCCTGGGCCATGCCTTGGGGGCGCGCTTCGATATTCCTCACGGACGGGCAGTGGGTCTGTTCCTTCCCTATGTAGTCGAATTCAACGCCCGCGCCGCCGCGGATCGCTACGCCGACCTCGCCCGGTCGATTGGGTTGTCCAACTTGAACGGCCCGGAGGCCGCTTTTCGGCTTTCCCGCGCCATCTTAGAGCTGCTGGACACCCTGGAGCAACCCCAAACGATCGCCGCATGCGGGATCCCGCGGGATGATTTTGAGGCCGATCTCCCCACCTTGGTGGAGTATGCGCTGGAGGATCCCAGCACTCTGACCAACCCTCGAACGCCCACCGGGGAGGAGGTGGAGCATCTGTTCATGTATGCCTACGAGGGAAAGATGGTGGACTTTTAGCGAAAAGGGGTTATCAGCGTTCGCGGGTTTAAGACGTGCTTCGATCCTTGTAAGATTAAGAAGGGAATAACCCGCGAAAGCAAGGTGTTCCGATCCACGTCGGGGAGGCTCGGATGTTGACCCATTTGGATGAACAGGGACGGGCGCGGATGGTGGATGTGGGGGAGAAGCCGGAAACCTATCGAGTGGCCATCGCCCGGGGGGAGGTATGGATGGGCCCAGAGACCATGGCGGCCCTTCGGGCGGGGACTGTTCCCAAAGGGGATGTGCTGGCCGCCGCCCGGATCGCCGGGATCATGGCGGCCAAGCGGACCTCCGATCTGGTTCCTCTCTGTCATCCTTTGCCCATCACCCATGCCCAGGTGGATTTCGCGCTCCGGGATCCCGATGAAAGTCATCCGTTTCCCTGGGTGGAGATCACAGCGCGCGTGGAGACGGTGGCCCGGACCGGGGTGGAGATGGAAGCCTTGACTGCGGTGACCGTGGCGGCGCTCACGATTTATGACATGGCGAAGGCGCTCGATCGGCGCATGCGCTTGATGAACATCCGCCTGATCGAGAAGCATGGGGGGAAGAGCGGGGATCTCGTCCTGGAGCCCTGAAGGCGGGCGGGGCTTTACCGAGTCGGGGGTCCCAGGGGACCTGCGTCGCCATGGGGTCCTCTGGTTCCTGAAATCTGGAAGGCCGCGGAGAAGGAGGCGATCCGGTTCCATCGGTCAGATCAATCACTCGGCTTGGGGGGATTCGGATGGAAATTCAGATCCGCTTGTTCGCTACTTTGAAGGACCGAATCGGCCGTGAGGTGATCTCCGTCCACGTCCCTGATAGCGCGTCGGTGGCCGATTTGCTACGAGCTGTAGCAGAAGCCTATCCGGCCCTTCAGCCCTATCTTTCTTCAGCGGTCGTGGCGGTCAACCATGAATTCGCCTTTCCGGAAGATGGCTTGCGGCCTGGGGATGAGGTCGCATTGTTCCCACCGGTCAGCGGTGGAGGGGAGACGCCATCGCGACCCGAGATCGTGGCCCTTACGACCGAACCGATCGATCTGAACGCTCTGGTCCGGGCAGTCGCCACCCCACGAACCGGGGCGGTCGCGCTGTTCACGGGGGTTGTGCGGGGCGAGGAGGGGGATCGACAGGTGGAGTTCCTGGAATACGAGGCCTATCTGCCGATGGCTGAGGCCAAGATGCGTCAGGTCCTCGCCGAGATCCGGGAGCGATGGCCTTTGGTCCACGGCATCGCCATGGTGCAACGGGTCGGGCGGATGGCTGTGGGAGAGATTACGGTTGCAGTGGTGGTCTCCTCCGGGCATCGCCATGAAGGGATCTTTGAAGCCGCCCGATATGGGATCGACCGCCTGAAAGAGATCGTCCCCATCTGGAAGAAAGAAGTTGGCCCTCATGGCGAGGTGTGGATTGAGGGCCACTACCATCCCTCGCCCGCGGATACCCTGCGATCTTCGGCGAGTTCGGCGGAATAGCGCTTTACCCACTGATGGGGGTGATACGGCGGAGAGGCAGATGGGCCGCTCCGTCTTCACGGCGTAAGGGACTGTGGAGGGGATATGCTATAAGGGAAGCAGATGGCCCCCAATCCCCCGTTTCATTAGCGCCTGCTTTCTCCGCATGTTATACTGGATTTAGATCCATCCCGTGCCAGGAGGCCTCCCATGGCGAGCGTCCTTAAGCAATACAAAGTGCGGGACTGGATGACTCCCAATCCGATCACGATTTCACCCCGCACCACGTTGCCAGAAGCCCACCAAATCATGAAAGAGAAGCGCATTCGGCGTCTGCCGGTGGTGGATGAGAACGGACATCTCGTTGGGATCGTCACCCTGGGGGACGTGCGGGAGGCTTCTCCCTCCGATGCTACCTCTCTCAGCATCTTTGAGCTCAACTATCTCCTGGCCCGTCTCACTGTGGATAAGATCATGACCCGAAAGGTGATCACGGTTACTCCGGACACACCGATCTATGAGGCGGCACGTTTGATGCTGGAGCATAAGATCGGCGGTCTGCCTGTGGTGGAGAACGGCCGTGTGGTTGGGATCATCACTGAGTCGGACATCTTCAAGATGGTGGTGCGTTTGGCGGCAGAGGAATGAGAGAGAAGAGGTGGACGGCGCGCAAG
>NZ_JBHOQJ010000189.1:0-10771 GCF_042408365.1 Thermoflexus sp.
GATGGTTCGGATCCGTTTGCAGCGTATGGGCAAAAAGCATGAGCCGACGTATCGGATCGTCGTGGCGGATTCGCGGGCGCCGCGGGATGGGAAGTTCATCGAGATCATCGGACACTACAACCCGCGCACGGAGCCGGAAACGATCGTGGTCAATGAAGCCCGCGCCCTCCACTGGCTGCGGGTCGGCGCCCAGCCCACAGAGGCCGTGGAGATCCTGTTCCGTAAGACGGGGACCCTGGCCCGCTTCGAGCGCCTGAAGGCGGGCGAGCCGCTGGAGGCCCTCGCAGCGGAGGCCATGGCCCCTGAGGCGGGCACGCGCACCTCCCCTCGATGAGGATCGCCGATGCGGGCCTTTCTGGAATTCATCGCCCAGGCCATGCTGGATGATCCTTCCGCCGTCCAGATCAAGGAGATCCGCCGGGGCCCCGTGGTGAAATATTTTATGAAGGTCCCTCAGGCCGAGCTGGGACGTTTGATCGGCCGCGACGGGCACCTGGCGGAGGCTATGCGGCAGGTGATGCGCGCTGCCGCGCCGCCCCGTCGAAAGGTGGATCTGCGGATCGAATCGCTGGATTAGGCGATGCGGAGGCCGCTTCCTCGCTTTCTGGCGGTAGCTCGGATCGCTCGCCCCTGGGGAGTCCGAGGGGAGATGAAACTGGAGATCCTCACCGATTTCCCGGAACGGCTCAAGCGCTTGAAGCGGGTTTACATCGGTGAGGAAGCGATCCCTTATGAAGGCGTTCGCTTTCGCTATTACAAGGGGATGGTTTTGATGCGGCTGCCGGGCTGTGAGACCCGGGAGGCTGCGGAGGCGCTGCGAGGGCAACTGGTTTTGATCGATCGGGAGGAGGCGGTGCCGCTTCCTCCCGGTGAGTTCTATGAGCATGAGATCTTGGATATGGAGGTTTACACCACCGAGGGGATGTATCTGGGTCGGGTCAAGGAGATCCTCTACACGCGCGCCAATGATGTCTACGTCGTCCTCGGGCCCTTCGGCGAAGTCCTCATCCCCGCGATCCGCGATGTCGTGCGGGAGATCGATGTCGAAGCCAACCGGATGGTCGTTTGGCTGATGCCAGGCCTTCTGGGGGAGGATCACGAGACGGAAGCGCTGGGTTAGGGCGGCACCCCCGCCAACTTGGCAGATCGGGCGGTTTTTACAGTTTCTACATCCCGAGCTACGGGCGGAGGGATCGGGGTCCCCTTTCTTGAAAGCCAGAAAAGGGGGATAGAAGCAAGGGAAAGGATTTCGCCGCTTGCTTCTATCCCCCTTGTTCTTTTAGGCCAACCTTGCCCAAACTTCTGGTTTTGTGTCATACTTCCTTATGTCATGTCCTGCGTAGGAGCCCCCACAAGGGGTGCCCCTACACAGGAATTTGATGAGGATCTGATCGTCCACATCCACAAGGCCATCGGATCATTTCACGGCTTATCGACGCTCCGATACCGATGCTGAATCCCAGTTGGCGCACAAATCCCAGTCTCCAGGGAGGCCTGAATGGCGGAGACGATTCTGGTGATTGAGGATGAAGTCGAACTGGCGGAATTGATCCGTCTCTTCCTGGAACGCCGGGGGTTCCAAGTGCTCCTGGCCTTCAACGGCACCGACGGCTGGCAACGCTTTCAGGAAAACCAGCCGGATTTGGTGATTCTGGATCTAATGCTCCCCGACATCGATGGGCTGGAGGTCTGCCGGCAGATCCGTTCGGTGTCCACCGTGCCGATCCTGATCCTCACCGCTCGGGCAGCAGTGGATGAGCGGGTGGAGGGCTTGAAGTTGGGAGCTGATGATTACATTGTGAAGCCGTTTGCCATGGAGGAGCTCCTGGCCCGCATTGAGGCCCACCTGCGCCGCGTCCGCCTGCCTCCGCCTGGGAAACGGATCTACTGGCGGTTTGGGGAAGGCGCGTTGTTGATCGATCCTCAGTATCCCCGGGTCATCCTGCACGGTGAGGAACGCCTGCTGACGGAGACCGAGCATCGCCTGCTTTGCTATCTGGCGGAACGGGCCGGGCAGACCTTGACCCCGGAGGAGATCGCGCGGGAGGTATGGCCGGACGGCAGTGTGGATCCTCAGAACATCAAGTGGTATATCTGGCGCCTCCGTCAGCGGATCGAGCCCGACCCGGAGCAGCCGCGTTTTCTGCTCACCGAACGGGGGATCGGATATCGGTTTGCGCTCGGATAAGCGATGGGCTCATCGGAGAACGTCTCACCCCGCGGGGCCCGGCGCGCCACGCCCTTGCCATGAGCCAGGAGCTTCGGGGAAAGGTCAAGGGACGCTATCGCCAACGGGATTTTCGCAGTATCCAGCCCACCCAAAGGGATCTGGCGGCGCGCTCTATGGAGATCCGAGAGGTCGAAGCTGGAACTTGGATGGCCTTCCTCGAAGGCCATCCAGAGGCCCACGTGCTCCAGACCGCTCCATGGGGGGATTTGAAGACCGGCTTCGGCTGGCGGGTCCGTCGGTTGTTGCTGGTCGAGCATGGAGAGCCCCGAGCTGGCCTTCAGGTCTTGATCCGTCCCCTTCCCCTCCGATTTTTTTCAATCCTTTACGTCCCAAAAGGCCCAGTCGGTGAGTGGCAGCACCCCGAGATCTTCCGGAGCCTGATCGCCGCCCTGGATCGCCTGGCCCAGGAGACGGGGGCCATCTGGCTGCGGATCGAGCCGGATGCCGTAGACGGGGAGCTCCAGCTGGATCTGAAGGCCTTCGGGTTCCGACCCGCATCCCCAATCCAACCCCGACGGACGATCCTGATACCCCTGCAGGATGAAGAAGGAGCAATTCTTCAGGCCATGCACCCCAAGACCCGCTACAACATCCGATTGGCGGAGCGGAAAGGCGTGCAGGTCCGCGAAGCCCGGCGGGAGGATCTGCCCCTGTTCTATCGCCTGTTGCAGCAGACGGCCGCGCGGGATCGGTTTGCGATCCACACGTTCGATTACTACCGGGCGGCTTACGAACGGTTCGTCCCCCACATGGCCCGTCTCTGGCTGGCGTTTTACGAAGAGGAGCCTGTGGCGGCGTTGATGGCCTTCGCCTGGGGAGAGCGGGCCTGGTATTTCTATGGCGCCTCAGGGGATCTTCACCGCGAGAAAATGCCCACGTATGCCCTCCAGTGGACGGCGATCCGCTGGGCGAAGGCGAGGGGTTGTCGCTGGTATGACCTGTGGGGGATCCCGGATGAGGACCCCGAGGTTCTGGAGGCTCAGTTCACATCCCGGCGGGACGGGCTGTGGGGGGTGTATCGCTTCAAACGAGGGTTCGGCGGACGAGTGGTGCGCTGGGCCGGGGCCTTCGACCGCGTCTATATCCCATGGCTTTACCGCCTCATCCAGAGGTTGGGCCTCCTATGATCCATCGCTCCCACGTTCACGATCCGCAGGTCTGGGATCAAGCGCTGCTCCGATTGCCTTATCCCCATATCCTCCAGACATGGCTCTGGGGGGCCTTCAAAGCCGGATATGGTTGGCAGCCGTTTCGGTGGGCCTGGGAAGATGCTCAAGGGCGGATTCGAGCAGCCGCTCAGGCGCTTTACCGGCGGGATCGTCTCGGCCTCCTGGGGATCCTTTACCTTCCGCGGGGGCCGCTGATGGATCCTGCGGACATGGAGGCGGTGGAGGTCGTCCTACGGGATTTAGAGGAAGAGGCGCGCCGGCGCCGGGCGATCTTCGTCCGGATCGATCCGGAGATCGTGGAAGCGGAAGGCCCGCGGGATCCCGTGGCCGCCCCGCTGAAAGCCGTGCTCCAGCGTCGGGGATGGCGGCCTGCCCAGGAATCCGTGCAGTTCCCGGCCAGCCTGTGGCTGGACCTGACGCCCGATGAAGAGGAACTGCTTCGCGCGATGCACCCCAAAACCCGTTACAACATCCGCCTGGCGGAGCGAAAAGGGGTGAACGTGCGGCCGGTGGGCCCGGAGGCCTTCGATCTCCTCTACGATCTGTATGCCGAGACCGCCCTACGGGACCGCTTCGTGATCCGCCCTCGGGAGTATTACCGACAGGCGTGGACGATGTTTTATGAGGCAGGATATGCCTATCCGCTGCTGGCGGATGTAGGAGGTGAGCCGGTGGCTATGGTGGTGATCTACCGCTTCGGGCCCACGGCCTGGTATTTCTATGGGGCCTCGCGGGATCGGCATCGGGATAAGATGCCCAACCATCGGCTGCAATGGGAAGCCATTCGATGGGCGAAATCCGTTGGGTGTCAACGCTATGATTTCTGGGGGGCCCCGGCGGTGCCTACCGAACAGGATCCGATGTGGGGGGTGTATCGCTTCAAGCGGGGGTTCGGCGGACGATATGTGCGGTTCATCGGGACATGGGACTACACGCCATGGCCAGCTCTATATCGCCTATACACCGAGCTGATCCCGCGTTATCTGGCGTGGCTCCGGCGTCGCCACTGGCGCCGCGCCGGGGCGGAACCCGGATAAAGGACCCGCCTGCTCCGCCGAAGCCTTCGGCCGGAGAACGGCCTTCGCCGTCCTTTTAGAAGGCCTTAGAAGGCATCCACCAGGATGGACGCCTGGCGCGAAAACGCCTCAGAAGGCTGATGGCCACTCGGCCAGGAACGTGAACACCATCCGGCGTCCAGCTGAATATGGGGCGGGCACAAGGCCCGCCCCTGCTTGGATAGAGGCGCCCCTCGCGCCAGCCCTTACAATTGGAACGTTCCGCCCGGCTCCAACACGACCACCTTCATGCCCTTCACCGCCGCCTTCGCTTTCTTAGCCCAGGCGTGGGGATCCTGTTGGATCATGTCCCACGTGTTATAGTGCATAGGAATGACCACCTTGGGCTTCAAGAGGCGGACCGCTTGGAGGGCGTCGGCTGGGCCCATAGTGAAGTTATCCCCAATCGGCAGAAGGGCGAGGTCCAGCTTCTCAGCGCCGATCAATTTCATATCCCCGAACAGGCCCGTGTCGCCGGCGTGATAGATCCGATACTTGCCCAGATACAGCAGGATCCCCGCCGGGTTGCCGCCATAGGACCCGTCCGGGAGGACGGAGCCATGAAGCGCGGGAGTGAGCTTCACCCGGCCGAAGTCGAAATCGTGGCCCCCGCCGATGTGCAAGGGATGGGTGTTTTGGATCCCTTTGTTCTGGAACCATGAGACGATCTCGTAGTTGCTGATGACCAGCGCCCCGGTTCGCCGGGCGATATCCACCGCATCCCCCACGTGGTCTGCATGGCCATGAGTGATGAGGATCACGTCCGCATGGATTTCGTCCGCTTTCACTGGAGCCACGGGGTTGCCGCTGAGGAAGGGGTCGATCAGAATACGCTTGCCATCGCTCTCGATCAGGAAGGCGGCGTGGCCATACCAGGTGACTCGAACCGCCATGGGGAACCTCCTTTCCCGATAGATGGGTGGAGATAGCCTACTTTCCATGATAACTGGACTTGCCCGCGCTGACCATCACTAGAGCCTGGGATACAAGATGATCCTGGCCTCATGGGTCGCGAGGGCAGACGCAAATCCTGTCCCCCAAATGGCAACGGGGATCCTTTGGGGGTTAGGACGCCCTCCTCGGTGGCCCCCAACTCCCAAAGGGTTTTTTCTCCGCCTCCCGGTAGCCCCTTGGGCTGAGGGAAGGGAGAGACAGGGCCCGGCAAAGGGCATCCGCGCCTTTTTGTAGGGGCACCCCTTGTGGGTGCCCTGGGGCGGGCACAAGGCCCGCCTCCACCCATACATCCACAGGAGGTGCACAATGCCCGATTGGATGCGCTGGCAGATCGACTGGATCGCCTGGCTGCAAGGGATCCAGCCGCCATGGGCCATCGTCTTCTGGCGGGCAATGTCGTTCCTGGGGGAGGAACAAGCCTTCCTCCTCATCCTTCCTGCGCTGCTCTGGTGTTACCGGAAACGTGAGACCCTTTACGCTGCCACGGGGCTTTTGCTAGGCAGTTACCTCACGTTCGTCTTGAAGGACCTCCTCGCTCAACCTCGCCCCTTCCAGGTCGCTCCGGATCGGGTTCATGTACTCCTGCCTGGGGGAGAGGCTCTGGGATACGGGTTCCCCAGCGGGCATGCCCTGAACGCGGCCGCCCTGTGGGGGACGTTGGCATGGACGATCGGGCAGCCGTTGCTTACGCGGCTCGCCATCGGGTTGGTCCTTCTGATCGGCCTCTCCCGGATCGTCCTGGGTGTCCATTTCATCCACGATGTGCTGGGGGGCTGGGGGATCGGCGCGCTGATCGCTTTCCTGACAGCGCGTCTCGCCCCCCAGGTGGTCTCCCACTTGGTGAGCCTCCGTCAACGCCTGCTTTCCGCTACGGGAGCGGTGATCCTGCTGTTCCTCGCCCACAGCACCCGGGAAACCGCTGTGCCCCTGGGCGCATGGCTGGGGATGGTGTGGGGAGCCGTTGGGGAGTCCCAGGGCGGGGGATTTCATCCAGGCGGGCCGCTGTGGCAACAGGGATTGCGCCTGGCCTTCGGCTTAATCACGGTGGGAGCTGTCTATGTAGGGCTGACCGCGGCGTTTTCCCTTCTCCCCTTTTCCGGAGAGCCCGCCCTTCGATTACTGCGTTATGCGGGGGTCGGCCTCTGGGTGACTTGGGGCGCGCCGCTGGCCTTCATCCGACTGGGACTGGCCCGCCATCAACGGGCGATAGAGGGCCTCCCGGCGGATCCCCGACCAAGGAACCTCTAAAAGCACGGTAGTCCCCAGGCCGGGCTGGCTCATGATCTCCAAGCGGCCATTGAGCAAGTGAGCTCGCTCCTCCATGTTGCGCAGGCCGAAGCCGGGCTGGGCCTCTGGGCCGAACCCGCGGCCGTCGTCGGCGATCCGGATCTGAAGCTGCCCGTCGTGCAGCGTGGCGGTGATGCGGACTCGCCGGGCGCGGGCGTGACGGACCACGTTGCTTAGAGCCTCCGAGACGATCGCCAGGATATGGCGCAACTGGGCTGGCGGCAGTTGGGCGTCCGCAGGGATCTGCCAGTCCGTCTCCACATCCATTAGGGCGGGAAGGCCATACTCCCGGATCAAGCGCTCCAGCCCATCGATCAGGTTGGCCATCGCCGGGCGCGCCTGGAGCTCCTGAAGGATCTCCCGCAGACTCTGCACCGCCTGATCCAACAGGCGAACCACCGGATTGAGCGCGTTCGCGATGGCTGGTTCCGCCTGAGCCTGGATATTGCGAACCAGGAGGCCGGCGCCGTAAATCATCTGAAGGGTGCGATCATGCAGTTCCCGGCTCATTCGCTCCCGCTCACTGGCCAGGATCTGCGCCTCCTCTAAGCTGCTTAACCGGCTGCTCAACTCGATCTCAAAGATCTCCAAAGCTCGCAACATGCCCCCCACCAGCACAATGCCGGCCAGGCTGCGCAGCAGAAAGACCGGCACGCCGGTGAGACCCTGCAAAATTTCCTCATTGATTTGGTCCAAGGGGAAGACTGGAACGGCAGGCCCGATGAGGCCGGCCAGGAGGCTGTAAGCGAAGATGGCCAGCCCGGCGGTGCGGAGCATCCCGATAATGTGAGGTCGGGCCAAGGGGATCAGAAGATGGAAAGTGTGGCGGCGCAGGGCGTAGGCGGCCAACAGCCCGCCGGGGAAGCCCAGGAGATAGCGCGCGCCGGCTTCCACCCAGCGCGCCCATTCCTGGAGGGGATAAGCGAGGAACAACCCAAGCCCGAGAGCGCCCATTCCCCAGAACAGGAAGAGAAACAGCCCTGCTGGCCGCAGCCATTTCCAGTGGGGCCCGAGGGGAGCGACGATGTCAGCGCCGAACTCAAAAAGACAAAGAAAAGCTAACGCCAGCAGCATCATCCGGCCGATCAGGAGAAGATCTACGGCCTCCTCGACTCCGGAGATGCCAGGGGAAAAAAGGAGAGCCCCGCCCCACTCATACATGGCGTGAAGCATCCCGAAACCAGCCAGCCACGGGAGGCTGCGGGCCAGGCGCAGTCGGCTATGGCCGCGGGATTGCAGAAGCAGGATGAGGCCAAGGGTGTAATACACAAGGCCGGCGAAAAACCGCAGGGCTGGCTCCTGGCTCGTCCAGAGATCCCGGATCATTGCCTCAAGCCCCTCCGTTTGAACCCCAGGTCAGCTTTCACTTTCATGTGATTAAGAGTTACGCGATGGGTTGGCTCGTGGGGGTTTAGGGGCGAGCTGGGCGTCACAGGCGCTCAGCTCGCCCCTAAAATGGGTTTCATCCCCCCTCCCCGCGGCCCGAAGGGCTGTGGGGAGGGGGGAGAAAATTTCTTCGTAGGCTGGGCCGATGATCCCGAACGGGCGCTAAAGCGCCCGACTCCAAACGGCCCCCCGGCCCAGCCTACGAAAACCCCAAATTTTAAAAACCAATGGGAGAGCTCTGAAAAGCCCTGGGTCACCAGGGAAGGCGATTCAAAAAAATCCAGTCATAATTCCAACGATAGCCCCCTGGTGGGACACGGAACGACAGGATGGGGAAGCTCCCCCCACCCTCCCACAGGACCTCATAACGCCCCGGTGGGAGCGGCTCCCGGTACTCCCAGATCTCCGCCACTACCTCCCCTGCTGAGCGGGCCCCCGGAAATAATCCCTCAGGGGGCGTCAGAGGCATGATAGCCCTGTTCGGAGATCGAAGAAGCAACCGGTGTGCATCATCCCCCATCGGCCGCTCCGCCCGCCAAACGATGTGCACCCGCCATCGCGGTGTGCCATCGATCTCGGCGCGCCAGGCGCCGCTTTCCAAAAGCGCGATCCCATTTGGAAGTTTACGTCCCTCGCGGTTTGCCCCCGAACGGCGTGGCTGAATCTCGACGAAGCCAATAAGTACCGCATCCGCCCCGGTCTCGGTCCGCAAACGCTGCCATCCGGACCCCACGGGCTCATATAGGCCCACCATCAGGCGATATCGACCGGCCGGGAGGAAAGGGGGCACCGCGATGGCGATCGTCTGGGTGATTGTGGATCCAGCTTCCCACGTCTCCGTCGGCGGCTCCGGCTCCCGATCGGTCCCCGCCCGGTAGCGCCCCGCCTCGTCCCAAAGATGGGCGAAGACCACGAAGCGGCGATCGATGGGACGCGCCGCCCGCCAGCGCAGCCCGACCCGGACGCTTCCCCCCGGCTCGGCCCGGGGATCCAGCAGGGCAACCGTTTCCAGGGCGATGCCCTCTTCAAAGCGAGTCATGCGGGGTTGCCAGGGCGCCGGATTCGACCATGGAACGAAGCGGAAGATCTCGGCCATCGGGTACCAGGCATGGCGATCGAACGGTCCCTGTCGGGCCAGCGCCTTCGCCACCGGTTGGTAAAGCTCCTGGAAGAAGGTCACGCCGATCAACCATGCGCGCTCCTGGAGGCGAGCCGCAGGCGCATCCAGCTCCTCCATCGCCATCAGGCGATCCCGGGTGTCTGGATAAAACAAGGCCATCTCCGCCTGATTCCAGTATCCGTGGAAGATGAAACGATCCGCCGGATGGGCGAGCGTATGGAGGGTTGCATAAAGCTCCCGCTGGGCCTCCACATAGATGGGCGCATTGGCATAGATCGCCCAGGTCCGCCCGATGCCGTAAACCCCCAGGCCTAGGAAGAAGGGGACGAGGATCCGTTGCCGACGGTGGTCCCATCCGGAGGCGAGCATCCACACATAAAAGGGCAACAGCGGGGAAAAATAGCGGGCGGCGTAGAACGGAAACCGCAGCGCCAGCGCCAGCCCGATCCCAACCGGGATCGTCATCGTCAATCCGAGGCGGAGGGTTCGGGGGGAAGCCGCGGCGGCGATCCCGAGCCCCGCGACCGCGGCCCCGATCCAGCCCAGCGCCCCATCCGCACCGATCCCGATCCCCAGGGCGCCCATCAGGTTAGCCAGCACCTCGGGCGGTGTGGGGTGAACGGGGATGCGGGTCAGGGTGCGCACGGTGTGAGCCAACGAGGGGCCCAGAGCCTCTATAGACCACAGGGCGATGGGGAGGGCGGCCAGAGCCAGGAGAAAACCCTCCCGGAGCCACGAACGCCGTCCCGGAACGAGCAGGCGCTGAGCGGGCAGAAAGAGCAGGCCGTAAAAATGGGTCAGGGTCAACCCCCAGGCGCTGATCAGCCATCCCCTATCGCGTCCGCGCAGGGCCTGCCATGTGCCCAGGGCGCTCCAGGCGATCGCCATCGGATACATCCGGCCCAACGTGGCCAAGCCGAAGAAGAGCGGGTTGAGCCCGAGGAGGATCATCGCCAGCATCGCCGCGCGCGGGCCAGCAACGGCCCTCACCACGCGGTGGATAAGGGCCAGGGCGAGGAGGGCGAAGAAGGGCGAGACGAATTTCAGGGCGAAGGGATGGGGAGCCAGCCGGAGCCATCCCCAGAGGAGGATGTAATACAGCGGTGGATGGCTATCCCGCGCCACCGCCCTCAGGGTGTCGGGGAGGTTATAGATGAGCACAATCGCCCCATGGGCTTCATCGTTGTGCACGAAGGTTGGGGGCAGGCCGATCAAATAAAAGGCAAAACAAAGCGTCAAGATCCCCAGGGATCCCCACCGTCGCAAAAACATATCGACGTTCGAAGGAGCCCACTTCCGGCCTGGATTCCCCATCCGTATCTTTCCCGGGGTTGCGGATGCCTTCAGCCCACTATGGCCGTCCGGAACCTTCTTCACACAGACGAAGCCCCTTTAACGCGTTCTCTTCCTGAGGGGAGATCGAGAGCGCCAGCTCAAACCACGGGCGGGCGGCCGCACAATTCCCCAGATAATACTGCGCGAGGCCGAGGATGTACGCCATCTCGACCAGGCGAGCGCAGCGGGGCTCACCTCCCGCCGTGTCCGGCGTGCAGCTCCTTCCCTCTTGCTG
>NZ_JBHOQJ010000104.1:0-8877 GCF_042408365.1 Thermoflexus sp.
TTCAAGAGCGCTGCGGCGACGGCGCTGTGGAGCTGGCGGCGCCGCAGGGGAGGGATATCCTGGTACACGGCTTCTTGAAGAAGCGGGTGCCGGAAACGGACGCGGCGATGCTTGGGGTCGCCGCTGATGGTGAGCAGCCCGCAGGCCACCAATTCCTCCACTGAGTCCTGGCCCCGTTCGGGCTGTAAGCCGAGCAGGAGCCTGAGATCCATCTCGCGGCCGATGACCGCAGCGACCTCGAGCAGCTCTCGGGCCGTCCGGGAGGCGATGGACCTCCTGGGGAAGGTGTTGCCTCACGCCATCGCCATGTTGCGAGGGGAAACCGGCCCGGCGGCAGAACATTCCCTGCGCGTCTGAACAGGTTCCCACAGGGCCTCAGCGGGCCAGCATCAACACCATATCATAATATGTCAGATTGGCCTCCCGCCGGCGCTGGACCACCTCCTCCAGCGGGATGGTCACGATTTCACGGCCTTGGAGGGCGGTCATCACCCCACGCTCGCCCGATAGTAGCGCCTCCACCGCTTTCACTCCCATGCGGGTGGCCAGCAGGCGATCGAACGCTGTGGGACTGCCCCCGCGTTGAATATGACCCAGGATCGTAATGCGCACATCAAAGCCAATCGGGTGGCTTTCCAGGAACTTGGCTACCTCCGTGGTCCGGTAGGGAGCCCCTTCCGCGATCACAATTAACGCATGGGTCTTGCCCCGCTCATAGGCATCCATCACCGCACGGGCCACCTCCTCCAGACGGGTCTCCCGCTCCGGGATCAGCACCATCTCCGCCCCGCCGATCACCCCGGCGATCAAGGCCAGATACCCGCAATCCCGTCCCATCGTTTCCACCAGGAAGGCCCGTCCGATGGAGGAGGCCGTATCCCGCAGTCGGTCGATGGCATCGATGATGGTGTTTAGAGCGGTATCCACCCCAATGCTCATATTGGTGCCCCAGATGTCGTTATCGATGCTGGCAGGGATTCCCACCACTGGGAATTCGCGCTGATGGAGGGCGAAGGCCCCGCGCATGGAGCCATCGCCGCCGATGACCACCAACCCCTCGATCCCATACTGGTTCAGGCGACGCAGCGCTTTACGCTGTCCTTCTTCCGTCATGAACTCCTTAGAACGGGCGGTTTGAAGGATGGTCCCACCGCGCTGGATAATGCCTCCCACGTCACGCGGGCGGAGCTCCATAATCTCTCCTTCGATCAGGCCCTGAAACCCGCGACGGATCCCCAACACCCGCACGCCATGATACGCGGCAGTGCGCACCACCGCCCGAATGCAGGCGTTCATGCCCGGCGCATCCCCCCCACTTGTCATCACACCGATACAACGCATTCCACTCACCTCCCCTGATTGGAGCGTTGAGCGCCGTTCTAAAATCACACATTATAACCATTTTATTGGGCCTTGGGCGCCATAAGCAACATCTGGCGCTGCGACACGCCCGCTGATGGTAGACGCCACGCCGCCTCGCAATCCGATTGAGAGGATGCCTTTGTTGTAACAGCAAAGCCGCCGCAACTAAAATTCGCCCCCTTCGCTGAAGATCTCCACAATGGAGGCGGACAAAGCAGTTGTTTCCGCACCCCCATTAGAGCGCTGACAACGCTTGACAGGGCCGTTGCCTATATAAAACGCTCGAATTAAAATAAAATGTAATCGGCCCATGAAGCTGTTCTCTCCGGATCGGCTCTATGCGAATGTAAAGGATGCTCCTACGCTGGAATTTGGGCTCTGTGAACTTTCGGTGGGGGTAAAGTCCATGGCAAGCGTGGCCTTTGAGAATGTGACTAAGCAATTCGGAAACGTGGTGGCCGTAAAGGACCTCACGCTGCATATCCCGGATGGAGAATTCCTGGTGCTGGTTGGTCCCTCGGGATGCGGCAAGACCACCACCCTACGCCTCCTGGCCGGGCTGGAAGAGGTCACCCGTGGACGGATCTACATCGGAGAGCGCGATGTGACGGAGATCCCTCCCAAAGACCGCAACATCGCGATGGTCTTCCAGTCCTATGCCCTCTATCCTCACATGAACGTCTATGACAACATCGCCTTCGGCTTGCGCATGCGCAAAGTCCCCAAGCCGGAGATCGAGCGGCGGGTACGGGAGGCCGCCCGGATGTTGGAGATCGAGCACCTACTGGATCGCAAGCCGCGGCAGCTGTCGGGTGGCCAGCGCCAGCGGGTGGCCGTGGCCCGGGCCATCGTCCGCGATCCAGCGGTGTTCCTCTTCGACGAGCCGCTCTCGAACCTGGACGCCAAGCTGCGGGTGCAGACGCGGGCGGAGCTGATCAAACTACACCAGCGGCTGGGGACGACCTTCGTCTACGTGACCCACGACCAGGTCGAGGCGATGACCATGGGCACCCGCATCGCAGTGATGAAAGATGGAGTGCTCCAGCAGGTCGATACCCCCCAGAACCTCTACGAGCGGCCGGAAAATCTCTTCGTGGCCGGGTTCATCGGCTCGCCGCCTATGAACTTCTTCGAGGCCCGCCTGGTCCCAGAGGGCGATGGGCTCTGGATCGACACCGGCGCCTTCCGCGTGCCGGTCCCGCCGGAGCGGGCGGCAGTGTATCGGGCCCATATCGGTCGGCGGGTGATCTTCGGCCTACGACCGGAGCACATTTACGACCCCGACTTTGCCCCGCCCCTCAATCATCCGGCAGAGGTGCAGGCCCGGGTGGATGTGCGGGAATTGATGGGAAGCGAGATCCACCTGCATCTGGTGGCAGGCCGTCAGGTGTTCGTCGCGCGCGTGGATCCGCGGACCCGGGCTTTGGTGGGGAACACGATCCGCGTGCTCTTCGATATGGATCGAATGCACCTCTTCGACGCAGAGACGGAGCGAGCGATCCGCTGAGCCAGCACAGGAGCGGGCTGTGGGCGCGCCAAAGCGCGCCCACAGCCCGCTTGATTTCAACGCTCCCGTACAGCGATGAACCGATCGAAAGCCACCCGGGCCTCGCCTCGTTGCATTGTCCCAATGCTCACACCCACCTGCCCACTGACATCCTTCTCCTCGCGACGGATACGGGCCGCTTGGCTGCCATTGATCCAGAAGGTTATCTCCTCGCCGGCGCAACGGATCCGCAGATGGTTGGTGGTCCGCCCCCGTTGGATGGCCGGATAGGCCGTCCAATCCACGAGGGTTCGCCAGCTTCCCCGTTCATACAGAAAGACCGCGTAGTAACCATCCGCGCTGATCGTAAAGCGATAGAAGCGCCCTCCCTGAGCCTGGACGATCAGACCGTAATCCGTGGAGGAGGGGCCCTCCAACAAGGTTCCCTCCACTTCCACCTGGCCATCCCGGAATGCAAAGGGGGCGAGGGCCCAGCCGACCGTGCGCGGCGGCTTCAGGCTCAGGACGAGACGTCCGCCTTCCACCCGCGCGGCGAAGCGCGCCTCCTGAGGAAGAAACCATCCCAGGGCGCCGTTCATAAAATCCGCCGTATAGCGGGCCTCAGGGGCTGGACGGCAGGCGGCGATCCAGAGGCCCAGCATCCCCAGAAACATGCCTCGCAGGATCCCTCTGATCCTCGAACCGCTGGTCCGGAATCCCCGGAGATGATCGTTATCCCATTGAGCGAGCATGAGCGTGCTCTCCTCGTCAACAATCCTTCCGCGGAGCTCCCATGCTCTATAATTCTCCTGGTGGATCGATAACGCGAGTTGAGCAGCCGTCTGTTCCCTTAAATGTTCACGATCCGAGGAGAGCAGGGAACTCTATGTCCGAGGAGCGGCAAATCCCCCCTCCACGGTTCCAGCTCGGTGATCCTCGCTGGCTGTTGGAATTGCGGTATCTGCCGTGGCCAGCGGATTGGGCAGCTTGTTTCGGTCGGAACGGCCCGCTGCATGTGGAACTTGGGTTCGGCGACGGGTCCTTCCTGGCTGCGCTGGCCCGCCGGATGCCGGAGGCGAACTGCGTGGGAGTGGAGCGGGCCCTGGAGCCGACCCGATGGGCACTTAAGCGACTGCACCGGGAGGGCCTGGAGAATGTCCGCCTGGTGCTTGGAGATGCCTTCGCCGCTCTCGCTTTCCTCTTTCAGCCAGGATCCATTGACGGACTTTATATTAATTTTCCCGATCCGTGGCCGAAGGCACGTCATCACCATCGGCGGCTGCTGACGCCAACCTTTCTGCAACTGGCAGCTCATCGCCTTCGCCCGGGCGGCACGCTCCTAATCGCCACCGACGACGCGGATTATGCGCTTTGGATCGCTGAGGCGCTGGAGCGGACCCCGGGGTTCCAGAGCGCTTTCGGGGAGCCATGGGTGCACGCATTGCCGGACCGGGAACCCACCCGATATGAGCGGAAAGCCCTCGCCGCCGGGCGGACGTGCTTCTATTTCATCTGGCGGCGGGTGGGGCCAGTGCCCTGCCCATCGCTTCCTCATATGATGCGTCCGGAGGAAACCATGCCCCATCGGATCTGGCAAGGCATGCCGGAGCTGTCTCAGGTGGTAGCGGCATTGCGAGGACGTATATGGCAGGACGGGGGGACCATCTGGCGTGTGAAGGAACTATATCGCTCGATAGAGGGAGAAGGGTTGTTGATTGAGCTGTTGATGGCGGAAGGCCAGTGGGTGGAAACAGTGGCCCTGCGGTTCCAGCCCCACGGGCATGAGAGCTGGATCCTGAAGCCGGCTGAGATTGGAGGGCTGCGGCCGACGGAAGCCCTTAAGATGGGCGTGCGGGCTGTCGCCTCCGCCATTGAGGAGGCAACACCGGGTCTTCGGATCCTCTCCTCCACGATCTAAGCCAAACCCCATGGGTCTTTGGGGATCAGTTAGGCAAAAGGCGGCCCCCAACCCCCGAAGGGTTTCCTCCCCATTCCCACAGACCCTTGGGCCGTGGGGATCGGGAGAAGTTGATGATAAGGAGGATTCGATGGACAAAGCCATCCAGGAATTAACCTTTGAAGAAGCACTGATGGAACTGGAGCGGATTGTGCGCGCCCTGGAGGGCGGCGGGCTCCCTCTGGAGGAAGCCATGGCTCTTTATGAACGGGGACGGGCGCTGGCTGATCGCTGTCAGCAATTGCTGCAGGAGGCCCAGCTTCGGGTTCAGCTGCTTGAGCGGAACGAGTCCGGGGCGATCCAGCTGACCCCATTTGAGGAATGAGGAATGGCGGCGAGCGATCTTTTCCAGAATCCGATTCTGATCCCGGCGTTCCTGGCCTGGACTGTGGCTCAGGCCTCGAAGGTCCCGGTGGAATGGGCGCGGCGACGGCGGCTGAACCTGGGGTTGCTGATCAGCGCCGGCGGCATGCCGAGCTCCCATGCCTCTCTGGTCTCGGCGATGGCGACAGCGGTGGGGCTGCGAGAAGGCCTGACCTCAACAGCTTTTGCCATCAGCCTGATCGTTGCCTTAATTGTGATGTATGACGCAGCCGGAGTCCGTCGCGCGGCCAGCATCCAGGCCCGCATCTTGAACCAGATCCTGGATGAGGTGTTCGCTGGCCGTCCGTTAAGCGAGCAACGGCTGAAGGAGCTGATCGGCCACACCCCGATGGAGGTCTTTGTGGGCGCGTTGCTCGGGATCGGGATCGCATGGCTTTGGTGGCATTTCGCGCCGTAGGAACGCACCGAGTCGAGGGAAAGGATCTTCCACTGTTCGCAATAGAGCAAGAAGCACTCTATATCACCCGTGGCGGTGGAATCCGATGAAGATCTACACGCGGACCGGCGATGATGGCACCACTCAACTGATGGGCCCGACCCGGGTTCCCAAGGATCACCCCCGGGTGGCCGCTTATGGGGCGGTGGATGAGCTGAACGCCTGGCTGGGCTACTTGGGTGCGATGGGGATCCCAGCCCCATGGCCGGAACGCCTGCAGACGATCCAGCGGGACCTCTTCGTGATCGGAAGCTACCTCGCTCTGGATCCGGTGATGGCGGATCGGGCCTCTGCGCTGCCGCCTCCCCCGGAGGGGCGGATCGCCGAGCTGGAAGCATGGATCGACGAGTGCGAGGCCGTGGCCGGCCCTACCCGTGTCTTTGTCCTCCCCGGCGGCCATCCCCTCAGCGCAGCCTTCCATGTGGTTCGCACTGTCTGCCGACGGGCGGAACGAGAGGTGGTGACGCTGCACCGGCAGGAGCCAGTGCCCCCCTGGATCCTCGCCTACCTGAACCGACTTTCGGATCTGCTCTTCATGCTGGCCCGATGGGCCAACGCAATCCACGGCGTTCAGGATCTCCCATGGATCCCCTGATGGAAAGCCTTCCGGCTCCAGCCCGGGCGCTCCTGGAACTGATCCGCGCCCGACGCTCCATCCGGCGGTATCATCCGGATCCGATCCCGCGGTCATGGGTGACAGCGCTGCTGGAGGGGGCCCGATGGGCTCCCTCCGCCCACAACCGCCAGCCGTGGCGGTTCGTGGTGGTGGAGGATCCGGGCGTGAGGGCCCGGCTGGCCCAGGCGATGGGCGAACGCCTCAAAGAGGACCGACGACGGGAGGGGGTTCCGGAGGAGCAGATCATACAAGAGATCACCCGATCTTATGAGCGGATCGTTTCCGCCCCGCTGGCCATTGTGGTCTGCCTCTCGATGGCGGAGATGGATCGATACCCGGATGAGCGACGTCAGGCAGCCGAGCGGGCGATGGCGGTGCAGAGCGTGGCGATGGCCGGCCAGAACATGCTCCTGATGGCCCACGCCCTGGGCCTGGGGGCCTGCTGGATCTGCGCTCCCCTGTTCTGCCCGGAGACCGTGCGGGAGGTCCTGGGGCTGCCGGCGGATTGGGAACCCCAGGGGATGATCTTGGCTGGGTTCCCTGCGGAGCCGCCCCGCGCCAAACCCAGGCGGCCAATTGAGATGTTCACGCTGTGGATAGGACCGTAACTAAGAGGGGAATTCTCCTACTCTCAGTCGCCCGGAGGGCTGTCAGGAGGGGAGACAAGTGGAGGGCGGCCCGCTCCTCTAAGGAGCGCCGGTGAAGCGCTTGTGAGCTATGTCGATGATCGGGTTGCGGGGCGGATCGCCGAAGTACCCGCCCCGCAACCTCCGGTTTGGGATCAGGCTGGCCCCTCAGGCAGCCGATATTCCCGGAACTGCTCTCGCAGCACCTTCTTATCGAACTTCCCCACGCTGGTCTTGGGAATGGCTTCCACAAATACGACGTCATCCGGCAGCCACCACTTAGCGAAACGCGACCTCAGGAATTCTATAAGTTCCTCTTTGGTGATGCTTTCTTTATGCTCCGGCCGCGGAACTACCACGGCCAACGGGCGTTCCTGCCATTTCGGGTGCGGCACGGCAATGACCGCAGCCTCCAGCACCTTGGGATGGGCCATCAGGGCGTTCTCCAGATCCACCGAAGAGATCCACTCCCCGCCGCTCTTGATCAGGTCCTTGGTGCGATCCACGATCTGGATGTAGCCCTCCGGATCGATGGTCACCACGTCCCCGGTGCGGAACCATCCATCCTGGAAAGCCTCGGCGGTGCGTGGGTCGTTGTAATAAGCCCGGATCACCCAGGGGCCGCGGACCTGGAGCTCGCCCATGGTCCGGCCGTCCCATGGCACCTCGCGCCCCTGATCATCCACCGCCCGGATCTCCACACCGACCACCGGCATGCCCTGCTTGGCACGGATCGCAAAACGTTCCTCCTCAGGCCAGTCCGCCATATAGCTCTTGAGATTCGCCACCGTGCCCAGCGGGGTCATCTCGGTCATCCCCCAGGCGTGCGCCACACGGATCCCGAAGCGCTTCTCGAAGGCCTCGATCAGGGCCCGGGGCATGGCGGAACCCCCCACCGGCATTACCCGAAGGCTGGAAAGGTCATAACGCTCCCGCTCCAACAGGGCGTAGAGGCCGATCCAGATCGTCGGCACGCCAGCGGTCACCGTCACCTGCTCATTCTGGATCAGCTCCGCGATGTCCCGGGGTTGCAGGTGTGGGCCGGGGAAGACCAGCTTGGCACCGACCATCACCCCAGCGAAGGGCAACCCCCAGGCGTTGGCGTGGAACATGGGGACCACCGGCATCAACACATCCCGCTCGCAGATGCCGAAGGTATCGGCCAGGCAGAGGGCCAGGGAGTGCAGGAAGATCGCCCGATGGCTGTAGACTACCCCCTTGGGGTTCCCTGTGGTCCCTGAGGTATAACACATCCCAGCCGCCGCGTTCTCATCCAGGCGAGGCCATGGATAAGGGGCGTCGGGGGACTCCTCCAGCAGCGCTTCGTAATCCAGAGCGGGGCTCAGGGCCGTCTGGACCGGGCCGGTGTCGCTCATGACGACGAAGGCTTTGACGGTGGGGATCTGATCCCGAATGCGCTCCAGGAGCGGGACCAGGGAGGCATCAACGAAAATCACGCGGTCCTCTGCGTGGTTGATAATGTAAATCAGCTGATCCGGTGCGAGGCGGATGTTCAGGGTGTGGAGGACGGCACCCATGCAGGGGGCAGCGAAGTAGATTTCGAGGTGGCGGTAGGTGTTCCAGGCGAAGGTGGCTACCCGGTCGCCGCGCCCGATCCCGAGCCGGCTCAGGGCATGGGCGAGGCGATGAACTCGTTGATGGAAATCGGCGTAAGTGTAGCGGTGCATCCCAGCGGCGGTGCGGGTGGCAATCTCCTTGCGAGGGAACAGGCGCGCGGCGCGGTCCAGGAAATGATGCAAGGTCAGCGGCCAATCCATCATCAGCCCTTCCATGGCTCCCTCCTTTTCGCTCGAGGAGATAAGGGGGCTTACTTCTATTATATCCACACTGCTCTGCCGCAAACAGGGGAAGTCACCCAGGGATTTTCAGTAATCATGCTGCTCGGGCCGAGCGGATGGCCTCACCCCCCTGGATCCCCCTTCCCACGGCCCTTCGGGCCGCAGGGAGGGGGGATGAAAAGGGTTTGGGGGCGAGCCGGCCGCCTTTGGC
>NZ_JBHOQJ010000105.1:0-2756 GCF_042408365.1 Thermoflexus sp.
GCCAAAGGCGCCCGGCTCACCCCCAAAAATGCTGCTCGCTCCCTCCCAACGGCCCAAGGGACCGTGGGGAGGGGAAATAAAGGGGGGTGGGGTCATCCGCTTACAGAAATTCCATAGCGCGCGCACATTCCAAACTCAGGAGGCCTCCCATGCAAACCAACCTGCGCGGCCGTGACGTCATCAGCGACCTGGACCTGTCCGTGGAGGAAGTTCAGACGGTGCTGGATGTGGCCTTCGATCTAAAGATGAAGCAGGCCATGGGGATTTCCCATCGCTATCTGGAGGGCAAGACCATGGCCATGCTGTTCTTCTACAGCAGCACGCGCACGCGGGCCTCGTTCGAGGCTGGCCTGGCCCAGCTCGGAGGGCATCCGGCGTTCATCGAGTCAAAGACCACCCAAATCGCCCACGGCGACACGGCCAAGGAGATCGGGGAGATCTACGGCCGCTACTTCGACGCCATCGCCATCCGCCATGTGGATTGGGGGGTGGGGAACAAATATATTACCGAAGTCGCCCGCTACAGCCGGGCGCCGGTCCTGAACATGCAGTGCGACATCTATCATCCCTTCCAGATCCTGGCCGACCTCATGACCCTGGTGGAGAAGAAAGGGCGGGACCTGCGGGGGAGGAAGATCGCGGTCACTTGGGCCTACGCCGCCAGCTACCAGAAGCCCCTTTCTGTCCCGCAGTCCCTGATCCTGCAGCTGACCCGCTTCGGCATGCACGTGGTGCTGGCGCATCCTCCAGAGTTCCGGCTGATGCCCGATATCGTGGAGCAGGCGAAGGAGAACGCCCGCCGCTACGGCGGCGCTTTCGAGATCACGGACAGCATGGACGAGGCGTTCCAGGATGCGGACGCGGTCTACCCCAAGAGCTGGGGGTGCTGGCTGACCACGACAGACCCTGAGGAGAGCGCCCGCATCGCCCGCAAATACCAGGACTGGATCGCGGACGAGCGGCGGATGCGGCTGGCCCGGTCCGACGCCATCTACATGCACTGCCTGCCGGCCGACCGCGGCCTGGAGGTGACCGACGCGGTGATCGACGGGCCCCAATCGGTAGTCTACGACCAGGCCGAGAACCGGCTGCATGTGCAGAAGGCCGTGATGGCTCTGGTGATGCGTTGATCCTTACCTTGTGGAGGCTAGTATGCGTCTGGAGCCCGGACTGGCCGTCGTCGCCGTCGGCGGCAACTCGTTGATCAAAGGCCCGGATCGGATGACCGTCCCGGATCAATACGAGGCCGCCCGCGAGACCATGGTGCACATCGCCGAGATGATCGCCCAGGGCTGGCGGGTGGTCATCACCCACGGCAATGGCCCCCAGGTGGGCTTCATCCTCCGCCGCAGCGAGCTCGCCCTCCACGAATTGCACCCGGTCCCCCTCGACGCCGCCGACGCGGACACCCAGGGGGCGATCGGCTACATGTTCCAGAAGGCGCTCTACAACGAGTTCCGACGGCGGGGGATGAACCAGCTGGCCGTGACCGTGGTCACCCAGGTGCTGGTGGATCGGAACGACCCGGCTTTTCAGAACCCGACCAAGCCCATCGGCTCCTGGATGGATGAGGAGACCGCCCGCCGCCGGGCGGCCGAACAGGGCTGGGTGGTGCGGGAGGACGCGGGGCGGGGGTGGCGGCGGGTGGTTCCCTCCCCGCGCCCCCAACGGATCATCGAGCTGGCGGCCATCCAAGCGCTGTTGCAGGACGGATTCGTGGTGATCGCAGTGGGCGGTGGAGGGATCCCTGTGGTGGAGGATGAGGAGGGAAACCTGGTCGGGGTGGAGGCGGTCATCGATAAAGACCTGGCCAGCGCCCTGCTGGCCATCGAGCTTCACGCCGATCTTTTCCTGATCTCGACCGCCGTGGAGAAGGTGGCGTTGAACTATGGGAAGCCGAACCAGCGCTGGTTGGATCGGCTGACGGCCTCGGAAGCCCGCCGCTATCTGGCGGAAGGCCATTTCCCCCCGGGCTCTATGGGACCCAAGATCGAGGCGATCCTTCAGTACCTAGAGCATGGCGGGAAAGCGGCTTTGATCACGGACCCGCCTCACATCCCGGCGGCGTTACGCGGCGAGACCGGCACCTGGTTCATTCCGGAGAACGCGTCCGTCGTATGAGGAGCGCATAGGAGGGAGCAGCAGATGCGTCTTCAGGGGAAGGTGGCGCTGGTCACCGGCGCCAGCCGGGGCATCGGGCTGGCGATCGCGCGTGCGTATCTCCAGGAGGGCGCAGCGGTCGCCCTCTGCGCCCGGGACGCCGCGGCGTTGGCGGCCGCAGCCGAGAGCCTGCGGTCCTTGGGGGGTGAAGCGCGCATCCTGGCCCGGCCGTGCGACGTGACCCGGCCGGAGGAGGTCCAGGGCCTGATCGCGGCGGTCGAGGCCGCCTTCGGCCGTTTGGATGTGCTGGTCAACAACGCGGCGGTGCTGGGACCGCGCGTGCCGATCGCTGAATACCCCTTGGAGGCCTGGCGGGAGGTCCTGGAGGTCAACGTCACCGGCGTCTTCCTGGTGACCCGCGCGTCCCTTCCCCTGATGCGCCGGACCGGCGGGGGATCGATCATCAACCTCTCCTCCGGGGTCGGCCGGCGAGGGCGAGCCCGGTGGGGAGCCTACGCGGTTTCCAAGGGGGCGATCGAGATCCTCACCCAGATCCTGGCGGAGGAGCTGGCCCCGGAGGGCATCCGGGTCAACGCCGTCAACCCCGGTCCGACCCGCACCCGGATGCGGGCCCAGGCCTACCCGGAGGAGGATCC
>NZ_JBHOQJ010000106.1:0-11246 GCF_042408365.1 Thermoflexus sp.
GCCAAAGGCGCCCCGCCCGCTCCCAAATGCAAGTTAATTGATCAAATTGGCGCCCATTTCGACGGCCGTGGAGAGGGGAAATCAAAGGGGTGGGGCCCTTCAGCCTCCTCTTGGGCGCTTCGAACGGCGTAACTCCTATTCGGTGGGTGGTGGCCGTGGGGGGATAAGAGCACCCATGCAGGGACCTCCCTTGTGAGTGCCGCCTCCATCTGGGTGCCTCCAGAGGGCAGGTTGCCTGCCGTCGCAAAGCCGTTGGATCATCCACGCCCTTCGGGGAGATCACCTCGGTTGGGAAAAATGGATCATCATGGGGGTGTAGAGGCCGCTAAACCGCCCACCACTCATTCAAAAGCCTGGGGACGCTTATCGCTTCGGCCCAGGCGGAAGACGAGTAGGCAAACGCCCGGGGAAAGGTCGGAACGGAGGCGTTCGGGAGAGCACTTCACGGGCTCGGTTCGCGCGCTCCAGAGCCCGTTCCAGCGCGGGCTGAGCGGCCGGGGGAACCCGGTCGCGCAACGCCATGAGAATCTCCTGATGTTTCTCCACCGCCCGAAGGGCTCGCTGACGCAGGATCGGAAGATCCGGGCGACGCTCAGCCAATGCCATCAACCGAACCAACAAACGGGCGGATCGCTGGAGGGCCGCCGGATGTACCAGCCGCCCCTGACGTTGCAAGGTTTCGATTTCCTCCGAGCGGCGTTCCAGCTGACGGATCAGCACGGGTGTCGGATCCCCCTGCCATTCGGCCCATGTCAGCTCGACGGACTCCTTCCATAACTTCAGGTCATAGAGCGGATCGCCCGGAAGGCTGGCTTCCGCTGCCCGCACGCCCAGCGTGCCGCCGAAAAGCAAAGCGAGCAACAACCCGGCGGTCAGCAAAGCGGGGACCCAGCGGCGCCCCGCCAGCCATCCCTGGCGCGCCGCCTGCATTCGCCGTGCCGCCGCCACGACCCGCATCCGCCCCCGGCGGACCGCCTCCGGGCGCGGCGGGGGGACCATGTCCCCCCGCAACCGGCGTGCTGCCTCCAGCAAGGGGCGAAGCTCCGCCGCATACGCGGGATAACGGGCAACGACTTCCTCAATATCGCCTCCCGCAGCGACTTCGTCCAGACAGCGAGCCAGCGCTTCCTCAAACGAGATCTTCCTTAAAGACATCCCATCTCCTCCATCCGCCGTCGAAGCGATGCCAAGGCTCGATGTTGCAATGCTTTGATCGCATTGGGCTGCTTCCCCATCAGCCGGGCTGTCTCCTCCACGGATCGCCCCTCCAGGAATCGATGCAGGAGCACCTCTTGTTGCTCCGGAGTAAGCGCCTGCAAGGCCCGCCGGACGCACTCCCATTGCGCCCGAGCTTCGATCTTCTCCAACTCATCCCCCATCCCAGGTTTCCGCTCTGGATCCGCCGGGAGCGGCACGGGGGCATGCGGCCGCGCGCGATAGTAATCCATCACCAGGTTGCGGGCGATCGTATAAAGCCAGGCCAAGAAGGGACGCCCCTGCACTCGATATCGAGGGAGATGCTCAATCATCCGCACGAAGACCTCTGCTGCCAGATCCTCTGCCACGTCCTGATCGTCCACCCGGATGCGAAGGTAACGATAAATGAAAAGATAATAGCGCTCGTAGAGCCATCCCACGGCCTCGGGATCGCCCGCCTGGGCCCGTCGAATCGCCTCCAACTCAGCGGAGACTTCTTCCCAATTCGCCGAACGCGTCGGAGGGGATTTTTTCATTAGAACAATGTCCCCAATTTTGTTTAACGAGCGGCCTGTCGAATCGTTACGGGAATCACCCCAGGACCCCACCTCTAGGATACTTTTATGAGGTAACGATCCAACCTGGTCCTATTCGGTTCGGAGCGCTTGAGAGAAGGCGGAAGGCTCCCAAAGCCCCTAGGAGGGAACCACCTATATCCGCATTGGCACTGCGCGAGAACGGCCGAATCGTTACCTTATTAGAAAAGGCTGGCAAGTTCCTCTTTTTCCCGTTAAACTCGAGAAGCAAAGCATCCTGCTCCTGGGAGGCTCCCATGGCGATGAGCCAAACGCTTCATGACGCGATGAACGACCAGATTCGCCATGAACTCTATTCCGCCTATCTCTACTTGTCCATGGCCGCTTACTTCGAAGCCATGAACCTGCCTGGATTCGCCCATTGGATGCGAGTCCAAGCTCGCGAGGAGGTGAGCCATGCGATGAAGTTCTTCGACCACCTCTGCGATCGTGGGGAGCGCGTCATCCTTCAGGCGATCGAGCAGCCTCCAGTGGATTTCGCCTCCCCTCAGGAGGCCTTCGCCCGCGCGCTCGAACACGAACGCCGAGTTACCGGCCTCATCCGGAACCTCTACCAAATCGCCGTTCGCGAGAACGAGCTCTCCAGTTTGCCGCTGCTCCATTGGTTCCTGGAGGAGCAGATCGAGGAAGAAAAAAGCGTGGAGCAGATCCTCGCAGCGCTCCGACGTATCGGGGAGGACGGGACGGGGCTGGTGGTGATGGATCGGGAGCTGGCGCGACGGGAGGGCGATTGAGCTCCCCTCGAAGGTGGACCGGTTGCCTTCGGCAAACCGGTCCACCTTCGCCATGCCTGCATTTCCCTCAGCTTAGGGGATTATAGTGGTCAAGCGATCTTCGGCGACATAGCCATCGACGAGATCCGAGGGAGAAAAAGAACACACTCGGCCTTGGATTCACTGGGCGCCTTTAAGGTGCCGATCGAAAAACGCCGTCATCCGTTGCAGGAAGATCGCCCAGGCCTGACCCTGGAACGCGTGGCCCTGGCCGGAATACTCGTAGTATTCCACGTCCTTGCCGGCCGCGATGAGCGCATCCCGAATGGCTCGAGCCCATTCCGGCGGCGTCGTGGTATCCGCGGTTCCCTGATGGATTTGCACTGGGGCTGTCACGTAATGGAAATAGTAAATCGGGGAAACCTGCCGCAGGAACCCCGGATCCCTACGTGCATCGATGTAAGCCTGGGCCAAGAACGGATCCTCGATGTTTCGGAACCCGCCGAATCCCCGATGCGCGTTGACCAGATCGGCGCTTACTGGAGCGTAGAGAACCGCCGCGCGAATCCGCGAGTCGATAACGATTGCCCGTGTGGTCACCCCCCCTCCCATGCTGTGGCCCCACATGCCGATCCGTTCAGGAGCTGCCTGAGGAATCGAAGGAACCGAACTCAGGAGATTCAAAGCATCGATCACCAGGCCCATCCGGAAGAAATCAGGCCCGGAATCCGATCCTGCCCATCCTCGGAAATCCGGCGCCAAGGTGATGTAACCCCGGCGGGCCAGATAATCCGCCGGCCGCCAAGTGTCGGAGCCCGGCACGTAACGGCTGGGCGGAATGTATCCATGATTCAGAATGACCACTGGAAAAGGCCCCCGTCCATGAGGGACCTGCATCACGCCGGTAATTGTTAACCCATCGCTGGGATAAGCGATCAGATATCGCGTGTAAGCCCCTGTTCGGGTGATCACGGAACGGATCTCAATCTTCCCACCGGGATAGATTCGCCGCCGCATGGCCTCGATGGTATATCCCGCCAACGGATGCGGGGTGGGCGACGGCGTAATGGTTGGGGTGGGGATCAGCGTGGGGGTTAACGCGGGCGATGGGGTCACCGTTACGGCAGGGGTCGCTATGGCAGGGACAGCATTCTGTGAGCGCCCACAGCCCATGATTATGATCAAGAACATCAATCCCATTCTCCCCACAAACCAGCGAACTGTTTTCCAATGATCCATATCCTCCCTCCCGGTTCGGGCATCCCGACAACGGCAACGGCCCCAGGATAGAGCCAGACCCACGGGATTGCAGCGCCCGCTGGGCGGGATCGCTTGCAATCCTGAGCAAGAGGAAGGGGCTATCAGTCCTCTTCGCAGATCCAAGACGCCCGAATCCCCACGCGCAAGGTAATCGGCCGAACAACAGAACTTTTCAAGACTCTAACACAGAGGCAAAATATCAGCAAAACCCTGGAATGGGCTACCCGTATATACTGGATGCCTGGCGGCATTTTCCAGACACCCCGAACGTCTTCCCTAGCGAACAGTTATCATTTCGACACCAGAGAGGGATCGCAATAAAATAAAGTGATCAAGGGATCAGCCCCCTGGACCGGTCCCCCTTGCACCTCAAGGGGCAGGTCATCCGGCCGGATGGCCCCGGGGGGCATGCCCTGAACCCTGAATGGAGGAGCGCGATCGCAAGGATGGCGCAATTTCAGATCACCGATGATCTGGAAGCGTTGCTGAACGTATTGCCTCCAGATATCGCCCAGGCCGTGCGGGACCGCAATCGAAACGAGGCCTTGCTGGAGGTCGTGCTGGACCTGGGGCGATATCCGGAGGCCCGATATACGGATGGCGAGGCGACCCTTTGCCAACGCGAAGTCACGGAGGCGGATCTCCAATACGTAGTCTCCCGCATCGGGGAGTTCGACGCGGACAACCGGGCCGGGATCCAGCGAACCTTACATCGCATCAGCGCGATCCGGAACCGGCGCGGTAACATCATCGGCTTGACCTGCCGGGTCGGCCGTGCAGTCTACGGCACTATTGAGATCATCAAAGACATCGTCCTGTCTGGGAAGAACATCCTCCTCCTCGGCCGCCCGGGCGTCGGCAAGACGACCATGCTCCGGGAGGCCGCGCGGGTCCTGGCGGAGCACAAGCGGGTGATCATCGTCGATACCTCGAACGAGATCGGCGGTGACGGGGACATCCCGCATCCGGCCGTCGGCCGCGCGCGCCGCATGCAGGTTCCCAAGCCCAGCCTCCAGCACGAGGTGATGATCGAGGCCGTTGAAAACCACATGCCGGAGGTCATCATCATCGATGAGATCGGCCGCGAGCTGGAGGCCATCGCGGCGCGCACGATCGCGGAGCGTGGCGTGCAGCTGATCGCCACCGCCCACGGGAACACCCTGGAGAACCTTCTGATGAACCCGACCCTCTCGGATCTCGTGGGCGGCGTGGAGAGCGTCACGCTCTCCGACGAGGAAGCGCGACGGCGGGGCACCCAGAAGACCGTCCTGGAGCGGCGCGCCCCCCCGACGTTCGACGTGCTCATCGAGATCCAGAACCGCCAACGGCTGCTGGTTCACCATGACGTGGCCGCCAGCGTGGATGCGCTCCTGCGCGGGCAGCAGCCAGATGTTGAGCTGCGCTATCGCGATGAGGAAGGGCGCATCCATATCGAGAAGCCCAGGTTCCGGCGGGCGGTGATGGTGGGGAAGTCCCCCCTCCCCTTCTGGCGTGGGGAGATCATCTCCACAACGCCCATCGCTTCGGGGGAATCCCTGCCACCCCCCACGCGGGTGACCATGGAACGGGTGGGAACCTTTGAAGAGGAAGAAGAGGGAGCGCTGGAAGGAGCCCCATGGGGAGGCTCCCAGCCCCTTTCCGGCAACGGGCCGCGGCGCCCCTTGCGGGTGTATCCGCTCGGCCTGGCGAGGAACCGCCTCCAGCGGGCAGCCAGCGTCTTTGGGACCCCCCTTCAGATTGTGGAACAGATTGGGGATGCGGATGTGGTGATCACCACCAAGGCCCACTACCGACGTCATCCCCGGGTGCTCCATGAGGCGGAGGGGAGGGGGATCCCAATCTATGTGATTCGCTCGAACACGGTGACTCAGATTGAAAGCTGCTTAGCGGATATCCTAAACCTGGCGCCGGCGGAAGGCGAGGGGGACGATCGGCTCGCCCAGGCCCTGGAGGAGGCGGAGGAAGCCATTCGGAGGATCCTGAACGGAGAGACCCGATACGTGGATCTCTCCCCCCAGAACGCTTACATCCGGCGTCAACAGCATCTGCTGGCCCGCCAGTATAACCTGATCTCGCACAGCTACGGGAAGGAGCCGAACCGCTACGTTCGAATCTATGCGGAGTGAAGAAAAAGGCAAGCCAGGCGCCTCCGGCGCTTGGCTTGCCTTTCAAACCTCACCAACCCTCAGCGATCCACACCACCCCTAAAAGCGCGCTCAGTGCCGAAAGTGGCGCCTTCCGGTGAGAACCATCGTGATCCCCAAGCGGTCGGCTGCCTCGATCACCTCTGCATCCCGGATGGAGCCCCCCGGCTGGATGATCGCTGTCACCCCCGCCGCTGCGGCGACTTCCACACCATCCGGGAACGGGAAGAAGGCATCGGAGGCCATGACCGCCCCCCGGGCGCGCGCCCCGGCCTTCAGCGTGGCGATCCGCACTGCATCCACCCGACTCATCTGCCCTGCCCCGATCCCCACCGTCTGCCTCTCCCGGGCCAGGACAATAGCATTGGAGCGAACATGACGGACCACCCGCCAGGCGAACTGGAGATCCCGCCACTCCGACTCCGTGGGCGCTCGGCGTGTGACAACCTTCCAGGACCCTGGGTCCTCCTCCCCTTGATCTGGGGTCTGGACCAGGAGCCCGCCGAGGAGGCTTCGGATCTCGAGGCCACGAACGGCTCCCTCCCGCATGCGAATCACCCGGCACGCCTTCTTCCTGGCCAGGCGCTCTAAGGCCTCCGGATGGTAAGCGGGGGCAACGATGACCTCAAGGAAGATCCCTTGGAGGGCCTCCGCCGTCTCCTCATCGATCTCGGTATTCAACGCCACAATGCCCCCATACGCGCTGTCCGGATCGCCGGCCAGCGCCCGCCGGAACGCTTCCGCCGGGGCCTCCGCCACCGCCGCGCCGCATGGATTGTTGTGCTTGACAATGACGGCCGCCGGGGGCGGAAGCTCCGCCACCGCTCGCCACGCGGCCTCCAGATCCAGCAAATTGTTGTAAGACAGGGGCTTGCCCTGGAGGACCTCAAAGGGGAGCGAACGGAGCGGGTCCTGGTAGAAGGCTCCGGATTGGTGGGGGTTTTCCCCATAGCGCAAAGAGAGGACAGGGCGAGCGAAGAGGAGGAGGGATTCGGGCAAAGAATCCGCCTGCGCGCCATCCTGTTCCAGGAAACGGGCGATGATCGCGTCATAGCATGCGGTAAGCTGGAAGGCGCGGGCCGCCAGGCGCCGTCGCAATTCCACAGGGACTTCCCCATGAACGCGCAAGGCTTCCAGGACAAACGGGTAATCCTGAGGGCTGCTGCACACGACCACGCGGGCGAAGTTCTTCGCTGCCGCCCGCAACAGGGCCACCCCGCCGATATCGATGGCTTCCACCGCCTCTTCGATCGTGCCCCGCCGCGCCACCTCCTCAAACGCATAGAGGTTCACGGCCACCAGATCGATGAGCTTTCCCCCGATCGCCGTTACCTCCGCCAGGTCGGCCGCCAAAGGCCGCGCCAAGATCCCGGCGTGCACCTTAGGATGGAGGGTCTTCACACGTCCCCCCAGGATCTCGGGGAGGCCCGTCCATTGCTCCAAGGGGATCACCGGGATCCCTGCATCGGCCAGCGCTCGGGCTGTCCCCCGCGTGGCGATGATCCGCCAACCCAGCTCCGTCAGGCCGCGGGCGAACTCCACAATCCCTGTGCGATCGGTCACGCTGAACAACGCATAGCGCTCTCCCATCTCCATCGTTACAACCCGCCCTTCCCAAAAATCCTACTTCAGTTAGGATCCCTTTAAGAACTCCTCGATCGCCGAGCGGCTGATCCGGTAGGTGGTGCCGATCTTTCGGGCCTTCAGCTGCCCGGATTCGATGAGTTGCAGGACATCCTCAGGGGATACCTTGAGGTACGCTGCGGCTTCCTCCACGGTCATCACCTCCGGCGCGGTGGGAGGGGCAGCGGGCCGGGCCATCATCCCCTGGAAGAGCTGGGTGAAGAACTGGGCCAGCCCGAAGCCCGCTCCTGCGCCCACGCCGGCAGCGGCCAGCCCGCCCAGCTCCTGCTGAGCCGCCTCCCGCAAGGCATCCGCCGCCTGAAGCTGCGCATAGGTCTGCACATCCAGCAACCCCATCGCCCGCAGCTCCTCGATCGTCCTCGAGGAGGGCCGGAGCGATTGCACATAGAACGCCTTGAGGTCCAGGCCCAGCGCCTCAAAGTCCTCCTGGCCTTTCGCCCGCACTGCCGCGCCCAGCTCCTCGAAAAAGGCCGCCAAGTCCACCACCGGCCGGTTGAAGTTCCCGACCACATCGGCCAGCTTGCTCACCAGGATGCTGCGCAGGTAATCCACAATGCGCTCCGTCTCATAGAGGCGCTGAGTGCCTACGATCTTATTGACGAAAAGCTGGGGATCCCGGACCTGGATGGCAAACGTGCCGTGGCCCTGGAGGAGCACCATGCCCAGGCCCATGCCGGGGTTGCGAACCACAATGGGCTCGGGGGTTCCCCATTTCAGATCCATAAATTCTCGGGTGGAAACGAAGTAGACTTCCGCGGTGAACGGGGAGCGGCCGCCGAAGAACGGCCCCAGCAGATCGATCAAGAGGGGGATGTTCGCGGTGGTCAGCGTATGTCGGCCTGGGCCGAACACATCCAGGGCCCGTCCATCCCGGAAGAAGACCGCGACCTGGCTCTCGCGCACGATGAGTTGGGAGCCCAGGCGGAAGTCGCCGGCCCCTTCCTCGGGGAACCGCCGAACGATCTCCCGACCGGTGTCATCGGCCCACTCGATCACATCGAAGATCCGGGGCATTTTCGCGCTCCTTTCCACGCCCTTTGCGCTGTTAGCCTTTGATGAAAGAAAAGCGCCAGCGCGCCGAACCGCACATTCAGTCTAGTGGAAAAACGAGCGAAACGCCACCAGAAAGCCGATGGCCACCACCGTCCGCCGCACCCAGATGCGATCCACCCGACGGGCGATGGCGGAGGAAGCATAACCCCCGGCCATCGCTCCTAAGGCCATCCACACCACATCCCCCCAGAGCACGGCCCGGGATTGGATAAAGTAAAGCGCGGCGATCCCGTTGATGGTGAACGCCAACACGTTCTTCAGCCCGTTCATCTGATGAATATCTTCCAGACCCATTAGCTCCAGGGCTGCCAACATCAGGATGCCGATCCCAGCCCCGAAATAACCGCCATAGAAACCTACCAGGAATTGGAAAAAGACAAGGGCTGCCCATCGCCGGACCGAGATCGAAACCGAGGATCGAGGCAGCCAGCGCTGGAGGCGCGGGCCGATCATCAGGAGGACTGTGGCGAACAGCAACAGATAGGGGATGATCGCACGGAAGGCCTGCTCGGGAGTGTGGAGCAACACGTACGATCCGAGGAACCCACCGGCCAGAGAGGGCCAAAAGAGGATCAGCAACCAGCGACGGATCTTCATCAATTCATGGCGAAACCCGAAGGCTCCAGCGATCGATCCGGGCAGGAGGGCCACCGTGTTGGTGGCGTTGGCCAGGATAGGCGGGCGGCCCAACCACAGCAGCGCGGGGAAGGACACCAGCGTTCCTCCCCCCGCAATGGCGTTCATCGCACCGGCGATGAAAGCGGCGATAAAGACAGCAGGTGCATCCCACATGGAGGCTCCTCCATCAGCGCGCAGATGGTTTCAGTTAAAGCGGGCCCTGCTTCCCCGCTGAAGGAGCGGGGGCCCCGGACAGTCGGCCCCGCAGTTCGTCTCGATTCTCAGGTTTCAACACACGGCGCCGAGCGCTTCCCCAATTTTATCAAGAATGTAGGGGCAGGCCTTGTGCTTGTTCGCGGGGGCGCCCCTACGGAACGCGCGGATGCCGATGGTAAGGACAGGCCCCGTTCCTCCCCGTCCCACGGTCACCCTCAACCGAAATCCCCTGGGGAAGGATCAACCATGCGCGTTAGGGCGACTGCTTCAGCAGCCCAGAGGGCTGCGGGTGAGTGGGAAGGAGAGGGAAGAAGGCCACCCGCCCCCTCACCGCGCATTCCCAAAACTAAAGCGAGGGATTCGATTACTGAGGGATCGCAGGACGTATTCGCGGCCACAGATGAACAACAAAGGCGAACACCCCCAGCGCCTCCAGGGCGGCCCCGAGGGCAAGCCCGACGTTCCACCCAATCACCCCGGAGAGCCCTGCGACGAACACGCCCGCGTTCAACAACGCCCCGGAAGCCCAGGCCCATCCGGCCCGTCCCCGAGGATCCCCCGGCCGCTCCAGGGCGAAGCGCGGGAAGATCCAATAGGCCACCCCGAAGGCGAGTTGGAGCGTCCAGCCGATGAAGAGGCTATGGATATGCCAGGGCAGCAAACGCATCACCCATGGGGCATATGGGAACGCCTTGTAGGCCAGCATCAGGCCACCGATCAGGAACCCGAGGGCGAAGTGCACCAACGCCATCCGGATCATATAACGGCTCAAGGGCGGCATCTCACTTCCCCTTCACGCGCGGCCAGAGCAATCCCACGAAGCTCCACCCCGCCGCCACAAGGGCTGTGGCGCTCAGCAACAACCCCCACCGGGCGATCGGCTGGGGATCCAGGGCAACCCACGGTTCGAAGATCGTCCGCAGGATCATCCCGCCGTTCAGCAGGAAGAAAACCGCCCACGCCAGCGCTTCGTCGCCCCGCGGACGCTCCTTCGAGAGTGGAGGGAACATCCACCACGCCACCCCGATGATGAACTGAGCGACGCCGCCCAGCATGAAGAGGTGGAAATACACGGGGCTCGCTGCGCTCAGGATGGGTGGCAGCGCCATGATCCGGCCCAACCCCAAGACCCACCCCAGGAGCAGGGCGACGACCAAATGGATCAACGCAGCTCGGATGAACCATCGAGTTAACCGCGGCATGTTTCCATCGAGAGACTGCTTGCGTATCTATGGCCAGCCGCGAACCATGAACATCGCGAACACCATCGCCGCCAGGCTGGCCAACAAGGTCAGGCGAGCCAGCCACGAGGCCCAGGCCCGCCAACGTTGCACCTCATCCCCTCCACGGCCCTGCTGAAGCGCTTGGGTCGCGCGAGGACCGACCCAGAAGTCGTGCAACGCGTTCAGCATGATGGCCAGACCGACTGCAACGAGTTTCCCAGCCAGCGCCCGCCCGAACGGACCGCTCCAGAAGGCTGGATCGAGCAAGAGAGCCAGCGTCACGCCTCGGGCGATGAGATTGATCAGGCCGGTGAGGATCATGACCCCCATGGCGATCCAGCCCAAGGTCCGGAACCGCAAGCCCACGGCCTCCAGGAACGCCGGGGAGATCGGGCGGAACGCCGGTCGGCGCAGGACCGGGACCACCGCCAGGGCCAGGAACAACAGCCCCCCGATCCAGAAGATCGCCGCTGCGAGATGAAGGCCTACCGAGATAAAATATAATGCCCGCATTGGCCAGCACCTCGGTGGTGGCTTCGTCATCTTCATAGGGTGCGGGGCCCCCCGGGGGGGGCCGCCCCC
>NZ_JBHOQJ010000111.1:0-20918 GCF_042408365.1 Thermoflexus sp.
CTTCCGATCTCCTTTGGCTCCCGGCTCGCCCCCAAAGTCCGGTTGAGTTTTGCGAACAGGGCTCACGGGTTCTCGATTCCCCTTGGTATCTGATGATAGGGAGAGCTTTTCACGCGCGCTTCGGCGGGTGGAGGCTCGTTCTTTGCCAGGTTTGACGGAATCCAAGGGTTGCTTTACTCTAACAATCGCCGATCGGAGTGCAGTGGCAGTAGGGGAGAGGGTAAGGGGGCAGCAGGATGGCGGTCCTGGGAGGGATCCTAGGGGTAGCAGGTTTGATCCTGGCTTATACCGGCTGGCGGCGGGTTCGCACGCCGGAAGCCCGGAGCTGGGCGTTGGGCTTGATCGCCATGGCCTGGTGGACGCTGAGCGAGAGCTTGGTCATCGCCTCGGCGGATCCGGCCTGGCGGATCCGGTGGCTCCGGGTTCAAGTTCTGGGGGTGGCTGGAATTGGCCCCTGGCTTTTGCTGGGAGCCCTGCAGTATTCCGGCATGGTTCCCGTCGTCCGCCTCCGTCACTGGGTCGCCATTTTTCTGATCCCAGCTCTCACGGTTCTCCTCGCGTTCACCAATGACCTCCATCATCTGGTCTGGTCCACGCTGGATGTCCGCCCCGATGGAACGCTGGCCATCGCCTATGGTCCGTGGTTCTGGATCCATACCTCGTTTGCCATCATGGCCTTCCTGATCGCCCTGGCGTTGATGGTGCCCATCTTTATCCGTGCGTATCGCACTTTATTGCTGGTCATCGCTGGGCTTTCCATGGTCACTGCCCTGACCTTCGCCAGTCTTCTCCTTCGCCTCGACGATCCTTCCTACACGCACCTGCCGATGGAGTGGCAGGCATCGACCGCTGCCATGCTCGGGTTGGCGACCGCGCTGCTGGGCCTGGTGTTCCAGATCTTCCCCTATTACTACCCTGTCCCCATCGCCAGCGGCTTGATCCTCCAAGGGATGCCGGATGGGATATTGGTCCTCGATCTCTGGGGGCGGATCGTCGATGTGAACCCTCAGATGGCCCGCTGGCTGGGCCGATCCATGCCCTCCTTGGTCGGGGCATCCGCGGAAGAGATATTGGCCCCGTGGCCTGAACTCCAGCATGCATTGCGCTTGTGGATGCGGGAAGGCCATGGGGGAACGGAGGAATTCCGCCATCCCGAGCAAGAGCGTTGGTTTCTGGTCTCCGCCCAGCCCATCCAGCGGAATGGGAAGCCCGTCGGGTGGCTGGTGCGGGCCAGCGAGATCACGGACTATAAACGACAATCCATGCGGCGCGCCCGGCAGCAGGAGGCCCTGCTTCGCCTGGCGACGGATCCCCAGATTCAGAACGGGGATCTAGAGACGGCGATGGCCCGCATCGCGTGGACGGCAGCGGAAACCCTCCAGGTCAGCCGGGTGAACATCTGGCGTTTGGATGAGCGGAACGATCGGCTGGAATGTCTCGTCCACGTCGAATGGCCGGCGGGCGTGTTCCAAAAAGGGGCGATCCTGCAAGCCGCCGACTACCCGGCTTACTTCGAGGCGCTGCGGAAGGGTCGCGCCGTGGATGCGGCGGATGCACGCCATGATCCCCGAACCCGGGAGCTACGGGAGAGTTATCTGGAACCTCTGGGGATCTTCTCTCTGCTGGACGCGCCGATCCGTCAGGGCGGGCGGGTGGTCGGGGTTATCTGTCATGAGCAGACTGGGGGGATCCGCTTCTGGACCCCGGATGAGATCGCCTTTGCAGCGGAAGTGGCGGACCTGATCGCTCTGGTGTGGTCTGGGGTGGAGCGGCGGGCGGCTGAGGCACGGGCTCAGCGCTACGCTCAACAGTTGCAACTGCTTCAGCAGATCTCCCGGGAGATCTTTCAAGCAACCGATTTGCCCCGATTATATGCGCTGGCTCTCGAGGGCATCCTGGAGGTCTTGGGAGCGGATCGGGCGGCCATCCTGCTACGGGATCCTGACGGCGTGGTCCGCTTTAAAGCATGGAGGAATCTCTCCCAGGAATACCGACAGGCGGTGGAGGGGCACTGGCCATGGGACCCCTCGGATCCGGACCCCCAGATTCTCTGGATTTCCAGTGTGGAGCAAGCCCTGGAGCTGGGCGAAGTTCACAAGGTGGTTCTCCGGGAGGGGATCCGCGCCCTAGCCTTCGTTCCGATCAAGAGCGCAGGCCAGGCGATGGGCAAATTGATGCTCTACTATGATCAGCCTCGAGCGCCCGATGAGGAAACCCTGCGTTTAGCGCAAACCCTTGCGGATGCCGTCGCGATCGCCCTGCAGCGGCGCTGGGAAACTTGGTTGTGGGAGGCGATCGCGGGAGCCCTGCAAGAGGTCCTGAACAGCCCTCCGGAGTTCCAGGCTCGCGCTCGAATCATCCTGCGAGCGGCGCGACGTCTTCTGGGGGCGGACCGGGCCGGTTTGTGGTTTTATGAACCTCTACGGGAGCAGGCCGCATGCGCAGGGGTGGAAGGGTTGTCTGAGGATTACGTCCGATGGATTCTGGAGAGCTACCGTCGCGTCCCTGGCGCTCGGGCGCTTGAGATCCCCAACGTGATCCATGTATCCGATGTGCAGACCGACCCTCGGGCCGAGGGGATCCGGGATCGCGTTCTTCAGGAAGGGTTCCGTTCTTATGCTGTGTTTCCCCTGTGGGCCTCATCCATGACCCCCAATCAATTCCCATTCCGGGGTGTACTGACGGTTTACTGGGATACGAAGCGGATGCTGAAGCCGGAGGAATTGCTGATCGGTCAAGCGTTCGCGAACGCGGCGGCGCAGGCCCTGGCGAACGCGTATCTGTTCGAAGCCACGCAACGCCGCGCCCGCTATGAGGCTGCCCTGAATCAGGTGATGACGGCGATCCTTCAGGCGAACGATCTGGAGGGGATCCTGCGCACCGGCCTGAACCAGGCGCTGCAGGTAATGGGCATGCGGATGGGGGAGATCTACCTGTGGGATGAGGGGCGAAATTGCTTGCGCCTTCGCGGAGCAGTCGGGATCCCAGAGGATCGCCTGCCGCAGCTGGCGGAATGCCGACAGGGAGAGGGCATCGTTGGATCCGCCTTCCTTGCGGATCGGATCACCGTTTACAACGATCTCCCCCGGGAGGCCCCTGAGGTCCTTCCTTCGCTTGAAGGAACCCGCGCCTGGGTGGGTGTCCCTCTTCGGGTCGCCTCCCATCCCATGGGCCTCATCAGCCTTCATGATCCAGAGCCCCGTCTGTTCGTGGAGGAAGAGCTCTCCCTGCTTCAGGCCCTGGCGGATCACCTGGCGCTCGCTGTGGAGCGCGCGGTTTTGATCGAACGCATGGCCGAGCAGATCCGCGAGGTCTCGCTTCTCTATGAGGCGAGCGCCAACTTGCTGGCCGCCCACGATGTCGGGACGGTCATGAAGCTCCTCGGCCGATTCCTCTGCGAGATCACCGGCGGTGTCTATGCGCGCTTCTATCAATACCATCCCGAGCTCGGGTCGTTGGAGCTCCTCTCGGAGTTCACGACTCTTGACACGGCTTCTCAGGAATCCCGGGCATGGATCGATCGGGTTCGTGGGACCGTGCTCTCCATTCAGAAAACTGCCCTTCTGGAGCGCAGGCCGTATACCATATGGATCCCTGAGTCGGATCGATCGGAGGGATCGACCCCATCGCTGCCCCTCGCCCCGGAGGACGAGGCCGCGTTGAAACAGCTGGGGGTGCGGCGTCTCATGGTCCTGCCCATGGCCATCGGAACGCGGGTGCTAGGGCTGGCGGAGGTCTGGGATCCACGGGGGGATCATGGGTTCTCACTGGATCAGATCGCCCTGAGCCAAACCATTACCAATCACGCGGCGGTGGCGCTGGAGAACGCCCGGCTGCTGGATATCCTGACGGCGGAGCGGAGCCGGCTGCGGACCCTGATCGATGCTGCCGTGGATGGGATCCTGCTGATCGAAACCAGCGGGCGTGTGATGGAGCTCAACCGGGCCGCCGTTCATCTCCTCGATCTGGCGGGGGACTCCGAGGCATGGGTGGGCCGATCGATTCTCGAGATTGTGTGTCAGCTACGAAGGCACCGGCCCTCCCTGACCCGTACCCTGGTTCGCCATCTCCAGGAACTGCGTCGGGATCCTTCGACGCCTCGAACGGTGGAGCTGGAAACCGAGACCCGCAGCCTGCAAATCCGGGTGCTTCCCATTTGGGGCGATGGCGCCGTGGCGGGTTGGCTGGCCATGATCTATGATCAGACGCTGGTCCGTAACCTGGAGCGGCTGCGGGAAGAGCTGCTCCACATGGTGGTCCACGACCTGCGGAACCCAGCGGCCTCGGTTCATACGGCGTTGGAGTTTCTGCTTAGCGAGGGGCTAGGCTCATTGCTGCCGGAGCAGCGGGAGGTGCTGACCATCGCCCGAGATAACATCGGGCGCATGCTGCGGATGGTGAACACGATCTTGGAATTGCGTCACTTGCAATCCGGGGAGGCGATCCTGCAACCGAAGGCGATCTCCCTCTCCGAGCTGGCAGCTGGCATCCTGCGGGAACTTTCCATATTGATTCGCGAGAAAGCCCTCGAGGTGCTGGTGGACATCCCCGAGGGGTTGCCGCCGGTTTGGGGCGATGAGCTCCTGCTCGTCCGGATCTTCCAGAACCTGCTGGACAACGCCATCAAGTTCACGCCCTCGGGCGGCGAGATCTGGATCCGGGCGGCCCTGGAGTGGGAGGACGGGACGCCGTGGGTGAAGGTGATGATCGCCGATTCCGGACCCGGTGTGCCGCTGGATCTGCGAGAGCGGATCTTCCAGCCGTTCGTGACCGGGATGGTGAAGGGGCGGGGCGTCGGCCTGGGCCTGGCGTTCTGCAAGCTAGCGGTGGAAGCCCATGGAGGCCGGATCTGGGTGGAGGATCGTCCGGGAGGCGGCGCGGCGTTTATGTTCACGCTTCCGGTTGCTTCTGAGGCGTAAGGGAAAGGGTCCCTATGGGCGCCCCAGGGCAGGCGCAAGGCCTGCCTCCACTTGCCAAGCCATCGGATCATTCACACCCCTTAGAGAGACTGCTCCGTTTTCTCTCCGAGTACGGGGTTGAGTAGGCAGTTCCCCTTGTGAGCCTCTCACTTAAAGGCTCACCGGCCAGGGACATGGTTGGCACGCCTGCGAATTGTTGGGTAAAATTTTTCCGGAATTTTCGGAAAATATGTGGATCCCTTGGGAGGCATCCGAGATGGGCGCGCTGACCCGTCGTCAACGGGAGTTCTTAGCAGCGTTCTTGCGGTTGTATCGGCGATGGCGCAAGCCGCTTCACTATGGGGTGGTGGCCCGGGCCATGCGCATCGGACAGGCCACGGCGTATGAGATGCTGGCCCTGCTCGAACGGGTCGGCCTGGTCGAACGGCGATACGAGGGCCCATCCGGCCCAGGCCGGCCCCGCGTCGTCTTCCGCCCAACCCGGCAGGCTCAATGCGTCCTCCGCGGGGTATGGGATGCTGAGGTCTGGCGAAATACCCGAACCCGGTTGCTGCGAGAGCTCCGGGGATGGTCCGCGCGGTTAGATTCTTCTCTCCTTCTCCAATGGCTGATCTCCGCTCCGATAGAGGAATCGGTATCCGAGGGGATGGCCCGGATGGCTGCTGGGGTGATGCTGGTGCTCCGGATGCTGGAGCGAGGGGGAGGGGAATCGTTGTTGAGGCTGCCGGGGCGGAGGTTGGATCTGGGCGCCATGGTTGGGCTCAGCGCCGCCCTGCTCGCCATGAGCCGTCCGGAGCCCCGTCAGATCCAGGCGCTGATGGCGCGGATCCGATGGTTCCAGGACCAATGGAACCGTCTGGACCCCATGGATCGACGCCGGTTGTCCCAGTTCGCGCATCAGGTTTTGCGGGAGATCGCCGTTTAGTGTTTCTTCCATCCCTTCGTTTCCGGGGGGAGAAAAAATCGTTTGGGTGCCAGTCCGAGGGCCGAAGGCCCACGAAAACCCCAACGTTAAAAATGGACAAGGCATGAGTGTTGCGAGCGAAGGTTTTGTCCAGGGCGCAGATCCTTGGGGAGGTGAGTGGTGATGATCAGCGTGATCATCCCCACGTTAAACGAGGCAGCCTATCTCCCGCGCTTGCTGGAGGCGCTGGCGGGTCAGACCCGGCGGCCGGATGAAGTGATCGTCGCGGATGCCGGCTCGACGGATGGGACGCCGGAGATCGCTCGGGCCTGGGGCGCGCAGGTGGTGCCCGGAGGGCGGCCGGCTGTTGGCCGGAACGCCGGGGCGCGGATCGCTCGGGGGACATGGCTGGTGTTCCTGGACGCGGATGTCGTCCCCCGGCCGGATTTCCTGGAAAAGGCGCTGGGCGAGATGGAAGCCCGGCGTTTGGATGTCGCCACCTGCCTGATGGAGCCCCTGAGCCTGCGGCCGGCGGACCGGGTGTTCCACGAGGTGGCCAACGGATACCTTCTGGCGTTGCAATGGGTCTCCCCCCGCGCCCCCGGCTTCTGCATCCTGATCCGCCGGGAGCTCCATGAGGCCATTGGGGGATTCGATGAAACGCTCTTGCTGGCGGAAGACCATGATTACGTGCGACGGGCGTCTCATCACGGCCGGTTCGGGGTGCTCACCACGGTTCGCATCCCGGTCTCCACCCGTCGAGTGGAGGAGGAGGGGGTCTTCCCGTTGTTGTTGAAATACCTGTGGGCGGAGGCGCACGTATGGGCCGGACGGCCGATCCGGTCGCTTCCCTTCGTCTACGCCTTCGGGAATCACCGGCCGTTGTCGCCCTCGGATCGCCATGCCGGGGAAGGAGTATGGAAACGGACAGCCAGGTGGCCGACCCCTATCCCCCGATCGCTCTGGCGGGCCATACGGGGTCCCAAGGGCGTCGCTCAAAAGCGGAGGCCGTGGGCGGAGGGATGAGACGCTCGGCCCGCTATCGATGGATTCATCCTCCCGCAGGAGCAGCGGCATGCCGGATCGGCTTCGCAAATGGAATGGATGGGGTTATGAAGGGGAGGGGATCCCAGCGGAGCGGATCGCCCGTTGGTTAAAAGAGATCGGGCCCTGGCTGCGGATCTCCCCGGAGGATCATCGTCCGCCTGTCCCCCTGGAGTCCCTTTCGATCCCTCCCCCTCGCCTTTCCCTCGAGATCCCAGGCTTTAAAGGTTCCCTCTTGACCACGCCCTATGAGCGGGCGCTGCATGCGGCCGGGCGCAGTTTCGGGGATCTGGTGCGGTTGCGGACGGGGCGAGATCTCCGGTTCCCGGATGTCGTCGCTTATCCAGAGGATGAAGATGATCTCCTTCGCCTTCTCGAGGTCGCCGAACGCCGTTCCATCGCCCTGATCCCTTACGGGGGTGGGACCTCGGTGGTTGGCGGGGTGGAGCCTGAGGTTCCCCCGGGGTTCCATGGAGCGATCGCGGTCGATCTCACCCGGATGAACCGAATCCGATTCATCGATCCGATCGGCCTTCGGGTTCGTGTGCAGACGGGGATCCGGGGGCCGGACCTTGAGGAAGCGTTGCGGGGGGAGGGCCTCGCGTTCCGGCTTTACCCCCAATCCTTCCAGATGTCTACGTTGGGAGGGTGGATTGCTGCCCGGGCGGCTGGGCATTTCTCCACCGCGTGGGGGAGGATCGAGCATCGCGTGGAAAGCCTGCGTCTCATCACCCCTCGCGGGGTCTTGGAAACCCGGGAAGTGCCCGCATCGGCTTCGGGGCCGGATTTGCGCGCGTGGATGATCGGAAGCGAAGGGGCCTTTGGGTTCCTCACCGAGGCGGTGGTGCGGGCGGTGCGGCCGCCGATCGCCAAGCAGGTGGGTGGATTTCGCTTCCCGGCGTTCTCCGCGGGTCTGGAGGCGATGCGGAGGATCCTGCAGGCCGGCCTGGCCCCGGCCGTTCTCCGTTTGCTCGATGAGTACGAAGTGGCGATCAACGCAGCCCTCGCCGGGCGCCCGTTGGAGCCAGGCGCGCTGCTCCATCTCAGTATGGAGATCGAGGATCCGGAGGAGTCCCATCGGGTGGAAGCCGAATGGCGTTCCGCTTTGCGCTGGATCGAACGGACCGGGGGCGTTCCAGCCATCGAGGCGGTGGAGACCTGGAAACAAGCTTATTTCGAGCAGCCCTACTGGCGGGACGTCCTGATCGACTTCGGCCTGCTCCTCGATACTGTGGAGACCGCTGTGCCGTGGCCTCGCGTGGAGGAAACCGTGCGCGCCGTCCGGGAACGGCTGATGGAAGCGATCGACCGATGGTCAACGGCGGGGGGCGTGATGTGTCGGGTCACTCACGGCTATCCGGATGGTTGCGCCCTGTATTTCACCTTCTTTGCCCATCCGCCCCGGGAAGCCCTCTGGGAGGCCTGGCGGGATCTCCAGCGGACAGCGCTTCAGACGTTTCTGGACTGTGGAGGAACAGTGACCCATCACCACGGGACAGGGCGGGATTTTCGATCGTTTCTGATCGCGGAGCATGGACCTCTCGCCATGGATGTCCTTCGGAGCGTAAAGCGCACGATGGACCCGATGGGGATGATGAACCCCGGCGTCCTGGTTCCGGTGGAACGAACAGGGGCTTCGGGGTGACGGCTTCGCCGCCTCCTCAATCTTCTCTGCCCCGCTTGAAGGAGGAGGGATCCGCGTGGGCGATGGAGAGATCAGGCGTCGCCCCCAATAGCGTAACCCCCAAGCTGGGAAGTCCTTCGCCCCTTGACAAGTTTCAGTCGCCTGGATATTATTGGGGTAAATTGCACACGTGTGCAACAGAACTCCGATGAGCCGGCGCGCCTCCAGGCGGGTTTCGATTAAGGATATCGCTCGCAAAGCGGGGGTCTCCCACTCCACGGTCTCCCGGGCCTTGCGGGGAAGCCCCTTGGTGAACCCACAGACGGCCGAGCGGATCCGTCGGCTGGCGGCGCGGATGGGTTATGTGCCCAACGCGGCGGCCCGGAGCCTGGTCACCGCCCGCACGGGCATCATCGGCCTGGTCATCACCACCTTGGCCGATCCTTTCCTGGCGGAGATCGTCCGTGGTGTGGAGGAGGTCGCCCTGGAGGCGGGTTACCGTCTGTTCCTCGCCACCTCGAACGCGGACCCCGAGCGGGAGCTCGCGGCGGTGCGGGCGCTGGCGGAGAGCCGGGTGGAAGGCGTGATCGTGGCATCCTCGCGGGTCGGTGAGCTTTACCTTCCTCACTTGAAAGCCCTTGGCGTCCCCATTGTGCTGATCAACCATCAACGGGAGGCGCCGTTGATCTACTCGGTGGCCTCGGACAGTTATCAGGGGGCAGTCCTGGCCGTGTCCTATCTGTTACGTCTGGGCCACACCCGCATCGCCTACATCGCGGGCCCGCCGATGGCTCGCTCGAATCAGAAACGGCTGGCGGGTTACCTTGAGACCTTGCAGGCAGCGGGGATCACGCCGGATCCGGCCTGGATCGTTGAAGGAAACGGGCGGCCGGAGGCAGGGGAATGGGGGATCCAACGTCTGCTGGAGGCGCCACTCCGGCCAACGGCGGTGTTCTGTTACAACGACATGACGGCGATCGGGGCGCTGCGGGCCGCCCGGGCGGTCGGCCTGCGGGTCCCCGAGGACCTCTCGATCATCGGCTTCGATGACATCTTCTTCGCGGCCTACACGGAACCTCCTTTAACGACGGTCGCCCAGCCCAAGTATGAGATGGGGCGGACGGCCATGAGCATGCTGCTCCATCTGCTGCAGGGGGAACGAACCGTCCCATACCTCCAGTTGCCCTGCCGCTTGGTGGAGCGCGCCTCATGCGGCCCGCCCCCGGAAGGCGATGTTCCCACAATGTCTCCTCTCTCAGCTGAAAGGAGGTTGCCATGTCCCGCGCCATCCGTCGATGGTTCCCCATCTTCCTGATCCTGGGTCTTCTGCTGGGGGCCTGCGCACCGGCCACGCCGGCGCCCGCCCCACCCAAGAAGGAGTTCACTTTCTACATCGTTTCCCACGGCGGCCCCGCCGACCCCTTCTGGGGTGTTGTGATGAGGGGGATGAACGACGCTGCGAAGGTGTATCCGGTGGAGGCCAAATATTTCGGCCCCGAGAAGTTCTCCATCCAAGAGCTGGTGAACCTCCTCAACAGCGCCATCGCCGCCAAGCCGGATGGCCTGGCGGTGACCATCACCGACCCCAAGGCCCTCGATGAGCCGCTGCGCCGGGCGATCCAGCAAGGGATCCCAGTGGTGGCCATCAACGTGGCCGATCCCCGGCCGGAGGGGGAGCGCATCCCGTATATGTTCTACATCGGCATGGATGAGTATCTCGGCGGGCTCCGCGCCGCCCAGCGGATGCTGGCGGTGCGCACCCCGAAGCGGGCGGTGTGTGCCATCCACGAAGTGGGCCACGTCGGCTTGGAGGCCCGCTGCCAGGGCTTCCTGGATGGGATGAAGGAGAAGAACGTGCCGGTGGAGAAGCTGGACATCGGCACGGATCCCACCAAGGCGGTGGAGACCCTCAAGGCTTACTTCACCCGCAACCCCGACACGGACGCCCTGCTCACCCTCGGCCCACTGGGCACGGACCCCGCAGTGAAGTTCCTGAAAGAGAACAACCTGGTGGGCAAGGTGCTCCACGGGACGTTCGACCTGCACCCGGGGACGCTGTCGGCCATCAAGGAGGGGGTGACGCTGTTCGCCATCGATCAGCAGCAGTACCTGCAGGGCTATATGGCGATCACTTGGCTCTATCTTTACAAGAAATACGGCCTGCGGCCAGCCAACGATGTGCTGACGGGGCCGGGCTTTGTGGATAAAGACAACGTCGGCCTGGTGGAGGAGCTGATCAAGCAAGGCATCCGGTAGCATTGAGGAAGCGAATGGGGATTCAGGGGCGGCAGCTTTGCCGCCCCTGAACCTTCTCCTAAAAACGGGCGCCGAAGTGCCACGCGCCTCTCCCCGCAGCCTTTTGGGCCACCGTGGGAGAGGAAGATGATTTGGGGGTAGGGAGACGGCCTCCTTACCCCTCAGGAAAGAGGGGTTTTTGAGACAAGCTCTATCCGCAAGAAGGCTTCCGCGATGGATCCGCAAACCATGGAAGCGCGAGCGCAGACGCCGGCCCGTCGAGCGCGGGCGATCTCGCTGGCGGAGCTACGGCGATACCCCGAGGTGGGGGCGCTGGCGGGGTTCCTGGCCGTTTTCCTCGCCTTCGCCATCGTCGCCCCCTACTTTCTGACCTTGGATTCCCTGGCCGGGATCATGACGATCGCCGCCGAGCTGGGGCTGGTGGCGATCGGTGTCACGTTGCTGATGATCGCTGGGGAGTTCGATCTCTCCGTGGGCTCGGTCCTGGGGGTCTCGGCGATGGCCTTCGCCTTGATGGCCCAGGCGGGGATCCCCCACTTCGTCGCTTTCCTGGCCGCGCTGGGGTTGGCGGCGGCGATCGGGGCGCTGAACGGTTGGGTGGTGACCCGCGGCCGCCTGCCGTCGTTCATCGTCACCCTGGGTTCTATGATGTTCTGGCGAGGGGTGCTCCTGGCGGTGACCGGGGGTTTCCCCATCGCATATGAAGAGAAATCCCTTCTGATGTTCGCCCTCTCCGGGCGGCTGCCCGGGGGCTTCCACGCTTCCGCCATCTGGTTCTTGGTTATCGCATTGATCGCCACGGTGGTCCTCACCCGCACGCCCTTCGGCAACGCTGTCTTTGCGGCGGGGGGCAACCCCCAGGCGGCCCGGGCGTTGGGGGTGGAGGTGGCCCGGGTGAAGCGGATCGGCTTCATCCTCACGGCCGTCTTGGCCGCCCTCGCGGGGATCATCCAGTTCAGCCGGTTCGGCTCGGTGGATCCCCTACGAGGGGAGGGGATTGAACTGGAGGCCATCGCGGCGACGGTGACCGGTGGGACCTTGCTCACGGGCGGCTACGGCAGCGTGGTGGGCACGGTCCTCGGCGCCCTCATCGTGGGGATGGTCCGCAACGGGCTGGTGCTGGCCGGCGCGCCCGCTTACTGGTATCGGGCCTTCATCGGGCTGGTCCTGGTCGGGGCGGTGATCATCAACCTGCGGATCCGTCGATTCGGATGAGCATCCACCGATCTGGAGCATGGCGATGAGCGAGGGGCGTTGGCTGGTGGAGATGCGGGGGATTGTGAAACGGTTCGACGGGGTGGAGGCCCTGGCCGGGGTGGATTTCGCCGTGGGCTATCAGGAGGTGGTTGGCCTTTTGGGGGATAACGGGGCCGGCAAGTCCACCCTGATCAAGATCCTGACCGGCGTTTACCCGCCGGATGCGGGGGAGATCTACTTCGAGGGGCGGCCGGTCCGCTTCCGCTCCCCCCGGGAGGCCCGGGCCCTGGGCATCGAGACCGTTTACCAGGATCTGGCGCTGGTGGAGATGATGAGCATCGCCCGGAACTTCTTCCTGGGGCGCGAGCCGGTGTGGCGTCTTGGGCCTTTCTCTTTTCTCGATATGAAAGAGATGGAACGGGTTACCCGTCATGTGCTGGAGGAGATCGGCATCCGGGTCCGCTCGGTATGGGAGCCGGTGTCCGTCCTCTCGGGAGGCGAACGGCAATCCATCGCCATCGGCCGTGCCATGCACTTCGGCGCTCGCCTGCTGATCCTCGATGAGCCTACCTCTGCCCTCTCCATCAAAGAAACCCGCAAAGTGTTGGGATATGTGGAGGAGGTCCGCCGGCGGGGCCTCTCGGTGATCTTCATCACCCACAATATCTATCACGTTCACCCGGTGGCCGACCGACTGGTCATCCTGAGCCACGGCCGTAAGATCGGGGATTTCCGCAAGGCCGACATCTCCCCGGAGACGGTCGCCGAGCTGATCGCGGGCGGTATCACCCTTTCGGAGGAGGGAAAGCGATGAAGGCGGTGGTGGTGGAAGCGAATTGGGATCCGCGCCCGGATTACCTACTCTCGGATTGGGAGCGGCAGACCCGGAAAGCGATCACCGGATCGAGCGTCTGGCGGCACCCCCGCTTCTCGATCCAGGAGGTTCCAGATCCAACCCCCGGCCCGGACGAGGTGGTGATCCGGGTGAAGGCATGCGGGGTCTGCGGCTCGGACCTGCACTTCTACGAAACGGATGGGGAGGGTTACATCCTGTATCCGGGGCTGGTGAAATTCCCGGTGATCCCAGGCCACGAGTTCTCGGGGGAAGTGGTGGCGGTGGGGAAGGAGGTGCGCGATCTGCGTCCGGGGGACATGGTGACCTCGGAGGAGATGTTGTGGTGCGGGGTTTGCGCGCCGTGCCGCAGCGGCTTTTTCAACCACTGCACCCACCTGGAGGAGCTGGGCTTCACGGTGCCTGGGGCGATGGCGGAGTATGTGGCGGTCAAAGCGAAGTACTGTTGGAAGATCGACGCCATCGCGGAGCGCTACGGGGATGCGGATAAGGCGTATGAGGCGGGCTCTTTAGTGGAGCCGACCAGCGTGGCCTACAACGGGCTCTTCATCCGCGCGGGCGGGTTCCGTCCTGGGGCCTATGTGGTGGTCTTCGGGGCCGGCCCCATCGGCCTGGCCGCCATCGCGCTCTCCCGAGCGGCGGGGGCGGGGAGGGTCATCGCCTTCGATGTAAGCGAGCCCCGGCGTGCGATGGCCCGGCGGATGGGGGCGGATATCGCCCTCGATCCCCGGGAGGTTTCTCCCAGCGAGGCCGTCCGCGAGCTCACCCGCGGGGAGGGGGCCGATGTGTTTGTGGAGGCTGCGGGGGCCCCCACGAAGACGCTGCCGGAGATGGAGAAAGCGCTGGCGATCAACGGCCGGATCGTGGTGATCGGTCGGGCGGCCGAACGGGTGCCGCTCTATCTGGAGACCCTGCAGGTCCGCCGGGGGCAGATCTTCGGCTCCCAAGGCCACTCCGGGGATGCCATCTTCCCCAGCGTGATCCGGATGATGGCGGCCGGCCTGATCGACATGACCCGCATCATCACCGCCCGCTATCCGCTGGATCAGGCCGTGGCGGCGGTGGAGCGGCTGAGCCAGCGGGTGGACGCGAAGATCACCATCAAGCCGGAGCTGCGGGAGGCGCCGAAGGCGGAGCCGGCGGCCGCCGCGACGGCCTGAGCGGGAGGAGGTAAGGATGGCGGAACGAATGCCGGCGGTGGTGTTCCAGGGGGAGGGGCGCTGGGCGGTGGAGGAGCGGCCGGTGCCGCGCCTTCGGAATCCCGACGATGTGCTCCTGCAGGTGGAGGCGTGTGGGATCTGCGGCACCGACCTGCACATCCTGGAGGTTCCCCCGGGCCACCCGGCGACCCCCGGGGTCATCCTGGGGCATGAGGTGATCGGCCGCGTGGTGGAGGTCGGGCCGGCGGTGACCCACCTGCGCCCGGGGGATCGGGTGGCGATCGCCCCGAACCTCTATTGTGGCGTTTGCGCCTTCTGCCAGCGTGGGCTCTACAACCACTGCGAGCGGTTCACCACGTTAGGGATCTTCCTCGATGGGGGATTGGCGCCTTACGAGATCGCCCCGGCCCGAGCCCTGTTCCCGATCTCCCCGGAGATGCCCCTGGAGCGGGCGATCTTCACCGAGGTGCTCTCGACCGTCGTAGGGGGAACGCTCCAGGCGCGGCTGCACCCGGGCGAGCACGCGGTGGTGCTGGGGTGCGGGCCGGTGGGGTTGCTGTTCCTTCAGATCTTCCGCGCCAGCGGAGCGGGGACGCTCGTCGCGGCGGACATCGCGCCCTTCCGGCTGTCGTTCGCCCAGCGGGCCGGCGCGGATCTGGTGGTGAACCCCCGGGAGGAGGACCTGGAGGCGGTGGTCCGGAAGGCCACGGGGATCGGGGCGGATGTGGTGGTGGACGCGGTGGGGTCGCTGCTGGCGACCGCGTTGCGGCTGGCCCGCCCGGGGGGGACGGTGGTCCTCTTCGGCATGAACGCCCAGGCGCGGGCGGAGATCGCTCAGTACGAGATCACCCGCCGGGAGCTGCGGGTGGTGGGCAGCTACGTGGGCCGCCATACCTTCCCCTTGGCCATTCAAATGCTGGAACGTGGCGTGATCCAGCCCGAGGTATTCGTCACCCACCGCTTGCCCCTTGACCGGTTCGGAGAGGGGTTGGAGCATCTGCGCCGAGGGGAGGCGGTGAAGGTGATGATGGTGCTGAAGGACGTTCTTGAGTAAAGGAAATCATTCATTGAGGAGGCTGCGATGGGCAAGTGGCAGATCCCGCCGGAAGGTGGTCACATGGATCGGCCGACAGGGATCTATTTTCAGAACATGACCGGCAAACAGGTCATGGAGCGCCTCAAGCAGAACGACCTGATCATCATCCCGGTGGGGGCCACCGAGGCCCATGGCCCGCACGCGCCCTACGGGGAGGACGTCTTCCTGGTCACCCGCATGGCCGAGCAGGTGGCCCTGCGGACGGGGTGCACGGTGAGCCAGCCCCTCTGGTTTGGATCCCATCCCTATCACCACATGGGAATGCCGGGCACGATTATCGTGCCGGAGGACACTTTCATCGAGATGCTCACGGCGATCATCGCCGGGTTCTGGAACGCGGGCTTCCGCAAGCAGATCATCCTCAACGGCCACGGGCAGGAATATGTCATCCCCATCGCCATCCACCGTTTCGCCAAGACCTATAAGGTGCCGGCGGTCATCGTCAACGTCAACTGGTATCACGCCATCCCCGATCACTTCAGGCTCAAGTCTGAGGGCGGGCCCTACGAGACCCATTTCATCCACGCCGATGAGGTGGAGACCAGCTGGAGCCTGGCCCTGTTCCCGGAGTTCATCCGGATGGAGGATGCGGTAGACACGGAGCCGTACAGTTTTCTGCCCACCGATAGCGAGCACATCGACAAGGCAGGGAACCTGTTGCGCAAGCCCATCGCCTGGTACGCCCAGGTGGGCCTGCGGCCGATCGAGGTGAAGGCTTATCAGCCCGGTGTGGTGGGGAAGGCGACCCTGGCCAGCGCGGAGAAGGCGAAGCCGGGTGTGGAGCAGCTGTTGGACTATCTGGAGAAGCTGGTGCGGGATATCCTGGAGGCCTTCCCGCCGGGCAAGCTGCCGCCGCTGGAGGGGGTGACCGAGCGGGAACGGGAGATGCTGGAGCCTTATCTCAAGATGCCCTTCGAGCCCGGGTGGCGGAGCCTGTACGAACTGCACTATCCCATGTGAAGCGGGTTTAACAAGCTCTCCTTGTTCCTCGTGTTCGCGCCACGTTATCTGTTGCCGATTTACGCCGGTGGAGTGAAAGGCGGAGGCTCTATCCGATATCTCCGATTCCGATCCGGAGTTGGGGGTGAGGCTTCCCTTGTGGAGAAAACACGCGCGGAAGCCCCTCGCTGCGAACGAAGAGGCGAGCCGGGAAAGCTATGAGCGTCTACGACGAATTGCCTTCCCTTTGACACTGTGTAGGATGTCTCGGGAGGAGGTTCGTAAGCGGGTCATGAAAGCCGTCCAATCGCTCCACACCGAGGATCTGCCGGATCGGCGTCCGGGCCAGCGCTCCGGAGGGCAGCGGCGGCAGTGGCTTTGTGTCGGGCTCTGGTGAAAGAACCGGATTTGCTGCTCTTGGACGAGCCCCTCTCCGACCTGGATCTGGAGCTCCGCCTCATGGCCCGGGTGGGAATTAAGCGCCTTCAGAAGGAACTGGGCATCACCACGATTTTCGTCATCCATGACCGGGTGGAAGCGATGGCCATGGCCGATCGTATCGCTATCCTCAACTACGGCCGCCCCCAGCCATTCGATACCCCTGGCGCCCTTTACCGATATCCAGCCGATCTTTTTGTGGTCGAGTTGATTGGCAGTCCGCTGCCTCCAGTGGAATTCCGCAGTTGGTTTTATCGTCGGGTTTAGGGGCGGGCCGGAGGCTTTTAGCCCCTGGCTTGCCCTAAAATGTTCTCCCCCCTCCCCACAGCCCAAAGGGCCGTGGGGGGGGAGAAAGGAGGAAGGGGCCATCCGCACCTGAAATCCCGACAAGAGGCGAGGGGGGTAATCCCTATGTTCCTCTCGATGGAAGCGTTAACAGAGGAGTTATCCCCTTATGGGTTCAAGCCGATCGAAGGCTCCTTGCGGAGGATCCCAGGGGGTGGGGCGATTTTCGTGGCCCGAAGGCGGGACGAGCGGGCGGTCGGATGGATCGGGGACCCCGCTCCATTGACGAGCTTGCCTGTCGTGGGGCCGCTGACAGTGGATGGGCATCCGGTGCGCCTGTATCCCTGGGACTGGACCAATTATCAGGCGCTGCGGGGGATTCTCCCGTTGGCCCCGCGCCGCTGCGACCAGCTGGCCTCCTTCGGCGCGGGGGATCGCCTGGGGATGGCGACGGCCGCCCAGATCGCTGCCCTGCGACGCTACCCGGTCTTCCCGATCCTGGCCCAGCAGTCCCCCCGGGAGCTGGCCCGCACCCGCCGGGATTTCCGGGATGTCCTGCTCGCGGCCGCCTGGGGGGTCCTGGAGGCCGGTTATACCGGCGCGTTCGGGGCCGACGCGGATCATCTCCAAGATGAAGGCCAGCTGCGCGCGGCGGCCGAGGCTGGGTATTCCCTCTATACGTTCGATCTGCGCCGGGCGCTGGCCCGGGGCCCCCGACCACCGGAGGCGCTGTCTCCTATCGCGCGGTCGGTGATCGCGGAGCTCGCCGGCCGTCACATCTCCTATCCGGGAGGTGTCTACGAGCTGGAGGAAGGGCGCTTGGTGGCGGCCGCCTGCCTGTACGAGGAGGCGCTGGGGGAGGTGATCCGCGGCGCGGAGATCTTGCGGGCGATGGGCGTGGAGGCCGATCTCGAGGTCTCCGTGGACGAAACGGATGAGGAGACTTCCCCCGAGGCGCACGGCTTCGTGGTCCGCTACCTTCAGCGCCACGGGATCACCCTCTGGAGCCTGGCGCCCCGGTTCCCCGGGATTTTGGAGAAGGCCGTCGACTATGAGGGGGATTCGGAGCGCCTCGCGCGGGCCATCGCGATCCATCACGCGCTGGCCCGGTCCCTCGGAGAGCATCGGCTAAGCCTGCACTCGGGGAGCGAGAAGTTCCGGATCTTCCGGACCCTCAGGGCGCTCACCGAAGGTCGCTTTCATATCAAAACCTCCGGGACCACCTGGCTGCAGGCGGTGCGGGTGGTCGCGCGTCGTCGGCCGGATCTGTTCGCTGCACTCTACGCGCTGGCCCGCGCCGCTCTGGAGGAGAGCCGACGCGATTACCCCATCGCTCTGCGCCGGGAGGATCTGCCGCCCGAGCTCCCGGTCGATCCGGAGGCGGCCCTGGCCCATCGGGCGATCCGCCAGCTCTTCCATATCTCCTATGGGGTGCTGCTGGATCGCTACGGGCCAGCCATTCGGGAGGTTCTGATCGAACATGAGGCGGAACACGCGGCGGCGGTCGCAGGGAATCTGGAACATCACCTGGAGCTCTTATTCGGAGATGCTGCAGTATGCCGATAACGTCGACGCGCCTGCGTATTGCGATTGTGAACTCCAGTAGCTTCGGCCGCTATTTCCCAGAGCACATCGATCGGCTGGCCGCGCTGGGCGAGGTGCGGCGGTTCATGTTCCCTCCGGACATCGAAGGCCGCGCCCTGGCGGAGGCGTTGCAGGGCTTCCCGATTCTCATCGTCAGCGTGAGCCCGCGCTTCGGCCCTGAGTTCTTCGCCTGGAAGGATGAGACTTGGTTGATCGCCCGCCACGGCATCGGGGTGGACAACATCCATCTGCCCTCGGCGACCGCCCACGGGGTCCTGGTCACCCGGGTGACCCCGTGGATGGAGCGGGACGCGGTGGCGGAAATGACCGTGGCGCTGCTGCTGACGCTCCTCCGGCGCATCCCGGAGGCCGCGACGGCGGTGCGGGAAGGGCGCTGGGCGGAGCGGGCGGCCTTCGTGGGGTGGGAGCTTCGAGGCAAGACGGTGGGCCTGATCGGGTTCGGCAACATCGGGAGCCGGGTCGGGGAGATCCTCGCCTGCGGGTTCCACGCCCGGGTCCTGGCCTTCGACCCGGGCGTGTCGCCGGAGGCCGTGCGGGAGGCGGGGGCGGAGCCGGTGGACCTGGAGACTTTGCTCCGCGAGGCCGACGTCATCTCCCTCCACGCTGCCCTCACCGAGGAGAACTTCCATATGCTCTCCCACGAGGAGTTCGCGAAGATGAAGCCCGGCGTGCTTCTGGTGAACACCGCCCGGGGGGAGCTCATCGACGAGGCCGCGCTCCTCGCCGCGCTGGCCTCCGGTCGCGTGGCCGGGGCCGCCCTGGATGTGGTGGAGGGAGAGCCCATCGGCCCGGATCATCCCCTCTTACGTTTCCCTAATGTGCTGGTTGTACCCCACATTGCGGCTTACACCCACGAAACGCTTCGCCGGATGGGCGAGAAGGTGATCGCTGACGTGGAGCGGGTGTTGCGGGGCGAGATCCCCGATGAGGTGGTGAACCCGGAGGTTCTTCCGCACGCCCAGGCATTCCAGGGGCGATCAGGGAGTTCAGGGGGTTGAATGCAAATCCTGGCGGTGGATGTCGGCACGACGTATCTGAAGGCGGGCCGGCTGGGGTTGGATGGGCAGCTCCTCCGCGTGGCCACCCGAGAGCTGCCGCTCATCCGAGACGAATCCGGTCGGGCGGAGCACGATCCAGAGGTCCTACGGGATCGGTTCGTGGATGCGGTACGAGAGGTGGTGGGCGAGGAGCCGGCCGCGGTCCGCTGGCTGGTTCTCTCCGCCTATCAGCTCAGCCTGCTGCCGGTGGACGGGGCGGGGCGGCCTTTGATGGGGTTGATGACGCTCCTGGACACACGGCCGCAGGAGACCTTCCCCGGGCTGCTGGCCCGGATGGATGCGGAGGCGATTTACCGACGCACCGGTTGCCCGCCGCTGTTCCAGTATCCGCTGGCCAAGTTAGAATGGCTTCGGGTTCGCTGGCCGGAGCTCTTCCGGGAAGCCCGCTGGTTCCTGGGAGCGAAGGACTACCTTCTCCTCTGGCTTCTGGGGAAACCCTGCACCGAGCCTTCGCTGGCCACGGCCACCCAGATGATGGATGTTCGGGCGCTCCGCTGGGATCCGGAGATCCTTGGGCTGGTGGGGCTGACGGAGGACCGGTTGCCGGAAGTAGTCCCACCGGAAACATGTCTAGGCCGGTTACGACCGGAGGCGGCCGCGGCCTTGGGCCTCCGGCCCGAGGTGGAGGTGATCGCAGGGGTGTATGATGGAGGGGCGGTGGGGATCGGGCTGGGGGCGACGGCGCCAGGGATCGGGGCCGTGAACCTAGGGACTACGGCGATGGTCCGCTTGATCGCTGACTATCCGGTGTTGGATTCCCCTTCGAGGATGCGCCTGCAGACGTATTATCTGGCCGGGAAGCGCTGGTTCCCGGGCGGCGCGATCAACAATGCAGGGGGCGTCCTGCGCTGGTTGCGGGACGTCCTGCTGGGGCTGGGATATCCGGAGCAGGACGCCTTGGCGGAGGCGGGGGGGCGCCCCACCGATCTGCTTTTCCTGCCGTTCCTCACTGGCGAACGCTACCCGGGGATCAGCCATCTGGCGTCGGGGGTGATCTTCGGCCTGCAGGCCCACCACGGGCGAGGACATCTGGTCCGGGCGGCGATGGAGGGGGCGGCTTTCGCGTTGCGGCTGATCCTGGAGGCGATGCGGGAGAACGGCCTTTCCCCTGTGCGCCTTCGCGTGGGGGGCGGAGGCGCTCGCTCCGCCCTCTGGATGCGGATCCTGGCCTCGATCCTCCGGATGCCCTTGGAGGTCCCGGAGTGCCCGGAGCCGGCGCTGATCGGGAGCGCGGCCCTGGCCCGGGTCGCTCTCGGCGCTGCCCCGGATCTATCGGCGGCAGTCCCGGAGGCACCCTTGCGGGTCTACGAACCGTTGGCGGATTGGGTTCCACTCTACGAGCGACAGTTCGAGCGCTTTCAGGCGCTGTTGATGGATCTGGAGGCAGCGTTCCGCCGCCACCGGGAGTCCGCGCAGGTTGCGAGGGGCTGATCGCTTCGCTCTCCTTGTCCATTGGGGGTTTCGGGGGGCTGGGCGGGGGGCCTTCAGCCCCCGAAAGATTGTTCCCCCATCCCCGCGGCCCAAAGGGCCGCGCTTTGGG
>NZ_JBHOQJ010000126.1:0-3533 GCF_042408365.1 Thermoflexus sp.
TTTGATTTTGAAATCCTTGGGCTCAGGGATAGAATCCTGGCCCTCAGGAGGATGGTTCGATGAGTTGGGAGCATCCACGCGACGAGGGACGTCGACGACGGCATCTGCGGGTCCGAAAGAAGGTGTTCGGCACCCCGGAACGGCCCCGGCTCTCGGTTTTCCGGAGCCTCAAGCATATCTACGCACAGGTCATCGATGATACCAAAGGGGTCACCTTAGCGGCGGCCTCCACATTGGACCCGGAGCTCCGGGACCAGTTGGATGGCCTGACCAAGACGGAGAAGGCGCGCTTGGTGGGTCGCCTGATCGCCCAGCGCGCCCTAGCCAAAGGGATCCGCAAGGTGGTCTTCGATCGAGGCGGCTATAAATACCACGGCCGGGTGAAGGCTCTGGCCGATGCGGCTCGTGAGGCCGGGCTGGAGTTTTAATCGCCTGGAAGCTCGACCGCACGCGCCTGACGGGCGAAAGTGCCCTACGGCGCACGGGCCGCGGGCGGCTTTCCCGGCCCCCAAACGCTCTGAGCGGAAGGCGCATCCATTCTAATCTCTAACCTCGAGACCTCAGAGGTGATGATGGCGGAGATCCATGAAGTTCCCAGCGTGGAATACGAGGAGCGGATTGTCGACATCGCCCGAGTGGCTAAGGTCCACAAAGGCGGCCGATCTTTCTCCTTCCGGGTGGTCGCTGTGGTGGGTGACCGGAACGGCCGGGTGGGAGTGGGGATCGGCAAGGCCCGGGCAGTCCCCGAGGCCATGCGCAAGGCGACGGAGCGCGCCAGGCGGAACATGAAGAAAGTCGCCCTGCTGGGAACCACGATTCCCCACCCGGTGGTGGTGAAGTTTGGAGCCACACGGCTGGTTCTAAAGCCCGCCTCGCCGGGGACGGGCGTGATCGCCGCCGGGGGGGTTCGGGCCGTTTTGGAGGCCGCGGGGGTTCGAGATGTGCTGACCAAGATCCTGGGGAGCACGAATCCGGTCAATGCAGTCTATGCGACGATGAAGGGGTTGGAGATGCTGCGTTCCCCAGAGGAAATCGCCCAGATCCGTGGTAAACCCGTTGAGGAAGTCATGCCTCCATGGAGTCGAAAGCGCTATGAAGGGTGAAGGGATTCGACATCTTCGGATCACCCTGGTGCGGAGCCCAATCGGGTATTCCCAGCGCCAGCGTCGCACATTGCGCACGCTGGGATTGCGCCGTCTGAACGACGTGGTCGAGTGGCCGGATACGCCGATCGTGCGCGGGATGCTAGACAAGGTGAGCCATCTGGTTCGGGTGGAGGAGGTGGAGCGTGAAGCTTCATGAATTGAAGCCAGCACCGGGTTCCAAGAAGGCGCGGAAACGAGTGGGCCGCGGGCTCGGCTCGGGTCATGGAACCTATGCGGGGCGCGGTCGGAAGGGGCAGAAATCCCGCTCCGGCGACCGGAAAATGCCCCCTTACTTTGAGGGCGGCCGTACCCCTCTGGTCCGACGTTTGCCGAAGGCGCGGGGGGAGGGCTTCACCCTGGTGGAGAAAGTGATCTACCAGCCGGTTCACGTGGGGCAGTTGAACCGCTTCCCGCCGAACAGCGAGATCACCCCCCTCATCCTGGCCCAGGCCGGTTTGTTGCGGGATCCCGAGGAGCCTGTGGTGATCCTTGGGGATGGTGAGTTGGATCGTCCGCTCACCGTCAAGGCGCATCGTTTTTCGACGTCGGCCCGAGCGAAAATCGAGGCCGCAGGCGGCCAGGCGGTGGTGATCCCGCGTTGAGATCGGGGCGCTTGCTCGATCTGCCCGGCCTTCAAGCGTTTTCGATCCTCCTCCTTGAGGGTATCGTTTGTTGGGGAGCGCTGTGATCGGTTCCTGCCGGGGCTCATAAGGAGGACCTATGTTGGACGCGTTGCGAAACGCATGGCACTTGCCCGATTTGCGGCGCAAAATCCTTTACACGCTGCTGATCCTGGCGATCTACCGTCTGGCCGCCCATATCCCGGTGCCCGGCGTGGATCGAGCGGCACTGCAGCAGCTGCTTCAGGGCACCACCGCCGCCGGACAGCTTTACATCATCCTGGATCTGCTTTCCGGCGGCGCCATTGCCAATTTCTCTATCATGGCCATGGGGGTTTATCCCTATGTGACGGCCTCCATCATCCTCCAGCTTCTGGTGCCGATCGTTCCGCAGCTGGAGCGGCTGGTGAAAGAGGGAGGATCGGAGGGGCGGCGCAAGCTCGAGCAATATACTTACTTCCTGACCGTTCCGCTGGCCGCCCTCTATGCCATCGGCCAGGCGAATCTTCTCAGCGCCCCGGGTCGGGCGGTGCTGCCGAACTTCGGCTTCGCCCCCCACCAGCTGTTGCCGACCCTGACGGTGATCCTGACGATGACGGCGGGGACGATGTTCGCGATCTGGCTGGGCCAGCTGATCACGGAGCAGGGGATCGGCAACGGGCTCTCGCTGATCATTTTCGGGGGGATCGTTGCCCGAGCGCCCTATAACCTGGCCCAGGTTTGGACCAGCAATGGCGCGATGGGAATCCTGATCTTTATGTTTCTGACGGTGGTCACAGTGGCGGCGATCGTCTTCATCCAGGAGGGGCAGCGACGGATCCCCGTCCAGTACGGGCGCCGGGTCCGAGGCCATCGGATTTATGGGGGCGGCAGCACCTATATCCCCCTTCGGGTCAATATGGCGGGGATGATCCCTCTGATCCTCGCTCAGTCCGTGTTGGCCTTCCCGGCGATCATCGCCCAGTTTTTCCAATATTCTAGCAACGCCATTGTGGCAGGCATCGCCAACACCATCGTCAGCGTTTTCTCCGGGTTCCACGACGCTTATTGGCCGATGTATTTCATCACTGTGGTGGCCTTTACTTACTTCTACACCGATGTGATGCTGCAGCAGATGAACCTGGCGGACACGCTGCAGAAGCAGGGTGGGTTCATCCCGGGCATCCGGCCCGGGAAGGCCACGGAGCAGTACATCAATCGGATCTCCCGGCGCATCACCTTGGTGGGGGCGCTGTTCCTGGGGATCCTGGCGATCCTACCTTGGCCGGTGCGATCGGTGTTGCAGACCAACGTGCTGCTCTTCAGCAGCGCTGCCCTCCTGATTGTGGTCGGCGTGGTTCTCGATACCATGCGACAGCTGGAAGCGCAGTTGGTGATGCGCCATTACGAGGGCTTCATCCGGTGAACTTGCAACTCGGAGTCATCGAACGATGCCACTGGATCTGATCTTGCTGGGGCCGCCAGGCGCGGGGAAGGGCACCCAGGCGAAGATCCTCAGCCAGCGTCTGGGCATCCCTCATGTAGCCAGCGGTGATCTCTTCCGCGATCACCTGCACCGCCAGACCCCTCTAGGCCAGCTGGCCCGCCAGTACATGGATCGGGGGGAGCTGGTGCCGGACGATGTGACGATCGAGATGATCCGGGAGCGGCTGGGGCGGCCGGATTGTCGCGATGGGGCGATCCTGGATGGATTCCCCCGCACGCCCGCTCAGGCCCAGGCGCTCGATGAGCTTCTGGCCGGGATGGGGCGCTCCCTCACCGCTGTCCT
>NZ_JBHOQJ010000146.1:0-18625 GCF_042408365.1 Thermoflexus sp.
GTCTCCGGCGGCAACACCGCCCGGCAGATTCTGCTGATCCAGGACTTCAAACCGGACGGCATCTCCTGCACCCCGTCCTACGCCCTCAACATTGCCGACGCGCTGGAGGCGCAGGGCATTGGTCCCCGCTCCACCGGCATCAAGTACGGCATCTTTGGCGCCGAGCCCTGGTCGGACTCCATGCGGCAGCAGTTGGAGAACCGGCTCGGGCTGCACGCGGTGGACATCTACGGCCTGAGCGAGATCATCGGCCCCGGCGTCTCCAACGAGTGCATCGAGGCCAAGAACGGCTCCCATATCTTCGAGGACCACTTCCTGGTGGAGGTGGTCGACCCGGCGACCGGCGAGCCGCTCCCGCCCGGGACGGTGGGGGAGCTGGTCTTCACCACCCTGACCAAAGAGGCGATGCCGGTGATCCGCTACCGGACCGGCGACCTGGCCTCCATCGACCCGACCCCATGCCTGTGCGGCCGGACCTTCGTCCGGATGTCCCGCGTGCTGGGGCGGACCGATGATATGCTGATCATCCGCGGCGTCAACGTGTTCCCCTCCCAAGTGGAGGCCGCCCTGGTCGGCTTGCCGAACGTCGCGCCGCACTATCAGCTGGTGGTCTTCCGGGAGGGCCGGCTGGACCAGCTGGAGGTGAAGGTGGAGGTGACCGAGGCCTTCTTCCGGGAGGTGGGCGGAGGACTGCTCGCCGGCGAGACCTTCGAAAGCATCGAGGCGGTCCAACAGCTTCGGGAGAAAGTCAACGAAACCCTGGACGAAGCCCTGGGCCTCCGCGTGAAGGTCACCCTGGTTCCCCCCAACACGCTGCCGCGCAGCGAGGGCGGCAAGCTGCGCCGGGTGGTGGACGCGCGCCCGAAGGATTAGTGCCCGGCCGAGGAGCGCTGCGGATGCAGGACGCCTTCATGAGCACGTTGGGGCTGGAAGGGGAGATCCTGGGGCCAGGGCGGGCCCGGGTGTGGGGGATCGTGCGCCCGGAGCACCTCAACCTCCACGGAACCGCCCACGGAGGGTTTCTCTACACCCTGGCCGATGCGGCGTTCGCCCTGGCCTCGAACTCCCACGGGGTCCGCGCGGTGGCGCTCTCCACCCACATGGAGTTTCTCCGCCCCGTCCAGGCTGGGGATCAGATGGAGGCGATCGCTGAGGAGATCTACCGGGGCACCCGCATGGCCCTTTATCGGGTGGAGGTGCGCCGGCAGGGGGAGGCCGTGGCCTGGTTCACCGGATGGGTGTATCGGTTTGCATAGGGTAAAGGGCGGGCGGCCCCCCCCCCCGCCCCCACGCGGATCCCGCTGGGAGGATTATGTCCCCTCCTCCCAGGAAGCGAGATAACGCTCCTGCTCCGGCGTCAGGCGGTCGATCTGGATCCCCATCGTCTCCAGCTTCAAGCGGGCGATGGCCTGGTCGATCTCCCGGGGAACCGGGTACACCTGGCGCTCCAGGGCGCGGCCGTTGCGGACCAGGTACTCCACCGAGAGGGCCTGATTGGCGAAGGACATATCCATCACCGCGCTCGGGTGGCCCTCCGCGGCGGCCAGGTTCACTAAGCGTCCTTCCGCCAACAGATAGATCCGGCGCCCGTCCCTCAGGGTGTATTCCTCCACGAACTCCCGTACCCGCCGCGGCCCGCCCACGCTCATCTCCTGGAGGGCCGGGATGTTGATCTCCACGTTGAAGTGCCCGGCGTTGGCCAGGATCGCCCCGTCCTTCATCACCTCGAAGTGCGGGCGGTCGAGGATGTGGATGTTCCCCGTGGCAGTGATGAAGAGATCCCCTTCCCGCGCCGCTTCGATCATGGGAAGCACCCGGAAGCCATCCATCGCCGCCTCCAGCGCCCGCAGCGGGTCGACCTCGGTGACGATGACGTGCGCGCCCATGCCCCGCGCGCGCATGGCGATGCCACGCCCGCACCATCCATAGCCAGCGACCACGACCACGCGGCCGGCCAGCAGGAGGTTCGTCGCCCGCAGGATCCCGTCGATGGTGGACTGGCCGGTGCCGTATCGGTTGTCGAAAAGGTGTTTGGTCAGCGCATCGTTGACGGCGATGATAGGATAGGCCAGGACCCCCTCGCGGGCCATCGCCCGCAGGCGGATCACCCCCGTGGTGGTCTCCTCCGTCCCGCCCAGGATCTCCGCCATCCACGCCGGGCGCTCCTTATGCAGGGTGCTCACCAGATCCGCTCCGTCATCCATCGTGATATGAGGGCGATGGGCCAGGCACGATTGGATGTGGCGGTAGTAGGTGGCGGTGTCCTCCCCTTTGATGGCGAAGACGGGGACCTCAAAGAAGCGCACCAGGGCCGCGGCCACATCGTCCTGCGTGCTCAGCGGGTTGCTGGCGCAGAGGACCACCTCCGCCCCACCCGCTTGAAGCGTCCGCACCAGGTTGGCCGTCTCAGTGGTCACGTGCAGGCACGCGGAAATGCGGATCCCTGCGAGGGGCCGTTCGCGTTCGAAGCGCTCCCGGATGCGGCGCAACACCGGCATCTCCCGATCCGCCCACTCGATCCGCTTCATCCCCTGTTCCGCCAGCGAGAGATCCCGGATGTCGAACGACTTGGCGCTCATCCTCGCCTCCGTGTAAAAGGTTCGACGACTTGACCTTCCAGGATATTGTAATGCGGGTTTCCGATAGCGGGGGGAGCTTGAAGGAGGTGGATGACCTGACGGCCCGGTGGATGCCGAAACGCGATCTCCCCCTCCCCACGACCCTTTGGGGGAGAGGAGTCCTTGGAGGGTTGGGGTCCGCCAAAGGCGGCCCCTGACCCCAAAGGCCCTCAGGGGACCACTCTCCGGCCATATCCCACAACCCAACGCGGAGGGAGCGCCGCCGGAATGGGACGCGATGGGGTGGAGATGCGGTTGCTCCAGCGATTGCCGAGTTTCCGCGAACTGAGGGATACTCTGCCATAGAGGATTTGGGGGACAGTCGAGGGGTGGGGGGAGGGGTGGGATCATCGGCCTCTCCACCCCATCTCCCTAGAACGAAAGCGGACGAAGCGGGGCGATGGTCGAGAGGAGCTATTCCTTCAATGATATCCCAGCCATTCAGGTTCTCAGCCCTGAAGTGGCCGCCCGCATTGCGGCGGGGGAGGTCATCGAGCGGCCGGCCTCGGTGGTGAAAGAGCTCATTGAGAACGCGCTGGATGCGGGAGCCACGGCGATCCAGGTCGAGGTGCGAGAAGGCGGCTTCACGTTCATCCGTGTGGCCGATAACGGCCATGGCATCCCCCGCGATCAGTTGCCCCTGGCCCTGGCGCGCTTCGCCACCAACAAGATCCGGACCGCGGAAGACTTGAGCCGCGTCCGCACGTTGGGTTTCCGGGGGGAGGCGCTGCCCAGCATCGCCGCCGTGGCCCGCGTGGAGATCCTCACCCGCACGGCGGGGGAGATCGAGGGCACCCGCCTGATCGCTGAGGAAGGGCGACAGATCGTTCAGCCGGCCGCCAGCCCCGTCGGGACAGCGGTTACGGTGAGGGACCTTTTCTACAACACCCCCGCCCGACGACGCTTCCTCAAATCCCCTTTGCGTGAAGCGGAGCGGATCCGTGAGACCGTGCACCGTTACGCCCTGGGCTATCCTCACGTGGCATTCCGGTTGATCATCGATGGCCGGGAGGTTCTGATCGCCCCGCCAGGGACCCCCCTGGAGCGCGCAGCAGCTATTTGGGGACGAGAGGTTGCAGATGAGCTGATCCCGGTCTCCTGGGAGGCGGCGGACCTTCGCATCCACGGCCTGATCTCCCGCCCCACCTTGGGGCGGGCCTCCCGAGCCTTCCAGCATTTCTACGTGAACGGGCGGCCGATCCGCAGCGGCCTGCTGGCTGTCGCCCTCGAGCGTCCTTACGCCGGCCGGCTCCCAGCCGGCCGATACCCCCTGGCCATCCTTCACATCGACCTCCCCCCCGCTTTCGTGGATGTGAATGTTCACCCTCAGAAGGCCGAGGTGCGGTTCTCCCAGGAACGCTCGGTGTATTGGGGGATCAGTCAAGCCGTGGAAGCTGCCCTGGCTCCGTTCCCCCGCCCGGAGGAGGCTACCATCGCATGGCCTTTCGAGGAAGCGCAACCGGCGCCCCGACCCCTGGCCGAGCCCTCCGTGGAATACGGCCGGCCCTCCCGCTGGCGGGCGGTAGGGCAGTTGCTCCAGAGCTACATCCTGGCCCAGAGCGAGGATGGGTTGATCGTTGTGGATCAACACGCGGCCCACGAGCAAGTGCTCTTCGAGCGGCTGTGGGCCGGGGATGCCATTCATCCCCTTCCCTCCCCCCTCGTCCTCTCGTTCTCCGCGCGGGAGGCCGAGCAACTGGAGGCCGAGCTGGAGACCTTGCGGAGCCTGGGATTCGACCTCGAGCCCTTCGGGGGGAACGCCTTCGTGGTCCGGGCGCTCCCGGCCTCCCTGGCCGAGCAACCCGTGCCTGCCCTGCTCAACGTTGTTCTGGAGGAGGCTGCCGCGCTCCGGCGAGGAGGAGGGGATCCCCGCGAGCGGATCGCGATGCGTTTGGCCTGCACGGCTGCGGTCAAGGCGGGCGACGGGCTTTCCCTGGCGGAGATGCAAGCCCTCTTGGACGCCCTGCAGGAGACGTGGTCCCCTGCCACCTGCCCCCACGGCCGCCCCGCGTGGTTCCTCCTAAGCCGCGAGGAGATCGAGCGCCGGTTCCTGCGTCGGTAGCGGGAACCCTTATGGTCGCCCCTCAAACCCGGGGAGAGGGGAAAAATTCGCGGGGGCTGGGGGAGACGGCAAAAACGGGCGCGAAGGCGCCCTACCCCAAACGGCCCCCAGCCCTCGAGAATCCCCAGGGGGAAAGCGAATCCGGTCTGAATCTAAACTCACGCGGAAAAAGCGCTGTTCATAAGGGGGGTTCTGGGTGGGTCCTCGCCATCGAAGCCATGACGGCTAACCCTCGCGTTGCCCTGGACGCCCCTCGATCAACACCCGGACGTCCCCCACCCGGCGGGTGATGCCCGAAGCGTCCATCCGCTCCAGCACCGCCACCGCGATCTTCCGGCTGGTCCCCAGCAGATCCCGCGCCTCGGCTGCAGTGATCTGCCCATGCGCGCGAAGATGCTCCCGGATCCGCTCCACGCCCTCCTGCCATGTTTCCGCCAAAAGGACCACCTCGTCCCCGAGGCGGACCAGACGGCCTTCCTCCAACAGGACCTGGAACAGATCCCGGCCCAGGGCGGCCTCGAGCTCCCGCGGGTTGGGGGGATGCCAAGGATCCCGCCGCAGCCGATCGAGGCAGGCCTCCACCTGCCGCCGCTGCGCTTCGTTCAGGCGAACGGTGAAGCCGGATCGCCAGATGAGCGGGCCGGATTCCTCCAGAAGGCCCTCGCGGATCGCCGCGCGGCAAACGGCCTCAAAGACCTCCGGGGGCCATCCCAACCGGCTGCGGGCTTCCTCTCGGGACATGCCCCGGCGGAGGGGGTTTTCCCGATGATAGGCCTCGATCTGCTCCACCAACCGCCGCACCGCCTCGGCCTGCCAGTTCGGGGCGGCCCAGATCCCTTCCCCCAGAGCAACCGCCACTCCTTCCACAGCGAGGCGCTCCATGAGCTCACGCCCCCGCTCCAGGGGCAGCGCCAACCGCCAGGAGGCTTCCGCCAAGGTGAGCAGGCCGGCGCTTTGGAGCCAGACGCGTAAACGCTCCAGGGCGTCCGCTCGATGCAGGGCCTGCAGGGTGGTGAGGACCTCGGGGCGGAACCGGCGGTGGCGCCGCCCCGGGTGGACATCCAGGATCTCCCCGCCCCCCAAGGTCATCGACGGGGAAGGCCAGCGGAGGATGAAGCGATCCCCCGGAGCGGCAACGGTCGGGCGGCTGAGGACCAGCTGGGCGAACCCGGACTCGCCGGGCATGAGGAGATCCCGGTCGAGCAATCGCACCCGAGCCATGATCTGGGCCGCCCCGTGGAAGAATTTCACCTCGGCGAAATGGGGAAGCGGACGCGGCGAGCCCTCCCAGTGGACGAGATGAACGTCCAAAAGGTCGGTCGGATGGAAGCGCCCGGGGGCCGTCACCCAGTCGCCCCGATGGAGGTCCTCCGGGGAGACCCCGCCGAGGTTGATGGCCGTCCGGGAGCCGGGAAGGGCGCGTTCGACGCGACGACGGTAGGATTGCAGGCCCCGGATGCGAGCCCGACGCCCGGCGGGCCAGATCTCCACCTCCTCCCCGACCTGAAGGCAGCCGTCCAGCAGCGTGCCCGTGACCACCGTCCCGAAGCCCGGCATGGTGAACGCCCGATCGATGGGCAGGCGCGCCCGCCCCAGGTCCGGGCGCGGGGGCCGGCTCCGCAGGGCGCGCTGGAGGGCATCGATCAACTGCTCCAAGCCCTCCCGCGTCCGCGCTGAAACCGGGATCACCGGCGCCGCCTCCCAGCAGGTCCCCCGGAGCATGGAGCGCACATCTTCCTCCACTAAGGCCCGCCACTCCGGGTCCACCAAATCGATCTTGTTCAGGGCCACCACGCCGTTGCAAACCTCCAGCAGCGTGAGGATCGCGAAATGCTCCCGGGTTTGCGGCATCACTCCCTCATCAGCGGCGACCACCAGGAGGGCGGCGTCGATGCCGCCCACCCCCGCCAGCATGTTCTCGATGAAATCCTGGTGGCCGGGCACATCCACAATCCCAATCATCTCCCCATCGGGCAGGCCCAGCCAGGCGAAGCCCAGGTCAATGGTCATCTCCCGGATCTGCTCCTCCTTGAGACGATCCGGATGGATACCCGTCAGGGCTTCCACCAACGCCGACTTCCCGTGATCCACGTGGCCGGCCGTCGCGATCACCGGCATTCTGCAGCTCCCTCCATTTGCATCAGTAGTGCTCCATCCCGATTTGTTTTCGGGGTATGCAGTTGAGACGACGGGCGGGCCCCTCCCCGCAGCCCTTTCTGCGGGGAGGGGGGAGAAAAAATCCTTTGGGGGCTAACGGGCGCTCCAGCGCCCTACTACAACCAGCCCAGCCCTGAAGATCCCCAGGAGAAACGGCTGGGAAGTGTGTGCGGTCATATCCAACAATCCAATGTGGAAGAAACCATCGGTGCCCCATACGGGCAGGCTTTGTGCCTCTCTCTACGCCGGCGTTCCTCCACCCGAGGTCTCCCTTAGGCTCTGCTTCAGGCGGCTTGCGCGCTGTTCGTGGTTCTGGCTCCATGACCGGGCCGCATCCCGCACATGGCGGGCCCATTCCTCCTGTTCCTCCAACAGGATGCGGAGGATCTGCTCCCAGCGGGCCCCTTGGCGCTCCAGAAGATCCACCCGCTCCACCAGCTCCCGATGTTCGCGGGCGTGCTCGGTCCAGCGCTCCTCTCGCAACAAATTCAGTTCATGAAAACGCTTCTCTTGCGCGGTCTGCCATTCGTCCCATTCCTGCTTGAAACGGGCCTCGCCGAGCCGCAAGAGCTCCTCCATCTCCTTCAGGCGGCGCTCCCATCCCTCCCGCAGCGTCCGCATCTCCTCCAGGACCTGTCGGCTCTCTCGCGCCAAGTCCTGCAGCTGATGCAAGGCCGCGTGGTAATCTTCGATGCGGGCCAGGCGTTCCTCCACATGTTGTTCCAGCCGGCGGAACGATTGGGCATGTTGCAGATCGGCGAGGCGCAGGGCCTCCAGTTGGGCCTCCAGCCCCTCCAGACGGCCCTCGATAGGCTCCAAGCGCCGGGGCTGTTTCCGCAGCTCGTCCTCCAGGGCCGGAAACCGCTGGGCCAGCTCCTCGAGCCGCCGGCGGCCCTCGACTTCCTTCTGCTCCAAGTCGGCCATCCGCTTCACGGTTTGCCGGGCCTGTTCCTCCAGATAAGCCAGGCGAGGCCGCGTCTCCTCCAGCGCGCGGCCGATCTCCTCCAGACGCCGGGATTGCGTCTGGAGCTGGTGGAGCAGGCGATCCTGCTCCGCGCGTCGGGAGGCCAGCTCGTGCTCCGCCCGCTCCAGACGGGGGGCCATCTCTTGAAGGGCCTGAAGGGGGCGCTGGAGATCGTTCACCTGAAGCTGCAAGGTTGTATAACTTTCGCGGAACTGCCGCTCAAGATTCTCCAGGCGCCGATCCAGTATCCCCGTGATCTCCTCCCGCAGGCGGGCGAGAACCGGATCGACCTGGGCGGACCGGGCGGCCTGGGCCTGGACAGCGGCGATGGCCTCTGTGAGCTGGCGGATCTGTTCCCATGCCTGCTCGAGGAGGGCGGTCAGCTGATCCACCCGCTGTTGGAGGAGGGCGATGGTTTCTTTGTCCTTGCGGCGCTCCTGCTCGAGCCAGAGCACCGTCTGTCGGGTCTGGGCGAGCTCCATTTCGATCTCCGGTCGCACAGCGCACCTCCTGGATCGAATTCCCTTCGCGGCGCCCTAGCCTTTGAGAGGAGGACCGAGGCGCTTTAGGGAAATCATAATGCAGATCGATCCTGGAATCCACCCAGCAACGCGCGGCGCACTCACGGCCGCTCGAAAGCGCCGGACGCATTGTGGGATTCGAAAGGAGCCTGAGCGCTCACCTGGCAAGCCCTGCTCGACCGCGGACCGTAGCCGTGCAGGGCTTTTCAAAGACGGCACAACGGTCCTCCCCCCTCCCCGCAGTCCTTCAGGCCGCAAGGAGAGAGGAGAAAAATTTTTCTGGGGCTGGGCCGGAGGCCTTCGGCCCCGCCCCAGAAAACCCCCAATGGTTGCAACATTGAAAGCCCTGGTGACCGTGATGGACCTCTTGACAAAATGAGAATCTTGGTTATATTTAAGGACAAACCTGAAAGCGCTGCGTGGCTCATGACCCGCTCGAACCCGTGGATGGCGTGGACGAAAAAAGCCGCTACGTCCCGAGGCCCGGACAGTAGTCCGGTCCTGACGTAGCGGCTTTGTTATATCCGTCAGGATCTCCACCCCCAGGCTACTGTCCGGTAGCCTGGGGGTTTTTGTTTTTAGGAACTACGCAGTGGGTTTCCCCTCCCCACGGCCCTCTAGGCCGTGGGGAGGGAGGATGAAAAATCTTTTGGGGGCGAACCTGCGGTGAAACGTCCATATCCGTATGGCGGGGCGTGAGAACGGCTGAATCGTTACCTCTAATCTTGATCAAAAGGAGGTGACCTATGCGCAACGGAACATGCCCGGAGTGCGCGGCCCAAGTGCCGCTGCGGGAGGACGTCGTGCTTCACGAGTTCCTGACCTGCCCCGAGTGCGGGACCGGGCTGGAGGTGATCTCGCTTTCCCCCCTGACCCTCGACCGCGCGCCCCAGGTGGAAGAGGACTGGGGGGAGTAGGAGGTGGCGCCGATGCGGATCGCCCTTTTCTGCTCCCTGGTGCGGACGGAGGAGAAGTGGTTGCTGGAGGCCTTCCAGCGGCGGGGGGCCGAGGTGGAGATCCTCCACGACCGTTCGACGGTCATGGAGGTCGGCGCCCCCCGCGGCTGGGAGCGCTTCGATGCCGTGCTGATGCGTGCCCTCAGCCATTGGCAAGCCCTCCACGCCGCGCAGCTGTTGGAGGATATGGGCCTGCCGGTGATCAACCCCGCCGCCGTGATCCACACCTGCGCTGACAAGCTGCTGACCACCGCGGCCCTGGCCCGGGCCGGCGTCCCCACACCCCGGGTGAAGGTCGCTTTCTCCCCCGAAGGCGCCCTCCAGGCCATCGAGGAGATGGGCTACCCGGTGATCCTCAAGCCGGTGCTCGGCTCTTGGGGACGGCTGCTGGCCCGGGTGAACGACCGGGACGCGGCGGAGGCCTTGCTGGAGCACAAGGAGGTCCTGGGCGGCTTCGCCCACGGCGTCTATTACATCCAGGAATACATCCCCAAGCCCGGCCGCGACATCCGGGCCTTCGTCGTGGGGGGCGAGGCCATCGCGGCGATCTACAGAACTTCCGAGCACTGGATCACCAACACCGCTCGGGGGGGACGGGCGTCGAATTGCCCCATCACCCCTGAACTGGCGGACCTCTGCGCCCGGGCAGCCGCGGCCGTGGGGGGCGGGGTGCTGGCGTTGGACATCTTCGAAGATCCCCATCGGGGGCTCCTGGTCAACGAGATCAACCACTCGATGGAGTTCCGCAACTCCGTCGAGCCCACCGGCGTCGACATCCCCGGCGCCGTCGCCGACTTCGTGATCCGCGTGGCACGAGAGGGATGGGACGCAGCCCACGCCCCACGTTCCCCTCAGGAGGTTCGGCGATGGAACGGATCCGCGTGAGCGTCGTCGGCGCCTCCGGCTACGTCGGGGGGGAGCTCCTCCGCCTGTTGTTGCGCCATCCCTTCGTGGAGATCGCCCAGATCACCTCCGAATCCCACGCCGGCGAGCCCGTCCATCGCGTGCATCCCCACCTGCGCCGGCTTTCAGCCATGGCCTTCTGTCGGATGGCGGATCTCCGACCCTGCGACGCCCTCTTCGTCGCCCTGCCCCACGGCGAGGTCGCCCCCCGCATCGAAGCCTTCGCCGCGGTGGCCCCCGTTGTGGTCGACCTCTCCGCCGATTTTCGCCTCCGCGACCCGGCGGCCTACCCTCGCTGGTACGGCCGCCCCCACCCCCACCCGGAATGGCTCCCGCGCTTCGTCTACGGACTGCCGGAGCGCTACCGGGAGGCGCTGCGCGGGGCCCGTTACCTCAGCGGGGTGGGTTGCAACGCGGCCGCGGCCATCCTGGCCCTGTGGCCGTTGATCCGGGCCGACGTTCTGGATCCGGAGCGCCCGATCCTTGTGGACATCAAGGCGGGCTCATCGGAGGCGGGCCGCGAGCCCAACCCGAGCTCCCATCATCCGGAGCGCCACGGCGCGATCCGCCCTTACGCCCCGGTCGGCCACCGCCATACCGCGGAGGTCCGCCAGGCCCTCGGGCGCGATGCCGTCTTCCTCTCGGTAACCGCCGTGGATGCGGTGCGGGGGGTGTTGGCCGTCGCCCACGCCTGGCCTCGGGTACCTCTCGCCGAGTCGGATCTATGGCGGATCTACCGCGCCGCCTACGGGGAGGAGCCCTTCGTCCGGCTGGTCAAGGATCGGCAAGGCCTGCACCGCCTCCCGGACCCCAAGGCCGTGGTGGGGAGCAACTTCGCCGACGTGGGCTTCGCCGTGGAGGAGGAGACCGGCCGGATCGTCGCCCTGTGCGCTTTAGACAACCTGATGAAGGGCGCAGCGGGCTCCGCCGTTCAGTCCCTCAACGTGGCGATGGGATGGCCCGAGACCGCGGGGCTCGATCTCATCCCCATCTATCCGGCATAAGCGGAAGGGGCACGCTGGGAAGCTCCCCTTTCGGGCTTCCCAAAAAGAACCGACACCGAGCTGGGGAGGCGCACGATGTGGGTGATTAAGATCGGCGGGAACGCTGTCGTGAACGCCGAGGCAGCGCTCGAGGAGCTGGCCGCTTGGGCCCGGGCGGGCCGGCGCTGGGTGCTCGTCCACGGGATCTCGGCGGAGGCCGATGCCCTGGGGGAAGCCCTGGGACACCCGCCCCGCTATGTCACCTCAGCTTCCGGCTTCACCAGCCGCTACACCGATGCGCGCACGCGGGACATCCTGCTGATGGCCTACGGCCGGGTCAACGCCCACTTGGTCGCCGCCCTCCACCGCCGCGGGGTCCCCGCCATCGGCTTACGGGGGATCGATGGGGGACTGCTGGAGGCCCGTCGGAAGGAGTCCCTCCGGGTGCGGGAAGGGGATCGGATCGTGATCCTGCATGGGGACTATTCGGGGACGCCGACCCATGTGAACATCGACCTGCTTCGCACGCTCCTCGATGCCGGGCTCTTCCCGGTGATCGCCCCGATGGGGCTGACGCGTGAGGGGGAGATCGTGAACGTGGACGGCGACCGGGCGGCCGCGGCGATCGCCGCCGCGCTGAGGGCGGAGGGGTTGATCTTCCTCACGGGCGCCCCCGGCCTGCTCCGCTCGTTCCCGGATGAAAGCACCCGAGTCCCCCAGCTTCATCTGGAGGAGCTGGAGGCCGCGATGGCTTGGGCCCAAGGACGCATGCGCCACAAGCTCCTCGCGGCACGGGAGGCGCTCCAGAGCGGCTTGCCCTGCGTATGGCTGGCCGACGGCCGTCGCCCCGCACCCCTCACCGCCGCCCTCCAGGGGGAGGGGACCTGCATCCGCGGAACCCCTTCCCCTGGCGTTGGAGGACAGGGGGAGACGCTCGTGCGCTACTCGGCGGATGGAGACCCGTTCTTCGCCTGACACATAGGACGGGCACCCAAGCGCCCTACGACAACAGGGCTTTGTTCGTAGTCGGGCGCTTCAGCGCCCGTCCTGTTGGGGAACACCGATGACGCGCCCTCGGCCCCACCTGGCATTGGAGAACGGGGGGAGCCTTTCGCACGCCATCGGAGGAGCGAGCATCTACGCCAGGAGGTTTGCGAATGAACATCCAGGAAACAGAAAGCCGCTACACCAGCGGCGTCTACCCGAAGCGGGAGCTCGTGCTGGTCCGCGGAGAGGGCGTCTACGTGTGGGATGAGCGGGGACGGCGGTATCTGGACGCCACCGGGGGCCAGGGGGTGGCTCTTCTGGGCCACAACCCTCCCTCGGTTCGCGCGGCGCTCCGGGAGCAAATGGATCGCCTGATGATCTGCCCGGAGATCTTCTACAACGATCGCCGGGCCGCCCTCCTCCACGCCCTCCAGGCGATCCTGCCGGGGGACCGCCCCTGGCGGATCTTTCTATGCAATTCCGGGGCGGAGGCGGTGGAGGCGGCCCTGAAGTTCGCCCGTTGGCGCACAGGACGGGTGGAGATCGCCGCCGCCCGCCGCGCCTTCCACGGCCGCACCATGGGAGCCCTCTCCGCCACTTGGAACCCCGCCTACCGTCAACCCTTCGAGCCGTTGGTCCCCGGCTTCCGTCACATCCCCTTCAACGACATCGCCGCCCTGGAGGCCGCGGTCGGCCCCCAGACGGCCGCGGTGATCCTCGAGCCGATCCAGGGGGAGGGCGGGGTGTGGCCGGCTGATCCCGCCTTCCTCCAGGCGGCGCGGGCCCTGTGCGACCGCCATGGGGCCCTGTTGATCTTCGACGAGGTGCAAACCGGCTTCGGGCGCACCGGGCGCTGGTTCGCGGCGGAGCACGCCGGCGTGCTGCCCGATCTGATCGCCATGGGAAAGGGGATGGGCGGCGGGTTCCCCATCGGCGCAGTGGCCTTCCCAGCCGATTGGGGTCCGCTCCCCACGGGCGCCCACGGCTCCACCTTCGGGGGGAACCCCATGGCGTGCGCCGCCGCCCTGGCGGCCATCGAGGCCATCCGTACGGAGGGGCTGGTGGAGCGGGCCGCCCATCTGGGCGCCATGTTCCAAGAGCGCCTCCAACGCATCCGCTCCCCTCTCGTGCGGGAGGTGCGAGGGCGCGGCCTGATGATCGGCGTCGCCTTGCGAACGCGGGCGACGCCCGTTCTCCGGCGCATGATGGAGGATGGCGTGTTGGCCCTCCCCGCCGGCCCCGACGTGGTCCGGTTCCTGCCCCCGCTGATCATCGAGCCGGAGCATCTGGAGCAGATCGCCGCCGCCCTGGAGCGCGCCCTGGCCGAAGCGCCCCTCCCGGTTCCCCAGGCCGCAGAAGGAGGCGAGGGATGAGCGGACCGGTGGAGGATCCGGAGGCCGTCGCCCTGCTGGAGGAGCTGGTCCGCATCCCAAGCCCCTCCGGGGCCGAGGGCGAGGCCGCTGCCTTCCTGAGGGATTGGATGGCCCGACACGGATTCGAAGCGTGGATCGATGAAGCGGGCAACGCCATCGGCGTGTTGGGGGAAGGACCGCGGACGCTGCTGCTTCTCGGACATCTGGACACCGTCCCCGGGGAGATTCCGGTCCGGGTAGAGAACGAGCGGCTCTACGGCCGCGGGGCGGTGGACGCCAAAGGGCCCTTGGCGGCAGCCGCGGTGGCCGTCGCCCGAGTGGGGGCCCGGCCGGGGTGGCGCTGGGTGGTGGCCGGGGCCGTAGAGGAAGAGGCCGCCACCTCCCGGGGAGCCCGCCATCTGCTGCGGACCTGGCCCCGGCCGGATATGGCCCTCATCCTGGAGCCGAGCGGGGCCCACGCCGTCACCTTGGGTTACAAAGGACGGCTGCTCCTGCACGTCCATCTGGAAGCGCCCAGCCGCCACACCGCCGTCCCGGAGCCGAATCCGGCGGAGCGGCTGGTCGAGCTGTGGCTCGCACTTCGGGAGTCCGCTCGCTCCGCTTCATCGGGGGGCAGCCTCTTCGAACAGGTCACCCCCTCCCTCCGACGGCTGCTGGCCGATGGGGACGGCCTCCGGGAGTGGGCAGCGATGACCGTGAGCTTCCGCTTGCCGGAGGCCTGGCCGCCGGAGCGGTGGCGGGAGGCCATCCGACCCATGTTGGAGGCAGCCGGGGCGGCCTGGCGGACGGAGGGGGAGGAGCCCGCATGGCGGGCGCCCGCCGACACCCCGTTGGTGCGGGCCCTGCTCGCCGGCATCCGGGGAGAAGGCCTCCGCCCCCGGTTTCTGCTGAAGTCCGGCACCTCGGACATGAACGTCGTCGGGCCCGTCTGGCGTTGCCCGATCGCCGCCTACGGGCCGGGCGACGCACGGCTGGACCACACGCCGGAAGAGCACATCGAGCTCCGGGAATATCAGATCGGCATCCGGGTGCTCGCCCGCGCTCTGGAGGAAATCGCTGTCCGCGCGATATAAGCCCAATCTTTTTCAAGGAGGGAAGCGCGATGCCGCTGGATCGCTTCTATATCATCGAATCGACGCTGCGCGAGGGAGAGCAATTCGTCGGCGCCCACTTCTCCACCGAGGACAAGATCCGCATCGCCCACGCCTTGGACGAATTCGGCGTGGAATACATCGAGCTCACCAACCCCTCGGCCTCCCCAAGAAGCTTCGAGGACTGCCGGACGATCGCCCGCTTGGGGCTGCGGTGCAAGGTGCTCACCCACATCCGCTGCCATTTGGAGGACGCCAAACGGGCCTTGGAGACCGGGGTGGACGGCATCGACCTGGTCATCGGGGTCTCCTCGTACCTACGGGCCTTCAGCCACGGCATGAGCGTGGAGGAGATCATCGATCGGGCCGCGGAGGTGCTGACCTTCATCCGGGAACAGGCCCCCCACATCGAGCTGCGCTTCTCGACCGAAGACACTTTCCGCAGCGATCCAGCGGATCTCCTCCGCGTGTATCTGGCGGTGGACCAGCTGGGGGTGGTGAATCGGTTGGGGATCGCCGATACGGTGGGCATCGCCACCCCGAGCCAGGTGGCGTGGCTGGTAGGCACCCTGCGGCGGCTGACGAAGGCGGACATCGAGTTCCACGGGCACAACGACACGGGTTGCGCCATCGCCAACGCCTTCGCCGCCCTCGAGGCCGGGGCCACCCACATCGACACCACCGTCCTCGGGATCGGGGAGCGCAACGGCATCACCCCACTGGGGGGCTTCATCGCGCGGATGTACACCGTCAACCGAGATCTGGTCCGGCGCAAGTATCGCCTCGAAAAGCTCCGGGGGATCGAACAGATGGTCGCCGAGATGGTGGGGGTGGAGATCCCCTTCAACAACTACATCACGGGGATGGCCGCCTTCACCCACAAGGCCGGCATCCACGCCAAGGCCATCCTGAACAACCCGGAGACCTATGAGGCCCTGAACCCCCAGGACTTCGGGATGACCCGCTACATCTCGATCGCCCACCGGCTGACCGGGTGGAACGCGGTGAAGGCGCGGGCGGAGCAGCTGGGGCTGGATCTGAGCGACGAGCAGATCCGCGCGGTCACCGCCCGTATCAAGGCCTTGGCGGATGAGAAGCGGATCACGCTGGAGGATGTGGACGAGATGCTGCGGCGCTGGGCGAACGGACAGGAGGTCCCCCGGCCCGTCGTCCGGGAGCATTAGCGCCTTTCCTAATCCGAAACGCGGAGAGGAGAGCCATGGCCCCTCAGACCTTCGCTCAGAAAGCCATCGCCCGGGCGGCCGGCCGCGCCGAGGTGGCCGTCGGGGAGATCGTGGACGCGCGGCCGGACCTCATCCTGAGCCACGACAACACGGCGGCCATCGCCCGGATGTTCTACCAGCTGGGGCTGAAGCGGGTGAAGGACCCCGATCGCCTGGCCATCACCCTCGACCACGCGGTCCCGCCGCCGACGCCGCGCCATGCCCAGAACCACGCCGAGATCCGCCGCTTCGTGGCCGAGCAGGGTGTTCGCCATTTCTTCGAGGCCGGACGGGGGATCTGTCACCAGGTCCTGAGCGAGGAGGCGTTGGTGCTGCCCGGCCAGATGATCCTGGGCGCCGACAGCCACACCACCCACTTCGGCTGGATGGGGGCCTTCGGGGCTGGGGTGGGCCGCAGCGAGGTATTGGCCCTTTGGGCCACCGGCGAGATCTGGCTCCGGGTCCCGGAGAGCATCCGCATCGTCCTGGAGGGGCGCATGCCCGCGGGTGTGACCACCAAGGACCTGTGTCTGAGGATCTTCGGCGATCTGGGGGCCGATGGGGGCCTTTACCGCTCGGTCGAGTTCGCCGGGCCGGGCGTTCACGCCCTCTCCATCGAGAGCCGCATGACGCTCACCAACTTCATGGCCGAGTTTGGGGTCAAGAACGCCTACCTCCCGCCGGACGACGCGGTCTTCGATTGGTTGGCCCCCCGGCGGGCCCGACGGACGGGCGAGCCGACCGAGGCCGTGTGGGAGCGCATCGCCGCGGGCGCGCTGTATCCGGACCCCGATGCCCTGTATGAAGCGGAATGTGTCTATCGGCTGGACGATCTCGAACCGATGGTGGCCTGCCCTCATTCGGTGGATCATGTGAAGCCGCTGCGCGAGGTAGCCGGGACCCGCGTGGACATGGCCTTCATCGGAACCTGCACGAACGGACGGCTGGAGGACATCGCGGCCGCCGCGGAGATCCTGCGCGGGCGGCGGATCGCCCCGGGGGTGCGGCTGCTGGTCATCCCGGCCTCCAGCGAGGTGCTCCAGGAGGCCCTCCGTCGGGGTTACATCCAGGCCTTGGTGGAGGCGGGGGCCATGATCGGGGTCCCGGGCTGCGGCCCGTGCATGGGCAACCATATGGGGATCCCCGCCCCCGGGGAGGTGGTGATCTCCTCGGGGAGCCGCAACTTCCGGGGACGGATGGGGACGCCCGAGGCGGAGATCTACTTGGCCAGCCCGGCCGTGGTCGCCGCCAGCGCCCTGCGGGGGCGGATCACCGATCCCCGGGAGGTCCTCTCCCCAGTCCGGGCGTGAGGGAAAACCGCGTCGGGAAGGCCGATATCCGCTCAGCGAACATGGAGGGATCCTGACGATGCGCTTGCGAGGTCGCGTGTGGAAATACGGAGACAACGTCAACACCGATGTGATCTTCCCGGGCAAATACACCTACACGATCACGGACCCGGCGGAGATGGCCCGGCACGCCCTTGAGGACCTGGATCCCGCATTCGCCCGGGAGGCCCGGCCCGGCGACATCATCGTGGCCGGCCGGAATTGGGGGTGCGGCTCCTCCCGGGAGCAGGCGGTGGTTGCCCTGAAGGCGGCCGGGGTGCGGGCGATCGTCGCCAAATCCTTCGCCCGCATCTATTTCCGCAACGCGGTCAACCACGGGCTGCTGCCCATCGTGTGCCCCGAGGCGGTCGATGCCATCGGGCCGGGGGAGGAGATCGAGATCGACCTGGAGGCGCACGAGATCCGCTGCGCGGCGGGGGTTTTCCCCTTCCCGCCCCTCTCCCCAACCGTCCGGTCCATCCTGGAGGCCGGGGGGCTGATCCCGATGCTCTGCCGCCGCCTGGGCTTGCCCGTTCCCTCGGACGGCGCATTCCTCAGCGGAACCGCGTCCGATGGTTAAACGGGACACTCAACCATCGCGTCGGTTGAAATCGCCATCTGGGTCGGCCTGCGCCGACCGGAAATTCGCGTCCGCGCAGACGGGCGCCCAGCGCGAAGCGCCTAAAAAGGCCAATGGGCTTCGTTGCGGAGATAAAATTTTCTGTGAGGGACGGGCCGCGGAACCGGCCGGCCTCGGTAAAAGACCTCCGCCCGCTCCGGGGCGAAATCCGGCGCCAGGATGCGCGGCGGAGCCCCCGCTGGACAGGAAGGCCAGCGCCTCGGGATGGGCGAAGCCCCCCAAAGGCGAGCGGGGATCGATCTCCGCCGTCGAGCCGGCTACCAGGTGTTCCCCCAGCAGGAGCGCCAGCGGGATGACGAACGGAGCGCTCCGGCTCCAAGCCCCAGGCGGCCAGAGCTGCCAGGGCGAAGCTGAGCAGGAAAACGGCGCGGGCGGTCTTCCACGCCAGATCGAAGTTCGCGTTCAGCCTTTCACCCGTCGGATGAATTCTTCGATGGGGATGGCCGGGAGCGTCATGATCTTCACGCTGCCCCGGGAAGCGAGCTCCACGGAGACCCGGGCGACGGTCTCGTTGTCCGGTGCTTCCACGATGCTGATGAAATCATAAGGCCCCAGCACCGCGTATTGGGCCAGGACCTTCACCCCCATCGCCTCCACCTCCCGGTTGACCTCCATGATCCGCTCCGGGCGCTCTTTGATCGTCTCCGCCCCCTCATCCGTCAGGGTGCTGAGCATAATATAGATCCCCATGGCGACCTCCGAAATGCTTGGTGGGTCTCGTGTTCCAAAAGGAACTCTCATGCTGGACCCAACGCCGATGGCCCCTTTCCCCGTTCTTCCCCCGAGGGGGGAGAACAATCCTTGGGGTTGGGGGCCGCC
>NZ_JBHOQJ010000153.1:0-18439 GCF_042408365.1 Thermoflexus sp.
CCTCACTCCCTCCCCCCCTCCCCGTGTGGCAAAGCCGCACAGGGAGGGGGAAATTGGTTTCTTCGTGGGGGTGTGGGCCGCCTTCGGCGGCCCACACCCCCACGAAGAAACCAATTTCCCCCTCCCTGTGCGGCTTTGCCACACGGGGAGGGGGGGAGGGAGTGAGGCAATTCCCCTCACCGCGTAGCCCATTTGAACGTTAGACATCGGGCGCTACCCATGACTTCTCCCCACGAAGCGAGGGCATACCATCCTCAAAACAGGCAGGCTAAGGGCTCACCGCCTCAAGGGCCATGCGCTGCACGTCCTCGTAGGCCGCTCGCAGGGCCGCGTCCTCCCGAGCGATCGCGCGAGCGCGCACGCTTGCTCCAAAAGCGACCAGACGACAGGCCAGCCGGAACTTCCAAGGAGGATAATGTCGGCGATAAAGCCGCAGGCGGCTGGCCCATAAGGCCCGGATCATCTCCGGGCGCACCTGGCGCGTGCTCTCTCCCCCCGCGTGCACCACCACCGCCTCCGGCACACAGTAGCGCTCCCAACCGGCCCGGGCCATCCGCCAACACCAGTCCACTTCCTCCGCGTAGATCCAGTAGCCCTCGTCCAGCAACCCCACCGACCGGATCGCCTCCCCCCGCACCATCATCGCCGCTCCAAGGGGATGTCCGATCGGAAATGGCTTCCCCCGCGCGTACCAGGCCCGGGGATAGCGCCCGTTCAGCCGGGTCTCCAGCAACCGGGGATGGAGCGGAAACAGGTCGAGGAACAATTGCGCCAGTCCCGGGAATTCGAAGGCGCTGTGCTGAAAGCGACCGTCCGGGTAAATCAAACGGGGGCCGCAGACGCCCGCCCGAGGGCTGGAGTCCATGAAGCGGATCAGGACGGCCGGGGCTTCCCCCCGGACCTCCGTGTCGGGGTTCAAGAGCCAGACGTAGCGAGGGGTTGAGGGGCCATCCGGAAAGCCCATCGCGCGCAGCGCCTGGTTGTTCGCCGCTGCAAACCCCCGATTGCTCGGGTTCGCGATCAGTTGAACTGTCGGGAACATCGAACGAATGGCCTCCGGGGTGCCGTCGGTGGAAGCGTTATCCACCACCCATACGGCGGCGGAAAGGCCGGAGCGCTCCAGCGCCGATGCGAGGGAACCCAAGGCCCGCAGGGCCCACTCCCGCACGTTCCAAGTCACCATCACGACCGCCAGGTCGCTCTTGCTCATCGCAGCTTCCTTAGGGGGTGGGGCGCCGAAGGCGGCCCCACCCCCTAAAGATTTTCTCTTCCCTCCTCCCTGCCGCCCTTTGGGCGGCAGGGAGGAGGGCTGATGGTCTCTCCGTCCCATATCGAAGAATCATTACGGCTGGATTCGCACCCGGATCCGGGATTCCAGGAGAGGAAGCCACGGCCAGCCGGACGGTTGGATCCGGATCTCGGGCGGCTGGGCGAGGGGCAGCGCCTGAAGCTGCCGCAGGGCCTCGTCAGGGGTTCGTCCCCGGAGGGCCCGGCGGATCTGCGCAATGGAGAGGCGGGGGATGGCGTTCCCCTGAGCACGCAAGGTCATCCGAATGCGCGGGTTGCCTTCCGCATCCATCTCCGTCACTGCTTCCAGATCCTCACATCCCTTGAAGATCAATCCCTCCGCGGCAAGCTCATAGCCCGGAGGCGTCTGTCGGCTGAGGGCCACCAGCGCCATCGCCCCGATGTCGTCTCGCAACACTTTATAGCCCAAAACCCGAGCTCGCATCTCTGCCCGCAGCGTCTCAGCCGGCTCCCCAACCAGTCGATCGTATCCTTCCAACAGCACTTCGACCTGTAGGGTTTGCGGCAACACGCAATCCTGAGGACCCAGACCGGCCAGCATCTGGGCGTAACCCTGCTGACGGAGCTGCGCGATGAGGGCCTCGCGGACCCGATCCCGATCCGCCGCGGTCACCACTGGAACGATTTTCAGTCGGCCCCCGCTCAGCGGCTCCGGGTTGCTGACCCGCAGGGCGAACGCCAGCGGCCCTTCCACCAAGTTGATCTGATTCGGCCCCACATTGCCCACCGGCCCGGGCTCCAGCGCCCGCACCTGGGCAACCGCGGTCGCCCCGAAGCCCGCCGGCACTGTCACCGAGGGACTGATCACGAAGCGAACTGTGACGTTCCCACTGGCCGCCCGAACCACCGTGCCCGCAGGGACCTCCACCGGGCGGGCGGTCTGGTTCACCAAGACCACCTGGCCCTGAGCGTAATCGGCAGGCTGTTCCTGACGCCCGGTGGCCTGGGTCTCCGCCTGTCCCTCGACGATCACGGCCACGGGATAAGCTGGGATGGCCCCACGGCGGAGATCCCGAGCGGCCAGGCGGGGATCCGCCGTCAGGGTTTCCGTGATCGCCACCGGTCGCCCCTGAGGCTTAAGGATCACTTCCGCCGATGGGAAGAGAAAGATCACCAGGAAGAGCACCGAGAGAAACCCTAGGCCACCGATCGTTAAGCTCAAGATGGAGGCCCACTGGGGAAGCGGCCGGCGACGGCCCTCTGCCCACGTCCGCATCGCCGGGGTAAGCCCGATCGCGGCCGCCGGCGCCTCATGCTCTTCATCGTCCGGCCATGAAGCGCGCAGGGCAGCCTCCCGGCTCGGAAAAGCGGGCATTCCCACCTCGCGCGCCATCCGACGCCACTCCGAGGAGGGGGTCACCAGGGCGATCGCTTTTCCGATCCCCTCCGCCAGATGCTGAAGGCGCCGCAGGAGCACGGGGCTCATCGCCGGGTGGCGCTCCGGGACCTCGAGGATCACCCGGGGAGCCTGAGAGGTGGCGATCCGGAACCGCAAGGAGGCCCAGTCATCATCCGGCCAGACCGTGAGGATGTCCAGTTGGTTCTCGGTTTCCGAACCCATCCTTTACTCCTCACACCATGCTCTGTTGCAAACAGAGGTGGTCAGTGGAATTTCTGTGAGGGGCGGGCCGCTTACGCGGCCCATCCCTCACAGAGAACTTCCATTCGAATTCTCCTCTACTTTGCGACAAAGCCCTCACCCCCAAAAATTCGCCTTAAGAGCTGGGGGCCACCTTCGGCGGCCTCCAGCTCTTAAGGGCGTTTTCCCCTCCATGTCGCCCTTTAGACTGCACGGTGACTATCTAACTTTAATACAAATCAGGTTTCTCGGAGGCGATCCGCCGATATAATCGCCACCCCGGCCATGAGAGCTCGGTCACAAAACCCTTCGGCGGTCGGTCCCGATAACGCGCCTCGAGCGGCCCGGGCAACCGGGTGGGATGCTCCGCCACGAACACGTACGAAACGAAGCGCTCCGGCGCCACCACGGCCATCTCGAAGATCGGATCGGGCGGAAGGACAAAGGGGCATGCGGTGCCCGCGCGGGCGATCAACCGGAACGCCTCTCGATCATCCGTTAGGACAGATCCGCACGGCAACTGGGCCAGGTACTGGGCTACCCGTTGCTCGACCTGATCCTCCGGCAGCGGCCCGACGTTCAGCGTGCGCCACCAGCGGGCCGGTTCGCCGAGCGCCAGCGTGGAGCTGTCCGCCGCCACCTGCAGCAAAGCCAACAGGAGCAGCAAGCCTCCAAGCCGTCGCGGGGTCCTGGCGGGGATCCCACTGATGGCGAACAGCAGCCTCAAGCTCCGATCGAAGGGTTGGGGGACGGCCCATCCCATCGACCATGCGCTCAGGTCAAGGGCAACGGGGATCAGATAGGCCGGCAGCCGCCTGACCTGATAGCAAGCGATCAACATCCCCACTCCCAGATAGAACGGCGTCGCCAGTAAACGCTGCATGCTCTCCCGGGCGATCGCGTCTGCCGTTAAGAACGCCTCCTCAGGCCGGAACGCGGCCAGCAGGCTGGAGCTCGGATCGAACACAAATCGAAGGGGGTCGCCTGTGAACAGCCAGGAGAGATAAGCCCAGCTCCCAACGGTCGCAAGAGAGGGAAAGGTGAGGATCAACAGGATCGCCCCCAAATGCGCCCTGGAGCGCAACCGGGCGAACAGAGGGACGGTCAGGGCGAAGGCAATGGCAAAAAAGGGGGCGTAAAAGTTTGCGAGAAATCCCAAGGAGATCAGCAGGGCGGCGATAAAGCCGGCATCGGTTCGTTCGCCTCGGGTGAAAAGGAGATATTGGATCCAGGCGGCGAAGAAGAGGAGCAAACCCAAGGTTGCGCTGAGGGATTGGGTGGCCTGGAAAAGGCTGCTGGGAGCGACCATCACGGCGAGCAGCAGGCCAGCTCGAACGGCCGGATGGAGGTCCAGGCGCCCCATCGATCGCCAGACCCCCCATGCCAAAGCTCCGGCGCAAAGGGATGAGAGGACGACGGCCCCATAAGGCGATGGCCAAGGCAACAGCAACCCAACCGGCAGCGGCGGATATGCAAACCCGATCCACTCCAGACGCCCCCGATCCCGAACCATCAAAGCCTTCTCGATTAAATAGGCGTGGTCGTTGCTGAGGAACCCTGAACGGGTCGCCTCCAACCCCAACAACAGATAGGGAAAGCCCAATAGCACAACCGCGAGCCCGTTCCCCAGAATGACCCGCCATCGCATGACACGCCTCCATCCCAAGCCTGACCCAGCAAGATGGATCGAGCCCGGGTGATCCAGCAGTCACCCCAACCCGAGTGAGGGCCGTATAAGCGGCCGCACTTTTCAGAAGACTTTCCCCTCCCAGCGCGACAAGGCATGAAGCCAGCCAGCTCCGTAAGCGGCGGTCGGGCCTTCGCCATCCGAAGTGATCCCCGGCGATCCAAGGGGCCTGAACCATCGATTGGGCAGGCAGGAGATCAGCCCGATCCCCCGGGCGCCAGACGGCTGATCCCGTGAACGGTCTTTTCCCAATAAAACGGACGGGTGAAGAGCTGCCAGAGCGCCTTGTAGGAAGCGATGCTGTGCAGGACCCAATAGATGGGGTTCAGCAAGGCCCAGGGGATCAGATCGTAATAACGCCGCTTGAAGCCGGCCAACATGTTCAAATAGATCGCGACGGCATTACCGAAAAGGAGATTAAACAAGCTGATGTAGAGGATGATGGGTGGGAAAAACGGATCCAGGCCCTTGGTCCCGGTCAGCGCCCAAATCGCAAACATCCCCCACATCCACGGCGCGCTGAGGAAAGTGAGGGGCGTGCCGGCGACCAACAGGAGAAAACCCAGCGCCTGGCGCAGACCCACCCGCTGCAACAATCGCACTGGGTTTCGGGTGTGAACCAGAGCGGTCTGCATGTAGCCCTTGATCCAGCGGGAACGCTGGCGGATCCAGTTCCCAACGCGCGTGTTGGCCTCTTCATAGGTCGTGCTGTTGATGACCCCCACCCGGTATCCAGCGGTGGCGGCGCGGATCCCCAGGTCGGCATCCTCCGTCACGTTAAACGGATCCCAGCCCCCCAACTCACGCAAGCGGTCTGTCCGGAAATGATTGCTCGTGCCCCCGAGCGGGATCGGGAGGCCCAGGTGATATAAACCGGGAAGCATGTAATCGAACCAGAACGAATACTCGAGCGTGAACATCCGGGTCAGGAAGTTCTCGCGGGCGTTGTAATAGTTGAGGGCCGCCTGGACACAGATCAAATCCGAACCGCCCTTCCGGAAGGCGATCACGGCCTTCTTCAGCTGATCCGGCTCCGGAAGGTCCTCGGCATCGTAGATCACCAGGAACTCCCCGGTGGCGAAGAACAGACCCACATTGCATGCTTTGGGCTTCGTGCGTGGGATCGATGCTGGGATGGTGATGAAGAAGAAATTCCCAGGCGGGCGGGCCGCTTTCGCCGCCTCTAAGGTCTCACGATCGTCCTCCTCAAACAGCAAAAACACCTCCAGCTTCTCCGGCGGGTAATCCAGGCGCGCCAGGTTCTCGATCAGCGGCCGGACGACCGCGGCCTCCCGATATAAGGGGACCAACACGGTGTAACGAGGAAGCTCCTCACCCCGTAAAGCGGCCACCTCCTCAGGGGTGATCGCCTGTACCTGCTCATAGCGGGCCCCTGCCAAAGAGATGAAGAATTTGAACAGAATTCCCGCCAAGAAAAAGATGTTGATAAATGCGTTGAGGACGATGCCGGTCAGACGAGGGGCCCAAATCCATCCCACGAGGAGCCCTAACAGAAGGATCGACAGGACGATGAACTGAAAGGGAGTGAAAACCGTATAGGCCGATTCCGCCGGACGTCGGTAATAAAGACCATAGGTGGCTTCGGCGAGGATGTCGGAGCGAAAGATCCGCAAGAGGGCCTGGCGGATATCCCATTCCGTCGTCGCCCGGAAGCTAGCCACCGGGGCGCCGAAGAAGGACTCCGCCTCCGCCCGGAGCGCATCGTCCGGCCGGCGGGCGGTGGCCACCTCCAGCCCCGCCGCGGTCCGGCGAAGGGGGATCATCCATTTATCCCGCATCGCCGAGGCCGGGTACCGCCGCACCAGCTCCGGATCCGGCAGCTCCTTCGTTAGGTCAGCGAATGGGCAACCCCACAGCTCGGCCAGCGCCTGGTAAAGATCCAGGCGCCGGATCAAGCCCCTCGAAACCAGGATCTGTCCCAGCGGCTCGCGGGATTCCTGTTGGATCTGCAACGCCCAGTGGAGATCCTCAGGGGACAACAACCCTTGGGCCAGGAGATATTCGCCGAGCCGCATCTTCACCGCTTCTTCATCCAGATTCGTCTTTGGGATATGCAACGGGGAAGCCGGCGGCCCCCAGCCCCCAAAGACCCCTATAAGGAAACTGCGGGTTGGAAGTTTATTGAGGCTAAGGTGATCCCGGCGGGGCCTTCCGAACCACCCGCGGGTAGATCCAGAGCAGGAAGAACACCGCCCCGATGAGGGCCGCGCCCATCACCCCAAAACGGATCTTCTCCCATCGAAGGGCCGGCGACGGGGCGAGGGAGACCACCCGCAGCCCACCCCCTCGCAAGCGCATCGCCACAGGAACCTCCCCGTCAGGCCATATCCATACGTCGCCGGTTAACCCATACCACCCCAATTGCGGATCCAGAGCCCGCTCCATCTCCCGCAGATCCGGACGATCACCACGCCGCGTGAGCAACAGGATCTCCCGCCCCCCGGAGTCGAAGGCCTCCAGCACCGCGAACGGCCGGTCGATTTCCATTCGGAAAAGCTCCCGCCCGTCCACATCGATCACCCGGAACGGCCGTGGATCTAGGGGCGGCCGGATCGCCGAGACCTTCCCTGGATCCAGGGTGACCAGCAGCAACGGGCCGGAAGCGGCAACCGCTTCGGGCCAAGCTCGAACCCTTGGGATCAGCATCGTCCGTGTGGTCCGCTGGAGAACCGCGATCAGCTGCGCGGCCGCCTCGATCGTCTCCTGATTTAGAGGATCCAGTCCCACCGTGAACGTCGGCAGCAACCCCTGTGGCAGCCGCTCGAATCCAGCCGACAAGTGCGTTCCTTTCCGGAACTGGAAATACGAAGCGCCATCGATGAAGACTGTAATCGGATGAACTCCTGCTCGACATTCCCCACCCGGAGGGGTGTAGACCACGCGAACGACGAGGTTATTGTCGCGCCGGAGCAATCCATCCGGCAGGGAGATCCAACGGTCAAAGGATCCCCCGGCCATTGGCTCTGCGTAGACGAGGCCCCCGTTGAGCAGGACCAACAGCTGCGCGTGGCCGCCAGGGGGGATCGGCGTCGCGCGGCCGGCCAACCGCAACTCCACCCTGCGAACCGGCCCACCCAAATCGGCCTGGGAGAAAAAGATCGTCGTCTCCATGGCCCCGGAGCCGCTCATCTGGATCTGGGGATAGCCCAGCGCGGCCAGGGAGATGAGATCTCCGCTGGGGGATCGCGGAGCAGCGCCCTCTACGGCGAAGATGGAAGGCCCCTGCAAGGCCTCCGGATAGGCCATTAAGGCCTCCAAGCTGGCCTCCAGGGAACCCGGGGGACCTGCGATCTCTAAAATCGGCATCCGACCGGCCCCTGAGGGGGCCAACGCCAACCGCGGCGTTCCATCTCGGGAGATCCGGACCCAACGGGACCATGGATCATCGACCGTGAAGGGTGGCGCTGCCGTGGAGGACACTGTGAGGGTGAAGAGATGGCCGGCGGCCAGGCGAGCCCCCAAGGCCGCCAGGCGCAGCGCCACAGTCGCCTCCTCCGGCGAGGGAGGATCCGGCAATTGGATGTGGAGGGCGCGCAACACCGGCGGCCAGAACTCCGCGACCCGATCCGGCGGCTCCAACGCCCCTTCCATCTCCACTTCCAACCGATCCAGCTCCACCCGGATCCGTTCCGGGGCGGCTCAATCCGCGGCCAGATCTGAGGCTTCAAGCCGCAACCGGAGCAGCAGGCGGCTCGAGACCACCCGCGCCTCCTCGAGGGGGATGAGCACCCGCATCTCAGAGGCCGTCAGACGAACCCATTGAAGGGTCCGCCCCTCGTGGCTGATCTGGAGTGAAGCCCCGATCGCGCCTGGGGATGATCGGGCACGGGCGGACAGACGAATCGGACGAAGGCCTTTCGGAACCGGGATGGAGACCGTCTGTTCCGCAGACGGGCCCGCGAGGACCACCGGCTCGGATACACCCAAGAGGGATAACGGAAAGAGCCATCGCCCCGATTGTGCAACGGCGGTACTGAAGGTTCCTTCAAAAAGCACGGAAAAGAAAAAGAGGATCAAAACACCTTGAGTTAACTGTTTCATAAACATTTCCAACAAAAATTATCGCGTCTCTACAATTGTAAGCTCAGGATGGCCCCTCGGGTAACGCCCTAAATTTGTAGTGCCTTGGGCATCCCTGCGAGATATAGACCGCGTACACAGCCCGCATCCCACAGGAAATTCGGTGGCATGAAGTCCGCCATGTCGTCAGACAGTGGTTGAATCGCGATCCATCCGGAGCGATTGCGGTTTCCCCAGAATGGGGCAGATGATTCAACGGCTCGGCGAATGCAGACCATCCAATCCCCCGAGCGCCCCTACTGGAGGCGCCCTTATCCTTTCCCGGTGTGATCCCTGCAACCAGGATGTAGAATCAGGCCTTGTGCCTGCCCATCGGGATGCCCCTGGTGGGTGCCCCTCCTTGTCGCGGATGATCATCTCCACGCAGTGGGGGGACCGCCCAAACCTCAGAAGTTAGATAAAAGCAAGGGGAAGCCCTCTTGCTTAGCCTTGCGCTTGAGATCGGCCAGATACCGGATCAGTGTCTCCAGCTCAATAGAGCGCGTGAGATCGATGACCCCTCCCACAATCGAGATCGAAAGTTCCGGCGCCCAGGCCATTCGACCGAACTCGTCCAAAATGTAGCGAACAACACGCTCGAGGACATGCGGGCGGACGATGATCACGAAATCGTCCCCACCGATGTGGCCGATGAAGTCCACAGCCGGATCCCCATGTTGCGATATCGCTTTCACCAAGAGATCGGCCAAGGCCCGTATGACACGATCTCCCTCCAAGAACCCGAAGCGATCATTGAACTCCTTGAATCGGTTCAGATCGATATAGGCGATCCCAAACGGCTGGCCTTCCTGTAAGCGCAGCCGGATCTCCTTCTCGATCTCAGGATTTCCGGGAAGACCCGAAAGGGGGTTGATCATCCGTTCCCGTTGGGAACGACGGAGGTGCATCTTCACCCGAGCCAATAGCTCAGGGATCGCCACGGGTTTCGTCAAATAATCATCCGCCCCCGCCTCGATCCCCTTCAATTTATCCTCGATCCGCCCCATCGCGGTGAGCATGATGATCGGGATAGTTCGCAGGTGCTGAAGCTTTCGCAGCTGCCGACAAACCTCAAAGCCGCTCAGATCCGGCAACATCACATCCAGTAAGATCAAATCGGGCCGATCGCGCCGAGCCTTCTCCAAGGCTGAAAAGCCGTCGCCTGCGGTTTCCACCTGATAGTGTGCCCGACTCAGCACCGCCACAAGCAAATCCCGGAAATCCTTATCATCCTCAACCACTAGCACACGAGCCTCGTCTTCAGGCATGAAGAACCTCTAAATGTAGCAATCAGTTCATCCCTCGCGACATAAGTGGACGATCTCTTCGATCGCATCGTTCACAGAAGGCACCAGGCGATCCACATAGGCCTCCAGGGCCTCCGCTTTGGGGCCGGGATGCGGGGCGATCCCAAACACCGTCAGGCGGACGGACATCCCAAGTTCATACAAACGGCGGACCGTTCGGAAGACGCCCAGGATCCCCTTCACGGAATCCTCCACCAACACGACATGCCAGGGGAATTCCGCCCATTCCGCCAGCGGGCCCTTCAGCTCGCCGGCTTGGAGGGTTTCATACGCCGATTGAAGGGCTTGGATCTCGATGATCCCGTCCACGGAGGCGATCGCCGCCGCGAAAGCCGCCATTCCATGGATCAGATGAGGCTTGGTCGGGTTCTCATGAAGCCCCACCGCCTCGGCCAACCAGAACAGGCGGCCGAGGCCGACCGGGGGCCAATCCTCCAGCCGCACCAATCGGGCGGCCAGCTCGGCCTCTGGGGAATAAACCGGGAGCGGAGGTGGCGGCTCCTTCAGCGGCGGGCGGGAGGGCCGTGAGGTATAGAAAGCGGGAGCGAGACGGCCCTCATACCAGACAGCAGTCAACGCCCGAGCCCCATCCCGCGTGAGCAGTGGCTGATCCTGCTCCAACAACCCTTGAGGGACCTCGACGGGGGCCGGCCGGCCGTAAGCCTCCTCGTAAGCCCGGCTTCCCACCATCCAGGTCTGGAAAACGGCCGTGGTCGGACAGGAGAGGCTGTGGGTGGTGGCGAGCAAAGCGCTGAGCAAGGCCGCCAAGGCCTCCGAACGCGGGAGCTGAGGCAGCACTTCCCGCTGCCAGAGTCGCAGGGCTGCCTGGGAGGGACGTTCCCCAAGGCGGGTGGCCTCGCCCGCCTGTTTCACCCAGGCGACGTAATCCGGACGGATTTGAGCGCCATCCAAGGCCCGAGCAGCCAGACGGTCCATCGCTTCATCGAAATCAGGAACGATCCAGCGCTCATCGAGGCGTGCGGCCTCCAGCAACAGCCCGGCCAGACAGATCGCGGTGGAATCCCACTCGCTGGTCACCCCGGCGGCTTCAAACCACTCGATGTCGGCTTCGGTGGGCAGAGGGATCTCCCAGCCCAGGCGTCGGGTGAACGTCTCCAACGTGGCGGGGATCCCCCGTTTATATCCCACCGGGAGGACCAACACGTCGTCGATATCCAGCAGGAGGACCACCGGCATCCCGCTTCTCCTCTGAATAGGGTCTCAAGCATCCCCAGCCATTCTATTCTTTTCTGCTACTCGGGGAAGCACAAATTCTCGGATTCGCGCGGGCGGCCGAGGTTTATGCTCTTTGAGGACCTTTTCGCAGGTGGGGTGTCATTGATCCGGCGAAGGGTTATAATTAAAACAGCGGGCCGGTGGCGGAACAGGCAGACGCGCGTGGCTTAGGACCACGTGGGGAAAACCCGTGCGGGTTCGAATCCCGCCCGGCCCACTGGATCCCGCCTGGAAGAACAAAGTTTTCTGTGGGGTGCGGGCCGCCAAAGGCAACCCGCACCCCACAGAAAACCGAAATTCTATCATCAGGACAAACCCAAGGCCCCCCGACCTTACAACGGGATCAACCCCCTCCGCAACCCGACCCGGACGGCCTCGGCGCGGTTGACAACGCCCAGCTTGCCATAGATCGAGGAGATGTGGAATTTCACGGTGTGTTCGCTGATGCCCAACCGGGCCGCGATCTCTTTGTTGGCCAGTCCCTCGGCCAGCAGCCGCAGCACTTCGATCTCCCGGGGGGTAAGCGACTCCGCCTGGTCTTCCTCGAAAGCTGGAAGCGCAGGCTGCACCGCAGGCGGATGAAGCTCCGGAGCCCACACAAGGAGTCCCTCCCGGAGCGCCCGCACCGCGGCCCGCAGCGCCTCCTCTGAAGCATGCAGCGGCAGCACGCCGTAAACGGGAAGGGATAATGCCCGCACCCGCTCAACAAATTCAGGGGCTTCGATCAGGAAAAGCAGGGCGTGCGCCTCCCCCAGCCACCGCCATGCACGCCCCATGGATCCCGAGATCCCCGGCTCAAAGACCGCAACGATCACCTCGATCTCGGCCGGGGGCTCCAGATCCGTAGGGGAGGCGGCCTCCGCCACCACCTGGATCTCCCGGTCAGCCTCCAACATCGCCCGCAGACCGGCCCGCAGCGCGGGCACAGCCGCCACCACCGCGACTCGGATCATCGCGGAACTCCCCGCAACCGATCTTCCACCCCATTCGCTGGAATCTCCAGGCTTCGGCCGTGGCTCAAACGTCGATCAGTTTTAATGGGGGATTACCTGCTCCACCAAGGCGCCCACGGGGGCATCCATCGCCGCCGGAATCGCCAGCGCGGCCCACCGGGGAACGGCCATCGCGCTCCCTCCCACACTTCTTGACGCTCCCCGACCACCACCCTCACAACCCGCCGCGCCTCGCCGCGAAGCACCTCCACCTCGACCGCGCGGCCGACGGCGTCCCCCACGAGCCGGGCCTGGAGATCCTCCACGTCTTCCACTGGCTGCCCCGCGAAGGCGGTGAGGATGTCCCCTACCCGTAGGCCACCCTGGGCAGCGGGGCTGCCTTCCTCAATCCCCACGAGGAGCAACCCGCGCGCCTGAGGACGCCCTAATGCCTCTTGATGGGCAGGGGACAGGGGGACCGATTGCGCGCGCACGCCGAGATAACCCCGCCGCACCCGGCCCTCTCGGGCCAGCGTCTCTGCGACCCGCCACGCCAGCCGGATCGGAACGGTGAGGGGAATCCCGGCCAGGCCGGAGGTGTTGATCCCCAACGCCCGCCCCTCGACATCGATCAGCGGGCCGCCGGAGAACCCTGGATACATTGTGACGTCCGTTCGGATATAGCGCTCCAGTCGTCCGCCCCACGGCGTGCGAAGCGCCTCCCCGATGGCGCTGACCACCCCCACGCTGGCCTGGATGCCCTCAGGGGTCGGCCGGCCCAGGGCGAGAACGATCTCCCCCACCCGAGGTTCGCGCTCCGCAATCTCCAGAGTGGGAACTAGACCTTCCACCACCCGCAACAGCGCCAGGTCGGTGGACGGATCCCGGCCGATCCGAACGGCGGGACGCTCCTGGCCATCGGGCAACACGACCCGGATCTCGTCCCGTTCAACCACGTGGTCGGCGGTGAGCACCAAATCGGCCGCGTAGCCCACCCCGCTGGCCGGCAGCCCATCCCGCGCGTCCACCGTGACCGTCGCCGCCGCCCCTCGGGCGACGGCCTCCGCCATCGCCTCTGAAAGCGCCGTTAGAAGATTACGGCCCTCGCGTTCCATGCGTTCCCCCCTGTTCCTCAGTCTGCTCTCAGCATAACCCGGAATCCAGCCTTCCACCCCCTCCAAACGGCCAGGGAAGCCCCTGTCCGTTCGGGCGGCAGGGGCGGGCCTGGCGCCCGCTCAAAGCCCTTCACGCCAATAGAGCCCAAGCGGGTCACCATAGGCTATAATGGCCATGCGAATCGAAGGTCCGGGAACCACCTATATGGAAAGCCGTATCCCACCTCTAGACCTTCTCACAGAGGCCTTCCGCAAGTATCCGGAGATCGAGGCGGTGTATTTGTTCGGCTCGGCCGCGCAGGGCCGCCTGCACGCGGAGAGCGATCTGGACCTGGCTGTCCTGTTGCGGCGGGGCGCCCCGCGGCCGAACCCACTGGACCTGTTGGCGGACCTGGCCCGGTTGGGCTTTTGCCGGGTGGATCTGGTATTCCTGGACACCGAGGACATCCTCCTGAAGCTCGAGGCGGTCCGCCACAACCGGGTGATCTACTCGGTGGAAGGCTTCGATCGGGGGGAAGTTTTCTCTTTGATCGTGTGCCAGTATTTCGATTTCCTCCCCTATCTCCGTGTTCAGCGGGAAGCCTACAAACGGAGGCTCCTTCATGGTCCGGCCGGAGGTCCTCCAACGTCGTCTTCGCAAGCTGGATGAATGCCTGGGGATCCCACACCGCCTGCAACGCTACCGCTTTATCGAAGCCACGCTGGATATGGGCAACCACATCATCGCCGATCTCAATCTGGGAGAGGTCCGCTGGTATAGCGACATACCGGCCATCCTGGCGGACCGTGGGGGACCGGAACCGGATCTGAAGGAGAAGTGGATTCGCATGATCGGCTTCCGTAACATCCCGGTTCACGAATACGTGGACCTGGATCGTCGAATCGTCTACGAGGTCCTTCAATCCGGCCTGGAGGACCTGGAACGGCTGCGACGGTTCTTTGCCTCCTTTCTATGATCAGGTCTTCTGGAGCACACTGAGCGAGCTTCGGGCCCTCCCATGCGACGCTGGAACGGATGGGGTGAGACGACCGTTGAGGTGCCACTGCCGCCGGCCGCTCGCCGCTTCCTAGAGGAGCGGCTGGGATCCGGGACCCGGCCTCGGGATTGCACACTGGAAGAAGCCCTGGCGACGATCCCCCCTTCCCGCCTGCCCCCTCACCCGATGGTCCAAACGGATTCGGAAACCCGACTGCGCCACACGATCGGCCAGGGGCTGCCGGATTGGATCGCCGCCCGCAGCGGGCGGATCTACGCCCCGGATGGGGTGGCCTTCCCGGAGACCAATGAGGAGGTGCGGGCGCTGCTCGCGTACGCGGAGGCCGTTGGCGCCCGGGTCGTTCCCTACGGCGGCGGCACCAGCGTGGTGGGCCACCTGCGGGTTCTCCCCGACCCACGCCCGACTTTAGTTGTGGATCTCGCCCGTATGAACCGTCTGCTCGCGCTGGATCCGATCAGCGCCCTGGCCACCTTCCAGGCCGGCATCCGAGGGCCGGATCTGGAGGCTGCGCTGCGCGCCCACGGGTTCACCCTAGGGCATTATCCTCAGTCGTTCGAGTATTCGACCCTAGGGGGCTGGATCATGACCCGCTCCGTGGGCCAGTTCGCTATGGGCTACGGCCGCATCGAGGAGATGTTCGTCGGCGGGCGGCTGGAGACCCCGAAAGGCCCCATGTTCCTTCCCGCCATGCCCCCCTCGGCCGCCGGACCGGATCTCCGCCACCTGGTCCTGGGCGCCGAGGGCCGGCTGGGGATCCTCACCGAGGCCACCCTTCGGATGCGGCCGCTGCCGGAAGTCGAGGCCTTCCAGACCTTCTTCTTCCCGGACTTCGCCCACGGGGTGGCCGCGATCCGGGAGATGGCACAGGCCGGGCTGCCCCTGACGATGCTGCGGTTGAGCACGGCGGAGGAGACGGCCATCACCCTCCGCTTGGCCGGCCGGGAGCAGCTGATCCGCCCGCTCGAGGGCTGGTTGCGCCTGTGGGGGTTGCCGGAGACCCGGTGTATGCTCCTCGTCGCCGCCGCTGGAACCCGCCGGGTGGTCCACGCCGCGCTCGCCGAGGTCTTCCATATCGCGGCGCGCTATGGCGGCCGCTCGATGGGAAGCCGGTTGGCTCGGGAGTGGCTCCGCCAACGCTTCCGCTCGCCATATCTCCGCAACACCCTCTGGGAACTGGGATACGCGGTGGACACCTTGGAGACCGCGGTGGTCTGGGCTCGCGTGCCGCGCATGGTCGCTGCCCTCGAGGAAGCCCTGCGCCGCGGGCTCGAGGATCTGGGAGAGCGGGTCTATGCGTTCAGTCACATCTCCCACGTCTACACCCACGGCGCCAACATCTACACCACGTTTATGTTCCGATTGGCCCCGGACCCGGACGAAACCCTGGAGCGCTGGCGCCACCTGAAGCGGGCGGCCAGCGAGGTCATCGTGCGCTTGAGGGGGACGATCAGCCACCAGCACGGGGTGGGAGTGGACCATCAACCGTATCTGGAGGCGGAGAAGGGAGCGTTGGGCCTAGAGATCCTCCGCGCCGCGTTCCGGGTTGCGGATCCCCACGGGATCATGAACCCAGGGAAGCTGGTGGATCAGAGGTGAACCGTGCCGCTGAATCGAGAGGAAGCGTGGCTTCGTCTCCATGAACCATGGGATCTTCTCATCATCGGCGGCGGGATCACCGGAGCCGGGTTGCTCCATGAGGCCACAAGGCTGGGGTTCCGGGCTGCGCTCTTGGAGGGGCGCGATTTCGCCTGGGGAACCTCCAGCCGATCCGGCAAGATGGTTCACGGCGGGCTGCGCTATCTGCGCCAGGGTCAGTTCCGCACCACCTGGCATTCGGTCCGGGAACGCGAATTTCTGTTGCGCACGCGTCCCGGCCTGATCCAGCCCCTGGGCTTTCTGATGCCCCTTTATCGCGACGATCCCCTCGGGCGCCCGGCGGCGGCCTTGGGGCTCTGGATTTACGACGCCTTCGCCGGCCGCCGGACGCATCGGTATCTCGACCGGGAGGCCTTGCTGACCTGTGCGCCCCACCTGCGTCGGGAGGGCCTTCAGGGGGGATATCAGTATCAGGACGCCCTTACGGATGACGCGCGGTTGGTGGTGCGGTTGATTGTCGAAGCGGCCCGCTGGGGCGCGGTGGCCATGAACTATGCACGGGTGGAGGGCTTCCTGCAAACCCGTTCGGGGGCGATCGAGGGGGTGGCTGTTCGAGATCTGGTATCGGGCCGGGAGCTGGAAGTGCAGGCCCGGGCGGTGATCAACGCCACGGGCGCGTGGGCGGACCAGCTCCGCGGGAAGCTCCATCGGCCGCCGCGGCTGCGTCTCCTTCGCGGCAGCCATCTGCTGCTGCCCGGATGGCGCCTTCCCCTCGCCCAGGGCGTTATTATCCTTCACCCTCGCGATCACCGGCCCCTCTACGTCCTCCCCTGGGAGGGCATGGCGCTGGTCGGCACCACCGATATCGATCACGATCAGGATCTGGAGGGGGAACCGGCCATCCGGCCGGAGGAGTTCGAATACCTGCTGAGCGCGCTGCAACGCGCCTTCCCCCACCTGGATCTCTCCCCCCAAGATGTCACGGCGACCTTCTCAGGCGTGCGGGCCGTGGTGGGGACCGGGCGGCAGCCTCCCTCGCGGGAGCCACGGGATCACGTGGTGTGGGATGAAGGGATCCTGACAGTCACCGGCGGGAAGCTCACGACATTCCGAGTGATGGCGCGCGATGCGCTGCGGGCGCTTCGGCGCCGGCTGCCGCCTCCGGCTCCTCCAAAGGATCGGAAAGCTCCCGAAGCCCCACGGATCCCGGAGGAAGAGCTGGACCCCGCCCTCTGGCTCCGATGGCGCAGCCGTTACGGAGCGGAGGCGCTTCTATGGTTCCTTCACGCTCCGCCCGAGGAGCGACAGCCCATCCCCCGGACCTCCACGTGCTGGGCAGAGCTGCGATGGGCCATCGCCCAGGAGGCGGTGATCCACTTGGATGATCTGCTCTTGCGGCGGACTCGGTTGGGTTTTCAGTTGCCGGGCGGGGCGTTGCCTTTCCTGGAGCAACACCGCCATCGCCTCCAGGCGCTCCTGGGCTGGGATGATGAACGCTGGGATCGGGAGATCGAACGCTATCGAGGGATCTGGGAAAGCGCCTATCGTCCGCCCGCATAAAGCAGGTGGGCGGCTTCATCACCGTCCCCTTTTTCCCTCATCGAAGGAAGCGACGGTTCGCCGGATCGAAGCGCCCGAGGATCCCGCTGATGCGGATGACCTCGACCCCCCGCGCCTCCAGCTCCGCGATCCACGGATTGATCCCCACGCTGTCGCTGGCAATATGGCCGGTGATCAGCAACTGCCCCCGCCCCTCCCGACGCAATCGGGCCAGCTCGCTCGGCGCGATATGAATATAGGCCACCGTGTCGATCCCATGCTCAAAGTAAGTTTTCGCCACGGCATAGCCGCCGTTCGTCAGGGCGCCGTGGACCATCACCACCTTCCCCGCTGGAGCGCTTGCCTCCCCCATCGCGATCCGGATCGGAGTCTCCGCCTCCCGGAATTCGGAGAGCTGACCTAACGCGCTCACGATGTCCTGGAGGCTTGCCCGGGGGTTGCGGGCGATGGTCTCATCGATCACCCCCTGCAGGATCCGACGGCCGGCTTCATCGCATGGAGCGTGCAAATTCAGAAACGGGAGATTCAACAGGCGGGCGACGGAAACGACGTGATCGTAATTGTCCGCATGGCCGGAGGTTTCCAGCTCCTCCACTCGCTCCTGGATCGCCATCTCCGCGATCTCCCGGGGGATCCCGTGGGCCATCATCAGCTCCACGTGGCGACGGTAGACCGGGGCCATCCGGTGGCGCATCCCAACGGGGTGGTGGGCCACGACCCCATCACAGCCCAGCTCCCGGGCCAGCAACAGCTCCGCTGTCCCGATATCGATCCCCACCAGCACCCGTCGGATCCCTCGGCCGGGCACATAAACCGCCGAATCCGGCGGGAGCTCCGACCATCCCACCAGATCCAAAGCGATCGCAACCAAATCTTCGGTGGTCAAACCGCCAGCGCGCATCATAGACCCCCTTTACAGGCGAGGCAGGTATACAAAGAGGGGAGCTGGGCGCTGGCGGTTTGACCACCGAAGATTTGGTTGCGATCGCTTTGGATCTGGTGGGATGGTCGGAGCTCCCGCCGGATTCGGCGGTTTATGTG
>NZ_JBHOQJ010000160.1:0-9075 GCF_042408365.1 Thermoflexus sp.
ATCTCCCTTCGGGCCGCGGGGAGAGGGGATGATTGGAGGGCGAGCTGGGTGCCAAAAGCGCCCGCTCATCCCCAAACCCTCCCAAGGAAAGCAACGGCAGCATTCCTGGTCAACGTGGAAGCAGTGATCTGATCGTTACCCCTCGGAGTGGCTACGACGATGAACTTCACTGAGTGGGAAAAGGGAGGAAACCGATGCGGGTGATCCGGGGAGGTGTGATCCTGCTCGCCGGTCTGGTCCTGGTGGCCTGTCAGCGCTTTTCTCGTGAGGTGGGAGGCACCCCACACAGCGAAGGGAACCCGAACCGGGGGGAGCTCACGGTGGCGGCGGCTGCCGATCTCCGGATCGCGATGGAGGAGTTGGTGCGGGTCTATCGGGATCGGACAGGGGTCCGGATCACCGTAAGCTATGGTTCCAGCGGACAGCTGACCCAGCAAATCGAGAACGGCGCGCCCTTCGATCTCTTTCTCTCCGCGGATTGGGGATACATCGAGCGGCTCCGCCGGGGTGGTCACACCTTGCCCGGGACCGAGCAGCGCTACGCCCGAGGGCGTCTCGTCCTGGTCGCCTCGCCACGGCTCCCGAAACCCCCTCGTTCCCTCTCGGATTTGCAGGACCCGTCTATCCGCTACGTGGCCATCGCGAACCCGGATCATGCGCCTTATGGCCGGGCGGCTCGACAGGCCCTGGAGCACGTGGGGCTCTGGGAGGCGCTGCAGCCGAAGATCGTGTTCGGTGAGAACATCCTTCAAACCTTTCAGTTCGTTCAAACCGGCCAGGCGGACGCGGGCCTGGTGGCGTTGGCGCTTGTGCAATCTGGGGATATGCCCTGGGTGCTGATCCCTCAGGAATGGCACCAGCCCATCGATCAGGGCCTTGCTGTGCTCCGTCGAACGTCCCAGGAGTCCATCGCCCGAGATTTCGTGGCGTTTATCCTAAGCCCAGAGGGTCAGGCGATCTTGCGCCGATATGGATTCGAATCCCCAGGAGGATGATCCGTGGATTGGTTCCCATTTTTTCTTTCTGCCCGAGTGGCCAGCATGGCCACGGGGATCAATTTGGTGCTGGGGATCGTCATGGGATGGATCCTCGCCCGCAAATCGTTCCCTGGCCGGGATCTGCTGGGGAGCCTCGTGATGATCCCCCTGATCCTTCCCCCTACCGTCTTGGGCTATTATCTGTTGGTGGCGCTGGGTCGATCCAGCCCCATCGGTCAGGCCCTGGAGGCGTTAGGACTCCCGCTGGTCTTCACATGGCGAGGCGCAGTGGTCGCTGCGGCGGTCTCCTCGTTCCCCCTGATGGTCCAATCCTGTCGGGCGGCGTTCGAGGGTGTGGATCCCGAGCTTGAACAGGTCGCCCGGACGTTAGGCCGATCCGAATGGGGGGTGTTCTGGACGATCACCCTTCCGCTGGCGTGGCGGGGCATCCTGGCGGGCACGATCATGACCTTCGCCCGAGCGCTGGGGGATTTCGGCGCCACCCTGATGGTCGCCGGCAACATCCCGGGTCGAACGCAGACCTTGGCGATCGCGGTGTATGATGCGGTTCAGGCAAATGATCCCCAACGGGCGGGGATGTTGGTTGCCGCCCTCTCGATTTTCGGGATCCTCGCCTTGGGGGCGGTCCAGCGATTGGGCCGCCAGTATTTGTTGAGCAAAGGGCCGTAGGGGAGGGGGATGAAGAAATATTTCTGGGGCGGGCCGGGGGCCGAAGGCGCCCGGCTCGCCCCAACAAATCCCACGAGAAAACCCATTACAAAGTCGGAACCCATGCTGGAACTGGAGATCGCCCATACCTGGCCAGGTTTCGATCTTGAGCTCAACCTGACGGTCCGATCGGAGTTGATGGTGTTGTTCGGTCGATCGGGGGCTGGCAAGAGCCTGACCCTGCGGGCCGTCGCCGGGCTCTTTCGCCCCTCCTCCGGCCGCATCGTTCTCAACGGCCGCGTGGTGTTCGATTCCCGGTCCGGGGTGAATCTGCCCCCCCAGGCCCGACGGGTGGGTTATGTGCCCCAGGGGTATGCCCTTTTCCCCCATCTCACGGTCTTTGAGAACGTGGCCTACGGTCTCCGGGGCCGAGCGGAGGAGATCCGTCGTCGGGTGATGGAGTGGCTGGATCAGGTCGGCCTGGCGGATCTGGCGGAGCGGCGGCCGCATCAGCTTTCCGGTGGGCAACAGCAACGGGTCGCCCTGGCGCGAGCCCTCGCCATCCAGCCGGATGTCCTCCTTCTGGACGAGCCGCTTTCCGCCTTGGATGCGCCCACCCGTTCGGAGCTGCAGCGTTTGATCCAGAGGCTTCAGCGCCAGCTGGGCATCCCGGTTCTTTTCGTCACCCACAGTCTCGCCGAAGCGGCCTTTCTGGCCGACCGGATCGCCGTTCTGGAGAAGGGGCGGCTTCTCCAGGTGGGCCCCCCGAAAGACGTACTCCATCGCCCGGCCCGATTGGAGGTGGCCCATCTGGTTGGGGTTCGCAACCTCCTGCGCGGCCAGGTGCGGGCGGCGGATCCCGGAGGCCTGCGCCTGCAGGTAGGGGAGCGGGAGCTGCGAGCCCGTCCTAACCCATCGATCCCCTCGCTCCCCGTGGGGGCGAACGTTCTGCTCTGCCTTCGCGCCGAGCACATCGCCTTCGTCCGGCCTGATCGCCCGCCCCCTCCGGATCGCGAGAACCTGTTCGAAGGAGAGATCGTTGGGGAGATCGACTATGGCCTGGCGTGGGTGCTCTTCTTCCGGCTCCAAGGCCCTCGGTTAACGCCCGAGCGGGATTACGATCTGGAGATCGAGGTCCCGCCTTACATTTACGAACGGCTGGGCTTGGATCGGACCCGCTTCTGGACCATCGCCGTTCACCCGGAGTCCATCCATCTGATCCCGGAGGAGTCTTAACCCGAGGATGCAACGGGTAGTCTTCTCGAACGATGTGGATGATCCGAGGGCCTGGCGAATGCGGACTGCCCGATCCTACCATGTAGGAGCGCCCCTTGTGGGTACCCCACATTATGATACGGATGCCCCTCGTCGAGCAGGCACAAGGCCTGCCCAGGGCTTTTCAACGTTCTAGCCATCGGCAAGATCCTGCTTCTTGTTATGCCATCTTTGTTAGAACTTTGAAAGGCCCTGGCCTGCCTGATGGCGGTTGCCGGCCTTCAGGATCCCCGTTATAATTACTTGACGAGGTAAAAGCAATAGGCCACCTTAGCTCAGCCGGAAGAGCACCCGCCTCGTAAGCGGGGGGTCGCGGGTTCGAATCCCGCAGGTGGCTCTATTGATTTTCCACCGCTTCATGTTCGGGAATCTTTCATTCAAGGGGATCCCCATCCTACGGAACGCACCGGACGCTTCTCCAGGTTTCGGAGCCTCTGCGCCTTTCCGCCTGGGAGTTTGGTTGACTGGGCTTCCAGCTAGAGGGTGGATATTGCTGGCCAGCCCCTGGGGAGTCGCGATCCCGGGTCTTTTGTTAGGCCTGGGGTTCCTCTGGATGATCCTGGCCTCTCAGGCGCCATCCCCGGGAGATCCTGCTTACTGGAGCTGGGTGGCTCGCGCTCGTCTCCGCTTCGGCCCCCTCTTCGATCCGCTGGATCGCCTGGGTCTGTGGTCCCTGAGCGCAACGCCTGGCTGGCGGCTGCTCTGGGCGGCGCTGGGCTGGAGCTTCCTGGTTCATGCGATTGAGGCGGGCCGGGCCCGACGGACGATGGCGGCGCTCAGCTTTGCCCTACTGTTTTCCGCCGTGCTGGCGGGCAGCCTGGGGCGCTATCTTCCTCCGCCGCGTTCCTTCGTTTTGGCCCCGGGGGAGGGGCGATCGGTGGAAGGGTTCTGGCTGGCCCTGGAGGAGAACAGCCTCTCCATCTGGCGGCAGGGGGATCTGATCGGGCGGACCGTGTTCCGTGCGAACCTTCCGTTTCTCTTAGGGCCATATGGGGGGATTGCCCGGCGTAGCCATTCCGTGCTGGAGCTGGAAGCAAGGGGCCCTTCGGGTCCGCTTTCCCTGCAAGCCGCGTTGGACGCCCCGCCGGCTTCCCAATTGTTGTTGCATCCCTCCCCAGAGGGGGAAGCTTTCGCGGCGATCCCCGAGGCCCACTGGATCCTTCGGGTGAAGGATGGGCGATTCGTAACCCTTTTCGAGGAAGGAACAGGAACGGTGATTTGGCAGGAGGAATTGACCCGGATGGCGGATGGCCAGACGGTCGAGCGGGCCCTCCTAGGGGGCTACGTCCTGCGCTTCACCGCGCGCCCGGTTTACCGGTTGACCCTTTTCGCGCTCCCGGCCTTCTTCCAGCGTGCCCTCAGCCTGGGGATGGCCCTGATCGGGATATCGCTGATGGGAGGGACGCAGCTCCGAAAGACAGGCTGCTGGATGCGGAGGGCATGGCGCGCGGGCGACGGCCCATGACCAGCCCATGCCCTATGTCTTCAGTCCGGATCGCCGGCGTGTCTACGTTCGCCCCGATGCGTTAAGGAGCGGTTCGATCTCTCTTCCCCACAGCAGATTATGAGGAGCACTCCCGCCGCAAAGCACGAAGCGTCTTATCTCACGTCTCCGTTGCTAGGCGCCGAGAGCTGCATCATGTAACAAAGCAAGGGGAGAGGTGTTTTAATTTTGAACTCATTTTTGAGATCTTATAGGCCTTAGGGGATCTTCGGGGGTTGGAGCGTTGCCCTCGGCAGCCCAAGCAACAGAGTATCTGGGTTCCGGAGCTCTCAGGAGGGGAAGAAGATGGTGCGTGTGGTGATCACCGGGATGGGGGCGATCACGCCCTTGGGGAACGATGTCGAAACCTTTTGGCAGAACGTGGTGGCCGGTCGATCGGGGGTTGGGCCGATCACCTTGTTCGATGCCTCAGCGATGAAAACTCGGATCGCCGCCGAGGTTCGAGAGTTCGATCCCGAGGCCTGGTTTGGGCGCAAGGAAGCCCGTCGGATGGATCGTTACGCTCAGTTCGCCCTGGCAGCCACCCAGCAGGCGCTCCGGGACGCGCGGCTGGACCCCGCCCATGTGGATCGGGAGCGCGTGGGGGTGGTCCTGGGGACCGGGATCGGGGGGATCGGGGCACTGGTTCAAGGGGTGGAAACCTTGATGACCCGAGGGCCGGATCGCGTCAGCCCGTTCATGGTGCCGATGATGTTGGCGGACACCGCTCCGGGTATGATCGCCATCGCCTACGGATTCCGGGGCCCGAACATGGCGGTGGTCACGGCGTGCGCCAGCGGGACGAACGCGATCGGGGAGGCGATGAATCTCATCCGTCGCGGGGACGCCGATGTGGTCATCGCCGGCGGGGCTGAGGCGGCGATCTTGCCCATTTCGATCGCGGCCTTCAACGTGATGGGGGCCATCTCGACGCGGAACGAGGAACCGGAGCGCGCCTCGCGGCCCTTCGATCGAACCCGGGATGGCTTCGTGATGGGGGAGGGGGCGGGGATCCTCGTGCTGGAACGGCTGGAGCATGCGCAGGCCCGGGGCGCGCGGATCTATGCCGAGGTGGTGGGCTATGGGGCCTCGGCGGACGCCTATCACATCACCGCCCCGCTGGAGAACGGGGAAGGGGCCGCGCTGGCGATGCGCCGGGCCCTGGCGGATGCGGGCCTCTCGCCTCGGGATGTGGATTACATCAACGCCCACGGGACGAGCACGCCGCTCAATGATAAAAGCGAGACCCAAGCCATCAAGGCAGTCTTCGGCGAAGCGGCCTATGATGTGCCGATCTCCTCTACGAAGTCGATGATCGGGCATTTGCTGGGGGCAGCCGGCGCAGTGGAGGCCATTGTCTGCATCCGGTCCATCACCGATGGGATCATCCCTCCTACGATCAATTATGAGCATCCCGATCCCGAGTGCGACCTGGATTATGTACCGAACGTCGCGCGGCGCAAGCCGGTGCGGGTTGCGATGTCGAACTCTTTCGGTTTCGGCGGTCACAACGCCTGTGTGATCTTCCGGCGATATGAAGACGGCGCCCTATAGCCTTAGGAGCTACTGCTTCTTCCGGATTTGATTGTTGGATACGACGGGACCCGCTTCTAGGCCGTTGCCCTGAGGATTTGGGGGCTAGGGGCCGTCTGTTTTCCCTGTTGCATAGCCCAGAAACAAAGGTGGAGGTTAATTGTATGGCGCGTTACGCGCACATTGTGGGCTGGGGGATGGCCGTTCCCCAGCGGGTGGTGACGAACCGCGAGATGGCGCAGTTCGTTGAAACATCCGATGAGTGGATTGTGACGCGCACAGGGATTCGGGAGCGGCGGGTGGCCGGCCCTCAGGAGACCACGGCAACCCTGTCTATTATGGCCGCAGAGGAGGCCCTGACGGTGGCGGGAGTCTCCCCCCGTGATATCGATTTGATTCTGGTGGCCACGGTGACCCCAGAACATCTGTTCCCCGCCACCGCTTGTCTGGTTCAGGATGCCTTAGGGGCTTCGAAAGCCGGCGCTTTTGATCTCCTCGCTGGATGCTCCGGGTTCATCTACGGGCTGCATATGGCGGCGGCCGCGATCCGCGCTGGGACCCATCAAACTGCCCTGGTGATCGGAGCGGAGACCCTCTCCCGCATTGTGAACTGGCGGGATCGCAACACATGCGTGCTGTTCGGGGACGGGGCAGGGGCGGTGGTGTTGCAGGGGAGCGAGGCGCCGGGTGGGGTGCTGGCTTCGCTGATTCGAGCCGACGGCTCTGGAGGGGAGCTCTTGATTCTCCCCGCAGGCGGCAGCCGGCTTCCGATCTCCGAAGCGGTGGTGCGGGATGGTTGCCACTTCGTCCGGATGAACGGCCGTGAGGTCTTCCGGTTCGCGACCCGGGTGATGGAGAAGGCCACCCGGGAGGTGGTCGCTCAGGCCGGCCTGCGCCTGGAGGATATCGACTTGATCATCCCTCACCAGGCCAACATCCGCATCATCGAGGCCGCCGCCAGGGGGCTGGGGTTGCCGATGGAACGCTTCTTTGTGAACATCGATCGCTACGGAAACACCTCCTCTGCCAGCATCCCCATCGCGCTGTGCGAGGCGGCCCAGCAGGGGCGCCTGAAACCGGGGGATCGGGTGGCGATGGTGGCGTTCGGCGCCGGGCTGACCTGGGCCGCCGCCGTGGTCCAGTGGGGTGTCCCGCGCGCTCGCCCGCGGCCCATTTGGCTGGAGCGGCTGGTCCGGATCACACTTTACCTGCCGGCGCAGCTCCACTCGCGCCTGATGCGCCTCTGGCGCCGCTTCGATGCCTGGTTGAGCCGTATCCTCCGACAGGAAGGGGAGTGAGCGCTCCCGAGCTCTGACCCCCTCCTCTGCTGCCGGCGGGAAGTCGATGGGCCCGCTTGGCCCAGGACGTCGCCTGGGCTATGCTTCGCCCCGTAGATGTCGTGGTTGGAGGGAGAGGCTTCTCCGCCCACCCTCCGGGCATTCACGTCAGGGGTGAAGAGATGGATCCGCGACCGCGCACGAAGATTGTCTGCACCCTGGGACCCTCCACGGATCATCCGGAGATCTTGCGGGCGATGATCCGGGCGGGGATGAGCGTGGCCCGGATCAATTTCTCCCATGGGGACCACGCGGCTCACGCCCGCCGGATCGCCTTGGTGCGCCAAGTGGCCCAGGAGGAAGGCGCCATCGTCGCTCTCCTGGGCGACCTGCAGGGCCCGCGTTGGCGGGTCGGTGTCATTGAGGGCGGATACATCTCGATCGCTCCAGGCCAGCGGATCATCCTCACCACCCGGCCCGTCCCGGGCAGCCCCCAGGAGGTTCATCTCCCCCATCCGGAGCTGATCGCCATGGTCCGGCCGGGCCAGACCCTCCTGTTGGACGATGGGTTGCTGGAGTTCCGGGTGGAGGAGGCGAACGGGAGGGACATGGTCTGCCGCGTGGTGCGGGGAGGGACGTTGAGCTCTCACAAGGGGATCAATGCCCCAGGTCTGCCCCTCACATTGCCTGCCCTTACGGAGAAGGATCGCTTGGATATGCGGTTTGCGGTGGAGCAGGGGCTGGATTACTTAGCGCTCTCTTTCGTGCGCACCGCGGAGGATGTGCGTCAACTGCGGGTTCTACTGCAGGATTTGGGGGCTGCGATCCCGATCGTTGCCAAGATCGAGAAGCGGGAGGCGCTGGAGAACTTCGAAGCGATCCTGGAGGCAGCGGATGCGGTGATGGTCGCTCGGGGGGACCTGGGGGTGGAGATCCCTCCAGAGGAAGTACCGATCCATCAGAAGCGGATCATTCGCTTATGCAATCAGGCGGGCAAGCCGGTGATCACCGCTACCCAGATGCTCAACTCCATGGTAAGCCATCCCCGCCCGACCCGGGCGGAGGCCAGCGATGTGGCCAACGCCATCCTGGATGGGACCGACGCGGTGATGCTGTCGGCGGAGACGGCGACGGGGACCTATCCGGTGGAAGCCGTGCAGATGATGGCCCGGATCGCGCGGATTGCTGAGGAAGCTATGCCCCATCAGCAATGGCTGGATTTAATTGGAGAATCGGCGGGCGTTACCGAGGCGATCAGTCGCGCGACCGTGGAGATCGCTGAACGGATCGGCGCCCGAGCGATCGTCACCTCGACCATGTCCGGCTACACCGCCCGCATGATCGCCCGCCATCGCCCTCCGGTCCCGATCCTCGCCGTCACCCCGGTTCCGGCGACCTTGCGGCGCCTCGCCCTGGTGTGGGGGGTGCAACCGACCCTGATGCCGGCCGTGCGCAACACCGACGAGATGCTGGAAGCGGCTACCCAGGCGGCTCTTCAAAGCGGCTTGGCCCGGCCCGGGGATCTCATTGTGATCACCGCCGGTGTCCCCTTCGGACGCCCGGGCCATACCAACCTGTTAAAGGTGCATCGGATCGATTCGGGTTTGAGGCAATAACTCCCGGAATCCTGCGCGATACGCTTCGGTGAGGTTTTGTGATCCCCGAAGATTCTCCCGCAGCCCTTTGGAGTGTGGGGAAAGGGGACCATCTGCCTCCCCTACAGTACATCCCAGACAATGAACTGGTCGGAGGGTCAACGGCCCCCCAGTTTTGGATATTTCCCAAGCAATTCACGCCGAGGGCATCGCCCCTTTCACCCAAGGGGTTTCCTCATGGGGTGCGGGCCGCCGAAGGCGGCCCG
>NZ_JBHOQJ010000169.1:0-8269 GCF_042408365.1 Thermoflexus sp.
ATCTCCCGGCCCACCCCCAGAGCATCTCTTACCGCTCTCCCTATGGCCCAAAGGCCCGTGGGGGGAGAGGTAAAGAGCGAATGGGACTCAAAGCAGCCGTCGCACGATCTGGGCACCGATCCACGAGCCTCCTGCCAGGCCTAGGGCGAAGAGCCAGCCGCTGACCGCCAGCGATGGGATGGCCGAGAAGAAGCCGCCGATGTTGCACCCCATCGCGATCCGGGCGCCGTAGCCCAGCAGGAACCCACCGATGAGCGCCTGAAGATAACGGCCGGGGCGAGCGGTGCGGATCTTGAACTCATCCGCCAGGACGGCGGCCAGGAAAGAACCTGCGATCAGGCCGACGTTGAGCAGCGTTCCCCCGCTCGCCCAGGGCACATGCTGGAGCAGCCCAAACCCTGGGGCCTTCTCGGCGTAATAGAGCAGGCGATCCGCTGGGTAGCCGAGGAGATAAGCGATCCAGCCGGCCCAACGGGAGACCTCGGTGGTGATCCCCCAGGGTTTGTCCCAGAGGAACAAGTAGACGTTCAGGATGCCCAGGGCGATTCCAGCCGAAATCGGAGGCCATGGATGGCGGAAGAGACGTTCCCATGTGCGCTGGAGGTGCTCGGCAAGGGAGCGGGCAGGGGCTAAGGCAGGGGCCGGCCGGACCACCACGCCGCTGCGGGCCTCCCATGCCAGGACGGCTGCATAGGAGAGAGCCAGTCCGAGCAGGTTAAGGGCCACCGCGCCGCCCCACCCCAGCATCTGAGGCAACCAGAGCCGTGGGGTAGGAGCGATCACCGCCTGCCACCACCACGGCCACTGAAGCGCTACGGTGAACATTCCTATCATCGCCCCGATCAGCGTGAATATCGAAGCGACATAGCCTTCGCCGATCCGATAGAGCATCCCCGAAGCGCAGCCGCCGGCCAACACCATGCCGATCCCGAAGATCAGGCCGCCGAGGAAGGTCGCCAAGCTGACCGGCGTCACGTTCCCGACCGGCCGGCTGAGATCCGGAGCGATCCGATAGGCCAACAGGGTGAAGCCAATGGTGGCTACTGCCATCCCGGCGATGATCCCTTTCACCACCCGGCCATCCCGCAGGAGATAAAGATCCCGAAACGCGGAGGCGAAGCAAAAGCGACCCCGTTGCATAACGACCCCGAGGCTCACCCCAAACAGCCAAAAGACCGCCAGGCGGGGGTCCCATAGCGTGTAGAGCCCCGCGATCCCGAGGATCAGGACCAAGCTGAGGGCTTTCCCGAACCATCGAGGCCATACCACAGGCATAGCAGGGGATGCAACGCGCATGGCTTCCTCCTTCTCTGAAACTGGATTGGGAAGCAAAGCAAGGCAAGGAGCGAGGATTGAGATGCCCCAAGGGCTCGAAGGTTCAGGGAAGGAGGTGCGGGGATGGGGATCGTCGGGGCCGTTCAGCGGGGCGCCAAGCCGAAGCGGGCGGCGATCCTCCATCCCCGCTTCGGACAGATACAGGCGCGGGCCATCCAGGGCCGTGCCGGAGCTATCCCTTCGGCCTGCCCCAGCCGATCCTGCGCGCTGCGCAGGGCGCCCCATCGGCGCGCCATTGGGCAAAAGCGAGGCGGATAAGCCATCAGCTCATACCTGCACAGAGCTTAAATAATATTATAGCATCCTTGCAGCTGGATGTAGTGCTTCATCCAGATTTGTTTTCGCGGGAGGTGGGAGGCCAGATCCAGCCTTCAATTGATGCATATGGGGTGCCCCTACGGGCATGCCTTGCGCCTGCCTGTATGTCCTTCTCGTGTAGCAGGGGCTGTATCAAGATGGGGTGGGGCACCCACACAGGGTGCTCCCATATGGGTGCCCCATCGGGGTTGGGTTGTCCGTATTCACCAGACCATCGGAGCATTCACATCCTTTGGGAAGACTGCGCGGCTGAAACGCCTGAAAGAGCAGAGGCGGACGCAGAGTATGGACCTATGCGCGGGGTGGTTCGCCTGGGAGGAAGACCACAACCCGGGTCCCCTGGCCGGGGGCGGAGCGGATGGAGAAGTGTCCCCCCAGGCGCGTCGCCCGCTCATACATTCCCATCAGGCCGAAATGGCCCCGCAGGGCCAGCTCCCCCGGGAGCTCCGGAGGCTCGAATCCCTGACCATCATCCTCGATGGTCAGGGTCACTCCGCTCGAACCGAATTCCAGGTGGAGACGAGCGTGACGGGCGCGGGCGTGGCGCACGATGTTGCTCAGCGCTGCCTGGGCGATGCGGTAAACGGCCAGCTCGACCTCAGGGGGCAGGCGTTGTTCCTCCCCATCGATCTCCATAAGGATCTCCAGGTCCTCCGAGGACGTGGATTGCACCAGGGCTTCAAGGGCCGGGACCAGCCCCAGTTCTTCCAGGTATAACGGACGCAGGTCCTGGATGACACGCCGGATCCCCTGAATGGTTTGGCGGACCATAGCGGAGAGGGCCTGTAGGTGTTCACGGGCAGGGCGCATCTCCTCGAGGGGAGGTAAAGTCAGCTCCAGCATCTGAATCCGCTGGGCCAGAACCACAAGGTTCTGGATGGTCTCGTCGTGCAGTTCGCGGGCCAGCCGAAGGCGCTCCTCTTCCTGGGCCTGGGTCATCGCGGCGATATAATGCTGCATTCCGCTCTGGTAGCGGCGGATCTGCTCCGCCATGTCCTGGAGGGCGCGTTGGAGATCCTGGATCTCCTCGACCCCGCCTACGGGGGTGCGGATGGCTTCGAAATCGCCCCAGGCCAAGCGGATCGCTCGCTCCCCCAGCGCCTGGAGCGGGCGGACGATCCGCCACATACTCACGTAGAGGGCGATCAAGGAAACGACGGTCACCGCGAGTACGAGCAGGGGGACCAGCAAAGTGTAGCGGAGCAGCGGGGCGACCACATCGATCCATGGCTCCTCGATCAGGAGCGCCCAATGGACGATCGGGATCGGGGCGTAGGCCGTGACGTGCTCCTCTGGGGTTCCCGGAGAGCGGTGGAAGGCCACCCCTGATTCCCCTTGTAAGGCTGCCGTCGCGCCTTCGTACGCTTTGAGGTTTGCGCCCTGCGCGGAGGGAGCGGTGGAAGCGATCACCGTGCCCGTGGAGTCAATCAGGTAAACAACGGCCCGCGGGCCGGTTTTCACCGTCTGCCGCAGCATCTCCCAACCCAACGCGTTCAGGGAGACAGCCCCCACAGCGCCCCACCGCCCCTTGGCCAGGCCGATCCAGACCCCCGACGTTCCTGCGAATTTCCCAAACAGGAAAACCGGCTCGCCCGGCCGCCGAGCGAGCTGATCCAGAAGAGCCTGAGGATCCGCCCGGAGGGGACCCAATTCGGCAAGCCGATCCCGTCCCTCGAGATCGAAAAGCGCAAGGCCCAGATCGAAATCAGCGATGAAGAGGCTGAGCGCTCGAATGGTTTGGTCCGGGAAGGTATCCTCAGCCAGGGGGTTCAGCAGGGCTTGAAGGATCTGTTGCCGGCGGTAGAGGTTTTCAGTGAGGACGGCCGCGGCGCCCCTGGCGATGCCCGCATTCCGCTCGGCGACCATCGATCGCATGGCCTGCTGGTGCAAAGCGGTGCTGCCGAAGGCCACCCCTAACAGGACCAGGATCAGGGGGAGGAGAACCCAGAGGAAAACCTGGGTGAACAGCCCGCGCAGGAGACGCATCTCACGCCTCTGTATCCTCCAGGGAGATCCAACCCAGCCGGATCGCCTTGAGAACGGCTTCGGTGCGGGTGCTCACGCCCAACTTGGCGAAGATATTGATCATATGGGAATGGACGGTGCGCTCGCTGATGCCCAGCTGGAACCCGATGGCTCGGTTCGTCAGCCCCCGCGCGGCCAGCCGCAGCACTTCCAGCTCCCGCTCCGTCAGGCGCTCCGGCTCCCCCTCGGCCTCCGGACGGCCCAGTTCCTCCATCAGACGCTCCGCCACTGTGGGGTCCAGGACGGAGCGGCCCGCATAAACCATGTGAACGCCACGAATGAGATCCTCCGGCCCTGCCGTTTTCAGCAAGTAGCCACGGGCTCCTGCGCGCAGGGCGGCGAAGATGTATGGATCATCGTCGTAGGCTGTCAACACCAGCACCCGCACCTCCGGATGTTCAGCGCGAAGGCGGCGGAGGACCTCCAGGCCGGAGAGGCCGGGCATCCGCAGATCCAGGATCACCACATCCGGGCGATGCCGGGCGATCAGGGCCAGCGCCTCTTCCCCACTTCCCGCCTCGGCGACCACCTCAATGGCCGGATCGCGTTCCAGAAATTGGCGGATCCCTGTCCGAACCGCCGGATGATCATCCGCTAAAAGCACCCGAATGCGTGGATGGCTCATTGCTCCTCCCCAATCCTCTCTATCCCACTTTTAACAACTCCCAGCCCAGCAGGAGGGCGGCGGACCATGTGAAGTCCCCGATCCCCAGTCCTTCCCCGGTTCGGGGATCATAATACTCGTGGAACCCGGAACGGGCGATCAGGTCCAGGGTATGATGACGGATGTCCTCCGCGAGCCCGTGGAACCCATATCGGGCCAGGCCGTGGGCGATGAGGGCGTTCAGGTTGATCCATACCGGGCCCCGCCAGTAGCGTCGGGGTTCCCATCCCGGATCCCCTTTGCTCACTGTCGGGACGAAGTATCGGGTCCCTCCGTCCGGCGCGAAGGCCTCCGGATTCCTGAGGTGTCGGTCCACCATCTCCCGCGCCTGCTCCGGCGTGGCGAGCCCGGCGTAGAGGGCCACGAACCCTCCGGCCGCGATGATCGGGATCCGCTCGCCGGCAAGGTCATCCCAATCCAGGAAGAAGCTGCGCTCGGGATCCCAGAGCCGGGTTTGGAAAGCCGTTCGGCTCCGCTCCAGCCATCCCTCGATCTCCTCCGTGGGCTCCCCCAGGGCCCGAGCCATCGCATATAAGGCCTCTTCCGAACGATGGCGCAACGCGTTGAAGAGAACATCCGCCACGCGGAAGGGTGAAGTTCGGACGCCGCTCTCCCCGTATCGGTGGGCTCGCAAATGGAGGATCAAAGCGAGGAAGCGATCGTAATCAATGGCGCGGGGCCGCTGCTCCTCGGGGACCCAATGGTGATCGGCCCGCCGATAGGGGGGAAGGCCCTCCGTCGGGACCCGTGATAGAGGTTGGTCCCAGAGGGGGCTGTTATCCATTCCGGACTCCCATGGATGTACGATGCAGCTCAAGCCGACGCCTTCCGGATCCCGAGCGGCGTGCAGCCAGCGATGATAGGCCCGCAGGGCTGGAAAGGTTTCGCGGGCGAAGACCTCCGCCCGCTGCCGGTCTGGGTCATGGCGAAACAGGATCTCGACCACGAAGGCCAATACGGGCGGCTGGGTGATGCCCGAGGTGGGGAGATCCTTCGGTGCTTCCGGGGCGAGATCGGAGCGCCAGACGTCGGCCCCCGGAAAATACGCGCTGGGCCATCCGTAGAAGACCACGTGGGGGAGCATTCCGTTGCGCCATTGGCCCCGGAGGGCAGCCCGGATCTCCCGATAGGCCCGCTCGAAGTCCCCGATGGCTGCCCAGCCGAGGGCGGCGAACCCCGCGTCCCAGAGCCAGAGATGGGGATATTGTCGAGGGGAAGGGGCGGTAAACGTTTCCCGATCGTTCCGGTGTAACACGTCGACAGCAGCTTTCCGCAAATCATTCATCGATGGGAATGCCTCCGGTGGAGGATCCGCTCTCCGATTCTATATCATAGCGCCGGCTTTTCCCGCTGAGGGCGCAAGCGCTATGGGAACTCAGGGGAGGCGCCCTTATGGCCCCGGCACGATCCGCAGGATCCGATCATCCCCCGACCGGGGCTGCCCGCGGCCATCGCGGTTGCTGGTGGTGAAATACAGCGCGCCATCCGGTCCCATCACCACCTCGCGGATGCGCCCGAACTCCCCTCGGAAGAGCTCCTCGTGGAAGACCACGGTGCTTCCATCTGACCCTAGGACCACGTGGTGCAGGTGTTGTCCCCGCAGCGTCCCGAAGAAGAGATGACCCTTCCACGGCGCCAGCCGCTCGCCTGTCACGAAGGCCATGCCCGCGGGCGCCCACGTGTCCTCCCCGCTGTGGAGGATCGGATCCGCGAAGCGGGGATCCCCTGGGGCGCCCGTGACGAGCGGCCAGCCGTAGTTCGCCCCGGGCCGGATAAGATTGAGCTCATCCCGACAACACAACCCCATCTCCCCTGTGGGGCCATGCTCCGTGCTATACAGCTGGCCGGTGACCGGATGCCAGGCCAACCCCTGGGGGTTCCGGTGGCCATACGAATATACATAAGAGCCTGGGAAGGGATTGTCCGTTGGGATCGACCCATCCGGGTTCAGGCGGAGGATCTTCCCGGCCAAGCTGTCCAGCCGCTGGGCCAGGTCCCGCTGGGCCGCATCCCCCGTGGTCGCGTAGAGCTTGCCGTCCGGCCCGAAGGCCAGGCGCCCGCCATCGTGAATCCCGGCGCCCGGGATGTTGTCGATCAGGACGATCTCCTCCCCAGCGGTGTTCCCTCGCAAGGTCAGCCGCGAGATCCGGTTGCGCAACGCGCCGCCGGCCCGGTAGGTATACATCACATAGAGATAGCCGTTTTGGGCGAAGTTCGGATCCAGAGCCAGGCCCATCAACCCGCCCTCGCCGGTGGCGGCGACCGGGAGCACCGCCACCAGCTCCGGACGGAGCGCCCCGTTCTCGATCACCCGGATCCGGCCGGGCCGTTCCGTGACGAAGATCCGACCATCGGGCGCGAAGGCCAGCGCCCATGGCACCTCCAGGCCGGTGGCCACGATCTCCACGCGAGGCTGGAAGGAAGCCCGTGGGGTAGGGGAGGAAAGAGCGGCTGTCGCGCTCGGTGTTGGAGGGAATTGTGGTGTGGGCGATGGGACCGGGCTCCCTGGGGAGGGGGAAGGCGGGATTGTGGCAGCAGGCTGTGTCGCGGTCGGTCCCTGACGGCACGCGCCCGCAAGAAAAAGCGCCAAGCTGAGAAAGAGCGTTTTTCGCATCGGGCCCCTCCTTATATGTATGTGTGGGGGCACCCACAAGGGGTGCCCCTACGACCCGGACAGCGCCGCCCGCATGACCTCTAGGGGGGCTTCCAGGCCGGTCCATAACGTGAAGGCGATTGCCCCCTGATGTAGGAGCATCCCCAGGCCGTTGAAGGCGGGGATCCCCTCAGCTTCCGCCAGGGCCATCAAACGGGTGCGGGGCGGCTCGTAGATGAGATCGATCACGCCTTGCAAGCCCCAAGGGAATGGGCGCTCCGGAGGCCATGGGGAGGCTTCGATCGCCGGTGCCATGCCGACCGGGGTGGCGTTGATCAGCACGGCGACCCCCTCGGGGGGGAATTCACCTGGCCGGAGCACATGAACCGGTGGCAAGCGAAGGCCGGCCTGTGGGAATGTCTCGCTCAGTTCAGCAACAAGGCGGGCCGCCCGCTCATAGCTCCGGTTCATCAGGAAGATCTCCTTCGCCCCTTCCATCGCCAGGACCGCCAGGACCGCCCGGGCCCCTCCGCCGGCTCCCAGAACGACAACGGCCTGCCCGCGGACCGAAAGCCCGGTCTCCGCCAGGGCCCGACGGAACCCCTCCACGTCGGTGTTCTCCCCGATCCACCGCCCCTCCACCACCCGCACGGTGTTGACCGCGCCAATGGCTCGGGCGATGGAGGAGATTTCATCCAGGTGGGGGATCACCGCGGTTTTATGGGGAACGGTCACATTGGCGCCGACGAAGCCCATGGCCCGCAACCCTCGGACGGCGGCTTCTAGATCCGGAGGTGCCACGGGCAAGGGCACGTAAGCCCAATCCAGGCCCAGGGCGGCGAAGGCCGCGTTGTGCATCTGAGGGCTTCGGCTGTGGGCGACGGGCCATCCCAGAAGGCCGACCAAGCGGGTTGTGCCGCGGATCATCGCAGAACCTCCCTGAATCCGAGCCCCACCGGGGCCCAAAACGCGCCGGCATCCGTTTTCAAGATGATCTTGCCCTGTTGCGAACAACAGAGGAGGTCATCCCAGACGCGCAGTGACGACCTTTCAATTTATGGAATTTCTGCGAGGGGTGGGCGCGTACGCGGCCCACCCCTCGCAGAAAATTTTATCTTCGCAACAAGGCGAGATGATCTCCTTGCGTGTGGGATCCAAGCGAGGCAGGGCAACCACACGGCCCGCATCTCGCAGAGAACGTCTTGCTTCCCCTCTTAAGCACCCCCAGGTCGCGGCTATCCATCTAAGGGGAGAATCCGGGCGATGCCTCAGCAGCGCTTTTCAATGTTCCAACATTTGGGGTTTTCTGGGGTTGGGCCGGGGACCGAAGACCC
>NZ_JBHOQJ010000171.1:0-7537 GCF_042408365.1 Thermoflexus sp.
CGCCTTCGGCGGCCCCCAATCCCCAAAGACCTCCAAGGCCCATAAAACCTCAAAAGATATTAGGAAAAGCGCTACTCAGAACAGCCGTCCCTGATTATAATTTGATCCGTAATGCTTCGGCTACCCACTGTTGCGTGTTCATAGCTGATCATTGGAGACGCCAGGCAGTTTCCTGCTCCTCTCCGATGCCGCTTCGCAGGGAGAGCGGAGAGGGGGCTGCCAGGAACTGCACTCTCCGAAAATTGAGCTGGGGTGGGGCTGCCTCCGATACCCACAGCCCCAAGGGGCTTGATACCCGCTTCGGGAACCATGCTCATGGATGAACAGGAGCTTTTGATTATCCGCCGGAAGATTATTGGGATCGCCCTCCGACAGGCCCGAGAGGAAGCCAGGAAAACGATCCAGGATTGCGCAGCTCTGTTGGGGATTTCGCCTGCCCGTTATCGGGCCTACGAAGCCGGCCAGCGGGATCTCACGCTTCCCGAACTGGAAGCTCTCGCCTGGTTCTTCCAGCGGCCTATCTCCGCGTTCCTCGAGCCCGATCGTTATGCTCCTGCACCCACTGGGGATGGGATGGCCGAGGCGATCCATGAGTTGCTCACCCTCCGTCACCGGATCATCGGCTTGATCCTGCGTCAGGTCCGAGAGCGGGCCGGAAAAAGCCTCCGGGAGGTCGCGGCATTTCTGGGATGCACCCCCCGGCGGATCCGAGCCTATGAATCTGGGGAGCGCCCCATTCCGCTGGTGGAGCTGGAGCGGTTGTGCGCCTACCTGGGGGTTTCCCTTGCCGAGTTCTATGACACGGATAGCCCCATCGGGCAGGCCGTTCTCCTGCTGGACCAGATCGAGCGCTTCCGGACCCTTCCTTCAGAGATCCGGTCGTTCGTGACCGCTCCGGTCCATCTGCCTTACCTACGTCTGGCGATGCGCCTGGCGGAGCTGCCGGCGGATCGGCTTCGGCATATCGCGGAGGATTTGCTGGAGATCACCCTGTGATGTGGACCACGCCAGCGCTGATCCTCTTCTTGGGTGTGGGGACCGGGTTGCTCCGCCATGTCCTGGGCGGCGGGGGGATCAAACGCCTGGCTCTGGACCTCCTGTTGGGCTGTGTGGGGTTTGCCATCGGACATGGGCTCGGTCAGCTCCTCGCCCCAGGGTTCGGCCGAATTGGGACCACCGCGGTGATCCCTGGGCTGTTGGGGGCTGGCCTCCTCCTGGGAATCTTTTCGCTTCCTATTTCCCCCCATCGTTGATTCCCTCGCACGCGCCTCCCTATCCCTTTCCCTTCAAGCGTTCCCTATGACCCCGTTCCTGATATCTCATTCGCAACCCCCAAGCTCCCCCTGCGGGGATTCCCGGATGGGAAGGCTGCCGGCTGCTTTCAAGGAGTTGGAGCTCAGGCTTCGCGCAAGGGGAATGGCCCAACCCCATTTTTCCGTGGGGTGCGGGATGTCTTCGGGGGCCCGCACCCCACGGAAAAAACGTAATTATTCAGCCTGGTCCGATTCGGTTCGGAGCTCCCGAGAGAAGGCGGAAGGGCCCCCCCATCTTGGCATCGCGTGAGAACGGCTGAATAGTTACGAGAAAACGACCATTGCCGAACGGAGCGACCACCCGTTGGGACAGATGTCCCGGGAAAAGGGGGACGCGGGCCTCTGCCGAGTCGCGCACCTTCCGATTACAGTAAGAAGCGGAAAAACCCTTTACCGGGAGGCCTGCGATGGATCGCCTGGCACGCATTTGGTTGCTGCTCATCCAGATCGTTCTCGGTTACGAGTGGCTGCGCGGCGGCCTGGAGAAGCTCGAAACCGGCGGCGGGTTCGTGAAGGGATTGCCCCAGACCCTGGCCCGCTTCGCTGAGAAGAATCCTTATCCTTGGATGAAGGCTTTCCTCACCGGCCCAGCCACGGCCAACGCTACCCTGTTTGGGAACCTGGTTCAGTGGGGAGAGACCCTGGCCGGCCTGGGGCTGATCGCTGGCGCCCTCTACCTGCTGTTCCTGGCTCACCGCATGAACGGGACGTTGCGGCGGGTGGCCGGGATCCTGGTGGCCATCGCCCTGCTGGGCGGGATGACCATGAACGCCTTCTTCGGCCTGGCAGCTGGGCACCTGAGCCCCTCCACGTCGGGGATTAACCTGGTGATGTTCTTCTCCCAGCTCATGCTGCTGGGCTTCTGGATCGGTGTGATCTTCCAGCCGGTGGAGGAGCTCATCCTGCGGCGACGGCCGGCGTAAGGGGCAAAAGGGGGGCAAGGGCTCGGAGCCCTTGCCCCCCTGGATGCTGCTCGGTACCTGCCTTCAGAAAGGCCCCGGCGGGGCGTGAAAAACGAGGATCCCCAATCCCTCGCAATGGGTGCGGGGCCGGAGAACCCACCAACCTTGAGGATAGGCCGCTTGCAGAAGGGCCAAGGAGGCCCGATCCTCTGGATGCACCAGGTACAACTTGGGGCCCGGCAGACGCTGATGGGCCTCCACCGCTTGCGGGAGATCTTCATGCCAGATGGTATGGGGCCAGTCCAGATCCCCGAGCCACATCCCGATCAGCCGTGAATCGAACCAGTAGGGATAGGCGACGTAAAAGGCGTTCGCCTCCGGCCCGCCCCCGGCATAAAACCCCTGCAGGATCTCCGCCGCATCCGAGGCGTTTAAGGCAATTTGACAATAGATCTGCGCGTATTCCCGGAAGATGCGGTCCGCGTTGAGGCGGATCAACGCGACGGCCAGCAGCGCCGCCATCCCCAGCCCGATCCACCGTCGGCCGTCCCCTCCGATCCTGCTCCACCTCGCGGTCCACAGGGCGGGGACCAGCGCGGCGAAGACGAGGACCGCCGGCAAGGCCCCTGCCGCGCGCACGGCGCTGGGGTTCTCCCGCGGGAAGGTCAGGTTGTAGGCGGAGGGCAAGAGCATAACGAACCCCGCCATCAGCCCGGCGAGCGGAACCGGATCCCGATGGTGGAGCATCCAGAGCCACGCGGCCACTCCACCCAAGAGGAGAAGCGCCCCTAGCACCGGGTCGAGCATCGGCCGCAAGGGGATGGTCGCCACATAGACCTCATCCCCGGTCCAATGGAACATCAACAACGCCCGGCGGATGTTGTCCGTCAGGATGAACAGGGGGTTTCCCTCGATCGGCTTCTCCCACGTTGAGACCCGGGTCATCAGTCGATAGAAGAAGACCTCCGGGAAATCCACGATGAAGCGCAACATCGGGGTCAGCACCGGAAGGGCCGTCAGCATGCCGATCAGGAAATCCCCCGCCCGCCGCCACCCTTCCGGAGTCCGCCACCCCCGCTGGGCCAGCCATACGACTAGGAAGGCGGCCGGGAGGGCCGCCAGCATCCCCCGGAAGGGGGAGTAGCCATACAACCCGACCCCCAGAAAAAAGCCCATCCACAGGAAATCCACCCGCCGCCCGGTCCGCAACCCGCGCACCAAAAAGGCCAGCGACCAGGCCGCAAACGTCGGTAGGAAGGGATAGCGCAGCCCCGCCCGGGAGGGGATCACCGCCCAGGAAGCGACCGCGCTGAGAAGCATCGCCCAGATCCCTCCATGGCGTCCCCAGAGGGCTGTCCCAAGGAAATACATGGCGGGCAGGAGCAACAGGCCGATAAAAGCGGTGCCTACCTGGAGGGTGAACTTGTGCAGGGGCATGCCGAGGAGCCGGACGGTGGCCGCCGCCAGGTAGAACTGGAAGGCCTCGCGGCCGGTGTTGCGGGGGAAGAAGATCCGGTACTCGCCGTTGAGGACATCCCGGACATCCAGCAGTTTCTCCGCATGGTCGCTGTTCACGTCCAGGGGGAGGTTCCAGAGGTCCCAGTAGCGGAAACCGATCCCCAGACCCAAGAGGAGCAGGAGCAGCCAATGGTGCCCGCGCACGAGAAAGCCATCTCGGGGGACCCGCGGGAGCGGCCCGTTCCACCAGGCCACGAACCAAGCGATCACGCTCAGCGCCCAGGCGATCACCCCTAGCAGGCGAAACCGATTGCCCCCGCTGTCCAGGAAAGCCAACAGCATCAACCCCACACTCAACCCGAGCCACGGCCAGCGCACCGTGGGGAGATCTGGGACAGCTTCCCGAAGGGGATGTTCCACCACCAGCCAAGCGGGGGTTCGCGCGAGGGCCCAGACCAGAAGGAGCGCAGCCCAGGCATAGAGGGCCAGCCCCCAGGGATCCGGGGCCTCCCGAGGGCTGTGATCCAGGCGAAGCTGAGCGAGGACGGCGAGGAAACCCGCGCTCCCGATCATCAGGGCGCTCCCCGCCTGGGTTCGCGCTCCCTTCATTCAGCCCCCTCCCGCCGCGCGATCATAAAGAAATATGCGCCCTCCGAGCCAGGAGGTTCCGCATAAAAGGGTCGCAGGACCCGCTCCACGGGCCACAGGCTCCACCGCCAAGGGGCCAGGATCCAACGTCCGAAGAGCCTTTTATATATCAACGAAGGAAGACCATAAGGATGGCCCCATTCCAGAAGGGCCGTGGCGCTGCGGGAGAAATAAAACCACCAACGGAGCGGGCGCAGGCCCGCCCGCCCCAGCCGGGATGCCCAAACCTCGGGGGCGTCGCAATGGTAATGGCGCGAGATCCGGTTAAAGAGCCGCCCGTAGGCCTCCGCAGCCCGGCCCAGCCCCAGCCGACGCAGGAGCCGGTAAACGGAGAGGAACTCCACGAAGCGATGGCTCGGCGAACAGAACAGGAAATATCCTCCGGGACGGAGGACACGAGCCACCTCCTGAAGAACAGCCTCTACATCCGGGATATGCTCCAAAACCGAGTTGCTGATCACGGTCCGGAAGAAGCCGGCGGGAAAGGGCATGCGGGCGCCATCCGCCTGAACCACCCATCGATACGCCCGCCGGGCAGCGGCTTCCCTCAACGCCCGCCGTTCGGGATCCAGCCCCACCATCACCTTCCCCGGGAAGGCGATGGTCGCAAAATGGCCATCCCCGCAACCCAAGTCCAGAACCGGCTCCGGCATCTCCAGGCCCTGATAGAACCGGGCTTCAACCCCCCGCAGCAGCGCCCGGAAGGCAGGGACCTCTTTGAGGTGGAGCCAGAGGGGATCCGGCGCCTTCATCGCTGATAGGCCTCGATCAGCTCCTGAAAGAGGGCTTCGTAGGCTGCAGCCGTCTTCTCGATATGATAATGCTGCTCTACCCACTCCCGAGGTCGGCAGAAGGCCGGGCGGTTCGCCAGCACTTGGAGGATCGCTTGGGCCAGGGCCTCGCTGTCCCGCGGGGGCACCGTCAACCCCATCCCGGTGGTCCGGGTCGGCACCCGGACCCCCGGGAGGTCGCTGGCCACCACGGGGGTTCCGCAGAGCATCGCCTCGACCTGAACCAGGCCGAAGGACTCAGTGGCATTGAGACTGGGGAGCACCACCACGTCGCAGCTGGCGAAGAAGGCCGCCATCTCCTCCGGCTCCAGCACCCCCACGAAGGTCCAATGATCCCGATAGCGCTCGAAGAGGGGGGCCAACCGTCGGGCGTAAGCCTCCTCCCCCAGAACATTCTGGTAGGGTCCGGCGAAGAGGACCCGGGCGTTGGGGTGAACGGCGAGGATGTGGGGGAGCGCTCCGAGAAGATATTCCACCCCCTTCTCCGCCGCCAGCCGAGCCGCCATCCCGATGACCACCTGGCCCTCCAGCCCCCAACGAGTCCGGAAGGCAGCCACCGCCTCCGGCCGGGGAACCGGGATCTCCACGGGCGGGGGGATCACCCGCACCTTGTGCATGTAACGGGAAAGATAAGGGGAATGCCGGGCGTAGTCCTCGGTGTAACTCACGATGACATCGGCCAGGCGGGCGGCCAGATGGTCCATCCAATGAACGACCACGTTGGCCAAGCGGTTGATCAGACCCGGGGGAAGGGTGACGTCGCAGTGGTAAGTCAGGACGACCGGCTTGTGGAACAAACGTCCCCGCAGGGCGATACCGGCGGCATCGAACTGGGGCAGGTGAAGCCAGAGAACATCCGCCCAGCGGGCCAGCCGGGTGGCCCATAGCCCGATGGTGGGCATGATCACCCCCTTGCTGACCCGGAACCACACGGGCACCCGGCGGATCCGCACCCCATCCCGCGCTTCCTCCAGAGGAAGGCGCCGATCGTATTGGGAGGTCAGGATCCAAACCTCATGCCCCCTGGCCGCCAAAGCTCGGGCGGCCCGTTCCACGTAGATGGTCAGGCCGCTGATGTGCGGACGATAATAAGTGAGCGCTGTTAGGATCCTCATCGATGCTCCCGCTCGAGCGAAGAGACCGGGCTTTTCTTGCCACACCCCCTTATCGGGCGGCCAATGGGAGCTCCTCGCGCACCCATTCCACCAAACGGGTGAGACCCTCTCGCACGGAAACCTGAGGCCGCCAATCGAGATCCCGCATCGCTTTCCGGATATCACTGATATAGACCTTCTGGTCCCCCGCGCGCCAGGGGCCGAAGGCAGGGGGATCGGGCGGGCGACCCAAGAGCTCCGCCAACAGAGGGGCGAATTCCTGCCAGATTGAAAGCGTATTCTCCGGCCCACCCCCAATATTGTAGACCTGCCCGGCGACCCGATCGATGCGCTCCACCGCCGCCCGCATCGCCGCGATCAAATCGGTCACGAAGAGAAGGTCCCGCACCTGCTTGCCATCGCCATAGATCGTGATAGGGCGCCCGCTCATGGCGGAGATCACAAAGTGAGCGACCCATCCCTGATCCTCAGTGCCGAACTGGCGGGGGCCATAGATGCAAGACATCCGGAACACCACCGTGGGGAGCCCATAGATGCGGGCGTAGTCCCGCACATACTGATCCGCGGCCCCCTTGGAGCAGCCATACGGAGAATGGAAATCCAGAGGCTGGTGCTCATCGATCCCGAACGGCCGATCAGCATACCGGTAGCGAGTGGCCTCCTCCACCACCGGGACATCCTCCATCGCACCGTAAACCTTGTTGGTGGAGGTATAGAGGACGATCGGTCGGTGGCGGGCCTGGCGGGCTGCCTCTAGGATGTTCAGGGTGCCCAAAGCGTTGATCTCGAAATCCGTACGGGGGTCGATGAGGGAGGTGGTGACTGCCACCTGGGCGGCCAGGTGAAAGATCACGTCCACTTGGCGCACGATCTCCGCTACCGCCGGGAAATCCCGAACATCACCCCGCACAAAGCGGATGCGCCCGCCATGGCGCCCTTGGAGCCAAGCCAGGTTCCGCTCCACACCGGGGCGGGCCAACAGATCAAAGATCCATACCACCCAGCCCTCCGAGGCCAGGGTATCTGCCAAATTGGATCCGATGAAACCAGCGCCACCTGTGATGAGCGCACGAGGGAGCATCCAAACCTCCTGGATATGTTGGCATTCCCTTGAGAGGCACGGCGAAGGCTATTGCGTTGCCCGGCAGTCATCCCTCTCCGCAGCGACGAGCCCCAAATGTCAAGAATTCCAAGGGCTACGCGGTGAGGGGAATGGCTCCACCTCTCTATCCCCCTCCCCATGCGGCGAAGCCACATAGGGAGAGAGGAATCATTATTCTTATTCTTCGTGGGGTGCGGGCCGCCTTCGG
>NZ_JBHOQJ010000173.1:0-12981 GCF_042408365.1 Thermoflexus sp.
ACGAACTCCGCCCGAAGGGACATCGCGGTGCACTCCTTCCAGGGCACGTCCCACCTCCTCCTCAGGTGTCGTGCCCTCATCGTATTCCAGTGTTACCCATGTCTCTGAACAAGTGTCACCCATGTATCTGGTCTATACACGGGGAGGGATAGAAGGGGGGAGGAGCCATCCGGCTTCCCCATCGCATACCCCCAAAACAAATCTGGAAGACGCAATAGTTGCCCGAAGGCAACAGGAGGTCTCTCAATTTCAGATCCATACCGAGAAGCGAAAGGAGGGGAATGATGGCAATCGACGCACATCTGCCGCGGATCGCGTTCATCGGCAGCGGGGTGATGGCCGAGGCGATGATCCGCGGGCTGTTGCGGGACAACCTGATCGATCCGAAGGATATCATCGCCAGCGGGCCGCGGCCGGAGCGCGGGTTGGAGCTTCAAAGCCGCTACGGTGTGCGGGCCACCACCTCCAACCCGGAGGCGGCTTCGGAGGCCGGGATCGTGGTCCTATCGGTGAAACCCCAGGTGATCCCCCGCGTGCTCCCGGAGCTGCGCGCCCACATCCACCCCGATGCCCTCGTCTTCTCCATCGCCGCCGGGGTCCGCATCGCCACGATCCGGGAGGGCTTGGGGGTCCCCGCGATCATCCGGGCGATGCCGAACACCCCCGCCCAGATCGGCCAAGGGATCACCGTGTGGACGGCAACCGAGGAGGTCACAACCCGCCAGCGGGAGCAGGCGATCCTCCTGATGCGGGCGATGGGCGAGGAAGTTTACGTGGATGACGAGCGCTACCTGGATATGGCCACGGCCCTGACCGGGACAGGGCCCGCTTACGTGTTCCTGTTCATGGAAGCCATGGTGGACGCGGGGGTCCATCTGGGGTTCTCTCGACGGGTAGCCGAGCAGCTGGTTTACCAGACGGTCATCGGATCGGCTCTTTACGCCCGGCAATCCGGCCTGCATCTGGCGGCGTTGCGCAACCAGGTGACCTCGCCGGGCGGCACCACCGCGGAGGCCCTCTACCACCTGGAGAAGGGTGGATTCCGCACGGTGATCTCCCGGGCGATCTGGGCGGCTTACGTCCGGTCCCGACAGCTGGGGCGAGGAGCGGCGGATGAGGTCGAACGTCTGGAACGTTGACCGACCCCTTCTCATCGCCGTCGTGGGAAGCGGGGAGGCCACCCCCCAGGAACAAGCGTGGGCTTACGAAGTGGGCCGCCGCCTGGCCGCGGCCGGTGCGGTGGTCGTGTGCGGCGGCCGCGGGGGTGTGATGGAGGCGGTCTGCCGCGGGGCGGTGGAAGCCGGCGGGCTGACCGTGGGGATCCTGCCCGGGAGCGATCACCGGGAGGCCAACCCATACGTGCGCCTCCCCCTGCCCACGGGCCTGGGCGAAGTGCGCAACGCCCTCGTCGTGCGGGTCGCCCATGCCGTGATCGCCATCGGCGGGGAGTTTGGAACCCTCTCCGAGATCGCCCTGGCATTGAAATGGGGGATCCCGGTGATCGGCCTGGGGACGTGGAGCCTTCACCGGCCGGGCGTAGCTGTGCCGATCGAAACCGTTTCAACGCCGGAGGAGGCCGTCAACCGGGCCCTGGCCCGGGCTCAAGGCGAATAGACCCGGCGCGCGATCCGGCCTTTTCGGAGCCGATTGTCCATGCGATTGCTGACGGTGGGCGACGTGACGGTCGATCTCTTCCTGAGGCTTCCCCGGCTCCCGGAGCGCGGAGGCGATGTGCACACCGAGCAGGTGATCCTCCGGGCGGGCGGATCCGCGGCCAACGTGGCGGCGGTGGCCGCCGCGCTGGGGCTTCCCGCCACCCTGATCGGGGCGGTCGGGCAGGATCCCCTGGGAGAGTGGGCGCTTCAGGCGCTGCGCCGGAGCGGCGTGGAGATCACAGCCCTGCAACGCCGCCCCGAGGCCCCCACCACGGTGATCGCCATCATGGTCACTCCGGATGGGGAGCGCACCATGGTCTCCGGGCGCGGCGCCAGCCGGTTCGCCGCCTTCGAGGAAACCGTTCGCGCCCCAATCGCTCAGTTCGATATCTTCCATCTTTCCGGCTACGCCCTTCTGGAGGAAAGTCCCCTCTTCTTCACCGCTGTGAGGCTGTTCGAGGAAGCCCGCCGGGCAGGTTGTCTGTGCGCCCTGGATCCGGGCCTGCCGGCCTGCGAAGCGGTCCCGGAGGTGGTGCTCCGGACCCTCCAAGGGATGGACCTTCTCTTCTTGAGCGAGGCGGAGGCGGTCGCCCTCTTCGGGCCGGATCCCCGCGCCGCGTTCCACGTCGCCGAGCGGCTGCGCTGGGTGGCGCTGAAGCAAGGAGAGCGCGGATGCTGGCTGTTGGGGCGCGAAGGCGAAGATTACAAGCTTCCGGCTTTCCAGGTCCACGTGGTGGACACCACCGGCGCGGGGGATGCCTTCGACGCGGGCTTCCTAACGGGCCTGGCTCGGGGAGCCCAGCCGGTCGCCGCTGCGCTCCTGGGCAACGCCGCCGGCGCCCTGGCCTGCACCACCTGGGGGGTGATTGAGGCTTTCCCCGGATGGCCGGCCCTCCAAGCCCTCCTCGAGGGCCACCGCGAGCGCCCCGAGTGGAAGCCCTGGCAGGACCCTCTGGAAGAGGTTCTCCGGTTGACGCGCAACGCCCGCGCTGCGTAGGACACTGTTCCCCCTCGTTGGGTCCAGCGCCGCCTTGGTCTTGTCACCTTCCCCGTCGTCGGTGCATCCAACCAAGTGGGGCCGATCCCCCTCCGGAACAACGGGAGACCCAGCGCCCATCCCCCGGACGCGGGGTTGATCCGTCACTGCCTGGGGCTACAGCGACCGTCGGATTCGCGAAGAACCTTCCAAGGGAGGCGAGATATGGCAAGGATCCTGATCCTGGGAGGCGGAAGCGGGGGGCTGGTGGTGGCCAACAAACTGGCTCGCGGTCTCCGCGGGACCGCTCATGAGATCATCCTGGTGGACCGCAACCCCTATCACTGGTTCATGCCGTCCTTCCCATGGGTGGCGTTGGGATTTAAGGAGCCGGAACAGGTGCGGCGCCCGCTGAAAAACCTGGAACGAAAGGGCGTGCGGGTGATCCAGGGGGAGGTTCGGGAGATCCGCATCCCCGAAAAACGCGTGCGGGTGAACGATGAGGATCTCTCCTATGACCTGATGGTGGTCTCCCTGGGGGCCGAGGTGAAGCCGGATCTTATGCCAGGGTTCGAGATCGCTTACCACCCCTGGACCATCGATGGGGCCCTGCGGATGCGGGAGGCGATCCAAGGGTTCCAGGGGGGCCGGATTGTGATCGGCGTCTCCGGGCCCTATTACCGGTGTCCTCCGGCCCCTTATGAGATCGCCGGACAACTGGATTTCGCCCTGCGGGCGCGGCGGTTGCGGGACAAATCCGAGATCATCCTGGCCCATCCCCATCCCCAGCCCCTCTCCGCGATGGGGCCGGCGATCAGCGGCGTGATCTCCGAGATCCTCTCCGCCAAGGGCGTCCGCTTCGAAGGGAACTTCAACGCCCAGGCGATCGATGCGCAGCGTAAAACGCTGGTCGGAACCGATGGCCGGGAGATCCCCTTCGACCTGCTCATTATGGTTCCGCCGCACCGCCCCAGCTCGGCCGGGATGTGTCCGGGTCTGTTAACCCCCACGGGATTCCCCCTGGTCGATCCGAAGACCTTCCGGTGCTTGGCGGATCCCGATGTTTTCGCGATCGGGGACATGGTGAACCCCGCCATCAACCTGCCGGCCGCCGGCGTGGTGGCCCACTTCCAAGCGGAGTTCGTGGCCAATCAGATCCTGGCGGAGCTGAAGGGTGCCTACATCGGCGAGAGCTTCACCCCGGTGGCGATGTGCATCATGGACTTCGGCGACGACGCCGTGCTGCCCATGTGCGACTTCACCCGCATCCTCGATCTGTCCGGGCCGCCCTCGTGCGGGGTGTTGGGCCGCAGCAAGGCCATCCGCCTGGTCAAGATGATGTTCGAATCCATGTGGTTCGCGACCTACCTGAGCTAACCCCGTGCCTTGGAGGCCGTCGATGACCGAGCTGACCGTTCAGGACCCGAAAGTGCAGGAAGCGCTGGAGCGCGCCCTCTCGCTGTTGGTTCGCATGAACGAGAGCGGCGCGCTGGCTTTCCTGGAGGATGTCACCGAGCTCGTGCCGGACTCGCTGTCGTATCTGATGGACCCCCGCCTGCTGAAGATCGGGGCCAACCTGGCCTATCTCCTTCACGGGGTGGAACTGCTCGAGCCGACCCTGATCACCGTGATCATGAGCCGGCTGGTGGAGGAATTAAACCGGGAGCTGACGCCGGAACGGATGAGGGAACTCCCGCGGGCCGGGCCGGCTTCTCTGTTGAAGGCGATGGGGGACCCGGATGTGCAACGGGGCTTGGGGATCCTCCTGCTCTTCCTCAAGGTTCTGGGGCGGGCGTTCCACCGCTCCAGCCAGGAGCTGACGGAGTTAATGGCCCACACCGAGAAAACGCTGGCCGAGCTGCGCCGCCAACGGGCCGAAATGGAACGCCAAGCCCTCGCCGTCCGCTCGTAAGGGGGAGATATGATGAGCGGGGCGCCTTCCGACGCCCCGCTCACTTTGTGGTTCTTCACTTCGAAGGCGACCGCATCCGCAACTGGGCGAAATCCTCCGGGCCCAGACGGTCCATGTTCATCTCCTGCGACGGTCGGTAGGCGGAGAGCATCTCCTCCTGGGTCGGCTGCGCTCCGGCCGGCCAGGCCACATCCAGGATGCGGGTGTGGTTGGTGTCCTCCGGCCCTCCACCCAGCCGCCACTGGGCCGCGCGGGGCAGCACATCCCGCACCCGCCACACCCCCGGCGATGGGAACCCTTCCTGGCTCAGCACCACCGCCAGGTAAGCCGCCTGCTGCGGATCGAAACCGGCCCCGAAGATCCGCTGGGGGACGCGCAGGAGGACGGTGCGCTGGTTCGGGTTCACCGCGATCCGCAACGAGGCGCCCGGGACCGGCTTGGGCTTCCCCTGGGCATCCGGCGCGTAGACGCCCGGCGTCCACCCCTCCGCCCACAACGCGATCTCCCACCCAAACCCCTCCGCCAACGCCGCGTTCCGGCCGGGCAACAGCAACCGCGCCCCCGTCCCTTTCCCCGGATCCCGATCGATGTACACATCGATGGTCTGGAGCGCCAGGCCGTTCGGAGAACCCCAGGGGTTCGGGATCGGCCCGTAAAACTCGAAACGGAAGACCAAATCGTCCCCTTCCCTCCCCACTTGGAACCGCTTCAGGTCGAAGACCTGCGGCAGGAACACCGGGTCGGTGGGATACACGTAGCTTCCAGGTCCGTGATCGTCGCGCTCCGGATCCTCGACGTCCAGGATCACCTCCGCGAGCCCGAAATCGGGCATCGGGAAGCGCGCCACACCGAACGCCGGGAGCGGCGCCGCGCCGCCCGGCCGCGAGACGATCACCTTCCAAAGCACCGGATCCCCAGCCTGCAGGGACCCCAGCGCCGACTGAGGCAAGGCCAGCTCCAGCGTCCCCTCCCCGAGCTGCGCTTGCAGCGCCCCCGGCCCCGGGACCCATTGGCCATCCGCCCCGGCCTGCATCAGCTCCGCCTTCACCGTCCCACCCTGGCGGATCACCCGGATCGCGTGGGTGGCCCCGAACCCCAACGGGGCCCGCGGCCCGAAGGGATCCATGGAGAAGCCCGCCCGTCCGGCCCCCTGCGGCGCGGCGATATAGAAACCGAACGCCACATCCCCTTCCCATGTCCCGTCCACCCGCACATAGAAATGCGTCCGATCCGCCCCCAGCCAGAACCCCTGGAGGGACGGATCGTCCCCGGCGTATCGGGCGGCCGCATCCCATTCCCCCGAGGACGCCCGGCCATCGATGGTCGGTGTGATCGGCCCCGCAAACGGCGTCGCCGGCTCCGCCGCGCGCGGGGGCACGATGGGGATCGAGAGGAAATCGGGGACAGGCTCCCCTAAGGCCTCGTAGACCTGTCGGAGGAGCGACCGGAAGGCCTCGTCGAAGTAATCGTCCTGCCCGCTGTCCTGATCCGATCCATACCACCAGAACCAATCCGATCCCTCCGCCTGCAACATCGCCTCCCGCGCCCGCCCCAGCGCTTCCGCGGAGGCTGGCTTCCGGCCTTCCTCGTACTCTGTTAACCTCTGGCGGGTGCGCCGGAGCGCCGTCCACGCCTCCCGCTCCTCCACCTCCCCGATCCAGGTGTCATAATTCGGGCTGAACCACGCGCCCGGGAACAACTTCGGGAGCGGCCGCGCGGCCTCCGGGAACATTCGGAGGAACTCCGAAGGGGTGACCGTCCGGATGGTCCGGCTCTCGTTCAAGCGCCGGTAAAGGCCGTGGAGGAACGCCTTGCCGTCGTTCTCGTAATACTCCCAAGCGTTCTCGCCGTCGAGGATCACCGAGACCAAGAGCGGGCCCTTCACCCCTTTCGCGCGGGCCTTGTCCCGGATCCGCTCCAAACGGCGAATGAAATCCTCCGCCGCCGCCTCCCCGGGCATCCCCGAATAGGTGAAGCCGATCTTGTCGGAGAGCACCCCATCCCGGAACACGATGAAGAGGGGGCGATCCTGAGGATCCGAGAGGCGGTAGGGGCGATAGAGGAGATCGATCTCCTCCACCGTCTCCTGGGCATCGCGGGTGAAGTCGCTCAAGCCCAGGGAGCGGGCCAGAACCGGCTCCCCGGAGGCTATCCAGACGAAGCCGGCGTCGATGACCATGGGGATGATCTGTTGGGCCACCGCGCCCTCGGCGGGCCAGAGGCCTCGCGGCGCCCGGCCGAACTGGGCTTCATACAGCGCGGCCGCCCGACGCAGATGCTCCCGCGCGTCCTCCGGAGCGACGAAGGGGGGATCCGGCAGCAGCGCCTCCGGGTTCCCCACCCGGGCGAGATCCGAGTAGACGATCAACGGAAGGATGGGGTGGGCATAGGGCGTGGTGGTCACTTCGATCTGGCCGGCATCTTGGAGCGCTTTGTGTAAGGGGAGGATCTCCCGGAGGATCCGTCGCGTCTCCTGGAAGATGGTTTGCTTATCCGCTTCGGTGAAGTCCCGCCCCTTGCGGACCAGGTCCTCCAGCGGAGGTTGGTTCAGGAAATCAGGGTCGAACCAGGCGAGGTTGAAGAGAACCTGCAGATCCCGGAAATCCTGAACCGTGAAAACCGCCAGCGCCCGCTCGATCGTTGCCGGATCCGCTTGGCGGCCCCGTTTCTCCAGGAGCTCCCGATAGCGCGGGAAACGCGGGATCACCCGATCCCAGTTCGCGTCGAAGAACCGACGGAGAACGAAGCGTTTCTCTTCATCGGTGAGCGCGTCCGCCGGCTTCTCCGCGAGGGCCCAGTAGATATCCTTTGCCCCCCCGGCCAGATCCTCCAGCTGGCGGATGAGGGCGGGGGTGAGATTGAAGGTCACGTGGACGTTGGGGTAACCTCGCAGGATGGCGGCCATATCGTAGTAATCCTTGGTCGCATGCACCCGGGCCCAGGGGCGGGTGTAAAGGCCCGTCTGGGGATCCTTCGGGTAGAACGGCTGGTGCTGATGCCAGATCAGCGCCAGGTAGAGCGGCTCCTCTGCTGGCGACGGCGTGGGGGACGGAGGCAACGCCGTGGGCGTGGGCCTCGGCGTCGGCCGACAGCTCGCCAAAACCCCTGCCAGAACCCACAGGAGCAGTATCCGTGTCCACATGGGTCCCCTCCGATTATGATCAGCAGGGATCCATAGCCCGCCAACAAACGATTCCCCGCTAATTTGTAAAGCGCTTTATCTATCATCAGGTGGGTCAAAAAATTTGTCAATAGACGCGTCAGGCAGCGGTTTGATTTTGGGGTAGTTACTCCGGGGTGAGGTGATCCACATCCGAACCTCCCATTGTCTATGAACTCCCCTCGAAATTCCACTGGCAGGACGCTGGAGTCCTCACCAAAGATGTGAAGGATAGGAGGCCTGGTGAATGCGAACAACCTGACCTCAATGAGGCACCGATGTAGGGGCACCCCTTGTGGGTGCCCCTACATCGGTGCAGCCCCCGCGATATGAGGATGTGGGCAGGCCCTTATGCCTGTCCCGACAGGCCTTCTATGGCCACACCCAACCGATCGTGGATTTTTAGGAGAGGCATAGATCGATGGAAAGTTGCACCCCTTCCTCTCTGCTCTGTATGATGGAGATGAAAAACGATCACTATGCTGATCACTTCTCCCGCAGGGAAGGAGGACGCGATGGGCGAGGCGCGGGTGCAGTGGCGGGAGTGGGGCGAGGCGGCGTTCCGGGAGGCCCGGGAACAGGACAAGCTGATCCTTCTCAGCATCTCCGCGACTTGGTGCCATTGGTGCCATGTGATGGACCGCGGGATCCCCGGCGACCCCGTTCACACCGGCACCTACTCCGACCCCGAGATCGCCGAGCTGATCAACACCTATTTCATCCCGATCCGTGTGGACACGGACCGCCGGCCGGACATCAACGCCCGTTACAACATGGGCGGATGGCCCACTACCGTCTTCCTCACCCCCGACGGCGAGGTCCTCACCGGGGCCACCTATATCCCTCCGATGCAGATGCGCCAGGTCCTCCTTCAGGTGCTCCAGTACTACCGGACGGGCCGGGAGGAGATCCGGCGCCGGGCTCAAGAGATCGCCCGCCGTCGGCAGGAGACAAGCCGCCCCATAGCCCGGCCCGAAGCCCAATTGTCATGGACGATCCCCCTCCACCTGATCGGGCTGATCGCCCGCGCCTATGATCCGGTCTATGGAGGCTTCGGGGAGGCGCCCAAGTTCCCCCACCCAGAAGCGTGTCTCCTTCTGTTGGTGGAATACCTCCGCGGCGGACGGCGGGACGAGCGGCTGGCGGAGATGATCCGTCGCACCCTCCACGGGATGGCGGACGGCGGGATGTACGACCACGTGGAGGGCGGGTGGTTCCGGTATTCCACCACCCGCGATTGGAGCCTCCCCCATTTCGAGAAGATGTTGGAGGACCACGCCCGCCTGATCCCCATTTATCTGTGCGCGGCGGAGGCCCTCCAAGATGAGGGGCTCCGACAGGCGGCGGTGAAGGCCATCGCATACGTCCGGCGGACCCTGTATGATCCGGAGCGGGGGGTGTTCTGGGGCAGCCAGGACGCGGACGAGGAATATTACGCCCTCTCCCGACGCGAGCGGGAGCAACGCACCCCTCCCGCGGTGGATCGCACGGTCTATGTCAACTGGAACAGCCAGATGGCCCTCGCGTGGATGATCGCGGGGGACTTCCTCCAAGAGCCCGCGTTCCAGGAGGAAGCCGTCCGGACCCTGGAGGCGCTCTGGACGCTGGCCTTCGACGCCCAGGTCGGCGCCCTCCTTCATTATGTGGATGTCCATGGCGAGCGGGCGGACCAGAAAGGCGTCCCCCCGCTGCTGGCCGATCAGGTCCATTACGCCCGGGCGGCCCTGGCGGCCTTCCAGCGAACCGGCGACCCGCGCTTCCTGGAGCGGGCGCTCCGGCTTCGGACCTACATGGAATCCGCCCTGGCCGACATGGAGGGCGGTGGCTTCTTCGACCGGCCGGAGGATCCCCGCGCCCTCGGCGCCCTGCGCGTCCGCCAGAAGCCGCTGGAGGAGAACGCCGTGGCCGCTGAGCTCTACTTGACCCTCCACGATCTCACCGGGGAGCGCTCGGCCCGGGAGGTCGCGGAGCGAACCCTGCTGGCTTTCGAGCAGGAGTATGGAAAATACGATTTCGTGGCCGCCCCTTACGGGTTGGCCGTCTACCGGGCGATCACGGAACCCGTGCGGATCCATGTGATCGGCCCGATGGAGGACCCGGCCACGCGGCGCTTGCTGGCGGCCGCCTGGCGGGGGGATCCCTTCCTTCGGATCGTTGTGCCCATGGACCCTCAACGCGATGCATCGGCGATCCAGGCCCAGGGGTTCCCCCTGGATGGGCTCCCCGCGGCGTACGTGTGCGTGGGCGACCGCTGCCTGCCGCCCGCCCGCACCCCGGAGGAGATCGCCGAACGGCTGCAGACGGTGACCTGAAGGCCGGTGTGATCTCCGTTTGAAAGGAGCTTTCCGTGCGCTGGCGACGACGAGAAGTGTTGCGGTTCCTCATCGGCGGGGCGGTCGGAGCGGCCGCCGCCGCGTGCGCCCGGCGTTTCCGGCTCCCGCAACCCACGCCCGACCAGGCTCCGGCTTCCACCCCGATCCCCATCCAGCTCCCCGCCCCGGAGCGCTGGGACATCGAATCCCCTGTCCCCATCACCCCAACGCCGGAATTCTACGAGGTGAAATACAGCACCATCCCTCAGGTGCGGATCGAAACCTGGATCTTGGAGGTCGATGGGGAGGTGGAGCGTCCGCTTCGCCTCACCTATCCGGATATCCTCGCCATGCCCGCGGTGATCGAGATGCGAACCTTGGAGTGCATCAGCAACCCGGTGGGCGGGGATCTCATCGGCAACGCCGTGTGGAAAGGGATCCGGATGGCCGATTTGCTCGCCATGGCGGGCGTTCGCCCGACGGCCACCGAGGTGGTTTTCCACGCGGCGGACGGTTACCACACCAGCATCCCGGTGGGCCTGGCTCGGGATCCCCATTCCATCCTCGCCTATATGATGAACGGCGAAGTGTTACCTCTGGCGCATGGGTTCCCGCTTCGAGCCCTCTGGCCGGGCCGTTACGGCATGAAGCAGCCGAAGTGGATCACCCGCATCGAGCTGATCCGGGGGGAGCACATCGGTTACTGGGAGGGCCAGGGTTGGTCGAAGGAAGCGATCATCAAGCCCAACTCTCGCATCGATGCGCCCAGCTCCGGGATGCTCCCGGCGCAGCCGATGGAGCTCCAGGGGATCGCCTTCTCCGGCCCGATGGGGATCGCGCGGGTGGAGGTGAGCACCGACGACGGCCGGACCTGGCAGGAGGCTGAGCTCATCCGAGGGCCCACCCCCTATGTCTGGACCGTCTGGCGCTACCGGTGGACCCCTTCGGAGGCGGGGGAATATGTGCTTCGGGCCCGAGTGGTGCAAAACGACGGTTACGTCCAGCCCCGGGGGCGCGGCCGGCTCCTCAGCGGCACCTTCCCCGATGGGACCGATGAACAGCACGCCGTGCGCGTGGTGATCGCCCCATGACTTAGGCCCCGCGTCATCCCTCAAGGCAACTCCGCCACGGATGAAATGCCTTTCGGAAGGCCCTCCCCTCCATGCCTTGAAGCAATCATTAGGCACTCCTGTGGAGGCTTTTTCCATCCTCCCTTCCCACGCCCTTTCGGGCCGAGGAGATCCAACTCGAGGAGGGCGAGAAAGACTTTGGGGTCCGAGTGCTCCGAGATCCGGAGCGCAACCATTGGATCCTTCTTCTAGGGAGACGTTAAATCATCGGCCACGGCACGGAGCGCCAGGGGCCGGGGTGCGGGAAGACCGGGCGCTCCAGGAGGGCCAACGTCCGCGCCTCCAGCGCCGCGATCTCCTCTGCGCTCAGCAAACGGGCCAGCTCCGCCCGCAAGCCCACATCTTCCTTCAAACGCTGATAGAACACGCGAACCTCCGCCACGATGTCCTCGGGGATCGCTTGGCCCTGGTAATCCCAGATCACCGTCCGCAGCTTCGGCTGCGCGTGGAAGCAGATCCCGTGGTCGATCGCCCAGATCCGCCCGTTGCGGTCCCGCAGGCAATGTCCGGCCTTACGATCCGCGTTGTTGGTGATCAGGTCGAACACGGCCAGGCGCATCAACACAGGCTGCAGCGCCGGGTCCTCCCGGAAGGTAAAGTAATTCTCCTCCGGGTCAGCGTCGATATAGAGCTGGAGGGCCCCCCGGCCGTACGGGCCGGAGGATCGCAGCACGGTGGGAGGCACCAGGCCCCAGCCCAGGGCTTCGCTCACGACATAGGCAGCCACCTCGCGGTAGCAGAGCGTGCCGTGAGGGAAATCCCACAGAGGCTCCTCGCCCCGCTGGGGCTTATAAATCGCCAGGCCGGATGTGGCTTCGTGGGTGATCACTGCCAGAAACGTCGCATTGGATCCCCAGGGGACCAGGCCCAGGAGCTGGATCTCCCCCTCCCGGAGCCATCGGAGGACGATCTCCTTCGGCGTTTCAGGAGGCAACGGCTCGGGGATCCTCCGGGCTGTGCCAGAGCGCAAACGACGGGGAACCATCCATTTGCTTCCTTAGCGCATAAAGGTTGGAGGCGATCCTGGCGTGCTGTGTCACCCTGTTCCCATTTAGAACACCACCGCCTTCCCGTTCCGGCGAGGGCAGATATGCCCTTCCGGATCGATCGGGCGGCCGCACAGCGGGCAGAGGGGACGGCCTCGGGCCACGACATCGGCGCTATGGCGGCTCAGGGCATGCATTTGCTCCCGGGTGGCCCAGAAACGCACCACCCGCAGCAGATCTGGATCCTGATCCTCTTCCGCCAGCTCTTGAATCACCAGAACGATCCAGTCCCCCCGAGGCTCATAACCCAGCCCCATCCGACCGGCCCGGAACAACGGCTCCAGGGGCTCCTCCAGCTGCAGCTCCGATTCGTCCGGCTCCCGCCCCAGGGGGCGTGGATATTTTTCATTGATCTCCTCCAGAATCTCCTCCAAGGAATGAGCCAGGGCCCTCACCTGTTCCTTTTCGCACAGGATGGTGACCAGCACATCCTCCTGACGGGCCTGGATGTAGAACGTCCGCCGTCCAGGCTCGCCCACCGCATCCGCTGTGATCCGATCGACTGGCCGCAGGTCGTAAATCAATCGAGGCATCCTGTTCGATCTCGTCTTGAAAGGATCTGGAAACGGCCCGTGCGGGCGTGCTTTCCGGCACGCCGCTGAACTTGCCCCTTACCTCCAGCTCCAAAACCGGTGGTCACCTCACTCCGATGCAGCGCTTTGCTCGCCTTCGTGTTGAGGATATTCGAGGGAGGGGCTGTCAGCCTCCCTCACTGCACGCCCCAAAACTCGCGTATAGGATTTTCGGCTTTGGTTCCCTGGAGGGTTGGGGGCGAGCCGGGCGCCTTCGG
>NZ_JBHOQJ010000175.1:0-4266 GCF_042408365.1 Thermoflexus sp.
CCGAAGGCCCCCGGCCCAGCCCTAGAAAACCCCAAATGGTTAGAACATTGAACAGCCTGACGGGGGATCGGATGCGGAAGCGCTTCACCGCATCAGGCAACAGAGGAGAGAGGAGAGCAGCAGAGGAATGAAGCGAAGGGATCCTCCAACCCAGAGCGCCTTAGACTGGCTGGGCCTCGCAAGCACGGATCGCTTCCCTCACCTCCAGAGGGGGCTCTCGCTCCGCTCGCGTGATGGTTCCTAACCCCAAGACGACCTCTCCATCGTACATTACGGCAGCCTGTCCGGGGGTGAGATCCCGCATGGGCTCATCGAACACCACCCACGCCTGTCGGTCCGGGAGCGGGATGATCCAGGCCGGGACCTCACGGGCGCGGTATCGGATCTTCACTGTGGCCCGGAATGGGCCGGCGGGGGTCTCGCCGCTGACGAAGTGAACGCCCTCCAAGAGGCAGGACCGGCGGCCGAGCTCCTCCGCGGTCCCCACAACCACGGTGTTCTCCAGCGGATCGAGATCCACCACATAGAGGGGGACCCCCGCGGCGATCCCCAGGCCGCGCCGCTGGCCGATGGTGTAGAACGCCAGCCCATGATGCTGCCCTAGGATCCGGCCGCGCGTGTCTTTGATCGGACCGGGCCGGAGAGCCTCCGGGGCGTGACGGCGCAGGAACGCTCGATAATCCCCATCAGCGAGGAAACAGAGATCCTGGCTCTCGGGTTTCTCGGCGACCGGGAGGCCGAAACGATGGGCCAGGGCGCGGACCTCGTCCTTGGTGTAACCCCCAACGGGGAACATCGCGTGTCGCAGCTCATGCTGCCCCAGGACGGCCAGGACATACGACTGATCCTTGCGGGGATCCACCCCCCGCAGCAGCTGATACCGTCCGTCCACCGAGCGGACCCGAGCGTAATGCCCGGTGGCGAGGTATTCGGCCCCCAGGGCCAGGGCCCGCCGGAGCAACCAGTCGAAGCGGACAAGACGATTGCAGCGGAGGCACGGGTTGGGGGTACGCCCCGCCAGATACTCATTGATAAAGAAATCGACGACGGTCTTCTTGAAGAAATCCGCCACATTGAGAACATAGAACGGGATGCCGAGGTGATCGGCCACCCGGTAAGCCAACTCCATATCCTCCAGGGTGCAACAACGATTGGTTGAGGCGTGGGCATCCCCGCCCTCCCCCCACAGGCGCAACATGATCCCGATCACCTCGTATCCCTGCTCCACCAGCAGGGCGGCGGCGACGCTGCTGTCCACGCCGCCGCTCATCGCCACCACCACACGCGTCATCCAGCGCCCTCGCTCCATTCACGCTCTGATTTGTAAACCCTGTAACGATCCAGCCGGACCACTTCACCCAATGGGGAAGACCGATGGCCCCTGCCCCCCAAAATCTCTGGGAAACTGCTTAAAAGGGCGTTCCGTTGTGTCCAACAACTCGGGAAGAAGCGCTCTTTTCCAGTCCTTTTAGGAAAACCGCAGCGGGCAACCTCATCATACCTCCACCGTCTGCATCGCCCGCAACCGCGCGACGGCTCGGGGGAGGACCTCCAGGACGATGTCGATGTCCTCCTCCGTGTTCGACTTCCCCAGGGTGAGCCGGAGGGAGCCCACGGCCCATTCATGGGGGAGGCCCATCGCCAGCAGCACCTCCGAGGGCTCCGGACGGCCGCTGGTGCACGCGGAGCCGGTGCTGGCCGCGATCCCCTCTACATCCAGGGCCAGAAGCAGCTCCTCCCCGTTGATCCCCTTGAAGCTGAAACTCGCGTGGTGCGGCAGGCGCTCGGTTGGATGGCCGGTGAGGCGGGCCTCAGGGACCCGCTCCAGGATCCCTTGGATTAACCGATCTCGCAGCCGTCGCAGCCGGGCGTTCTCGCTCTCGCGGCTCTCCTGAGCCAGGCGCAGGGCAGTGGCCAGCCCAACGATCCCGGCCACGTTCACCGTGCCCGCCCGTCGGCCACGCTCATGCCCCCCGCCGGTGATGGCCGGGAGGTAAGGTGTCCCCTGGCGGATGTAAAGCAATCCCACCCCCTTCGGGCCATAGAATTTATGGGCGGAGAGGGTGAGCAGATCCACCCCCAGCCGGCCGACGTCCAGATCCAACATCCCGCCGGCCTGGACTGCGTCGGTGTGGAACGGGATCCCCTTCGCGCGGGCGATGCGGGCGATCTCGGGGATGGGCTGGATCGTCCCCACCTCGTTGTTGGCATACATTACGCTGATCAGGACCGTATCCTTTCGAATCGCCCGACCGACGTCATCCGGATCCACCATGCCGTATTCATCGACCGGCAAGTACGTAACCTCGAAGCCGAAAACCTCTTCAAGTTGCCGGGCGGTGTTCAGCACGGCGTGATGCTCCACCGAGGACACAATGATATGGTTCCCCCGGCCGGCCCGGCGCTGGGCGAAGGCCACCCCCCGCAGGGCCAGGTTGTCGCTTTCAGTCCCCGAGCCGGTGAATACGATCTCGGTGGGATGACACCCCAAGATGGCCGATACCGTGCGACGGCTTTCCTCCAGCGCCTTCGCCGCCGCCCGTCCGACCCGATGGATGGAAGCCGAGTTTCCATAGATCTCAGTGAAATAAGGCAGCATCGCCTCCAGCACCCGGGGATCCACTGGGGTGGTGGCCGAGTGATCCATGTAGATCGTCCGCACCGCCATGGCACGCCTCCTCAACTCAGGATCCGCCATCAGCCTACGATAGATTCCATGGCGATCCCTTCATTTTAAATTAACGCGAAAGGGGACAGCAAAAAACGCCGAAGCAACCCTGCCCGGATCGCCCGAGGAGTTGCCAGCGGCATCGCCGCATCAAGCGCCGCCTGGCTCCCTCTCCCCGGGATGGCCGGCCTCCAGGGCAGCGCGGGTGAGCTCGCTGAGGAACGCCAGGGAACGTGGGCGGCGCTCCATAATGGTCAGGAGATAGCGCCCGACCACCTCGCCAAGCTCCTGCAGGGTGGGCGGGCTGAACGGGGCCGCTCGGAAGGCCGGATAAGGGCTTCGGAGAATAAAGCGCATGCCCTTCAAGGCCCGGCGGCTCAGGGGGCGGGCCGTTGGGAACCGAGGGGCGCACCGGGGGCAGAGAACGCCTCCCCGCTCGGAAGCGAAGCCGTAAGGCCCACGTTCCTCTCGGAGCGGCTCCCCACATCCGACGCAGAATTCCACCTGTGGACGGAACCCTGCGAGCTCCAGAAGGTGGAGCTCGTAATAACGGAGGGCCCGCTGGGGATCGGCTTCCCCATCCAGTCGATCCAGCGTTTCGGCCAGCAATCGATACAGGGCTCGGCTCTCCTCCCCCTCTGGTGCGAAGATCTCCGCCAGCTCCGCCACATAATGGGCCATCGCGCTGCGGGCCAGATCCTCCCGGAGGTGGGGGTGGGGGGCGATCACCTCTGCCTGGCTGATCAGATCCAGCTCCCGCCCTCGAGCGAGAAGCAGGGAGGTTCGCATAAATCGCTCCAGATGACCTGCCTTCCGGCTTCGGATCTTCCGGGCTCCCTTGGCCAACACGCGGAGCTTCCCCAACTCCGGCGTCAGAATGGTGAGCAGGCGATCCGCCTCCCCAAAGTCGGACCGCCGGAGGATGATCGCCTCTGTGCGATACAGGCGTTCCCGATCCATCTCCCGCCTGCCGAGTTACCCGGCCGAGCGCTCAGATTCTGAGACGGGCGATGTCGACGTGGGGATCGGCGTCACCCGAACGGCTTGAGGCCCCTTTGGGGTGAGCTCCACCTCGAATGTAACCGGCTGGTCAGCCTCCAGGGCCAGCCCGGGGCGTAAGATCGCGGTTCGATGGAAGAAGATTTCGGTGCCATCCTCGCACCGGATGAACCCGTAACCCTTCTCTGGGTTAAACCACTTCACCCGGCCTTCATAAGTTCGTCCGGGCTCAAGCTTTCGCTTCGGCTTGGCCGCCTCGGCCCGACACCTGGGGCACATCGTCGGCTCGACCAGCGGCTGGCCAGCCTCCACCATGCGTCGCTGCTCGGTCACGGTGAACACAAACGGTCGTCCGCACTTCTCACAGGTTAACAGCTTATCGGCGAACGGCATTGGACCTCCCTTCCAAGCCTTGAAATTTGAATGCTCGAGATGCCAGCGCGTCGCTGGGCGATCTACCGTTATCATCTTCCCTTTGTTCAGATTCGACAACTGAACCTGCTCCGCGGAGGGCTTTTCCTCACTCTATTCAGCATGGCCCCATTCAGTTTGGAGATCCCGCGAAGCGGCGGAAGGGCCCTACCCCCCTCCCCGCGGCC
>NZ_JBHOQJ010000182.1:0-8426 GCF_042408365.1 Thermoflexus sp.
AACAGGGCCGCGCCCGACGTTTTTCTCGCGCTCCTCGGGCTGGATAGAGCTCCCTCTCCTTGCGCCGGCGGCGTCTGGGATTAAAATAGGGGGAAATCCGTGGAGGTGGAAGGAAGATGCCGCCCGCCCCCTCAGCGCGCATGCAACGCTTGAAGCCCTACCCCTTCGCCGCCTTGGAGCGGCGGATCGCGGAGCTGCAGGCCCAGGGCCGCGACATCATCCGCTTGGACATCGGCAGCCCGGACATGGCGCCGCCCGACTTCATCCTGGAGGCCTTGGAGAGAAACGCCCGCGACCCCCGCGCCCATGGCTACGCGGGCTATCGGGGTATCCCCACCCTGCGCCAGGCTGTGGCCCACTTCTACGCGCGCCGCTTCGGGGTCGACCTGGATCCCGATCGCGAGGTGTTGATCCTCATCGGCTCGAAGGAGGGGATCTTCAACCTGAGCTTGGCCTACCTGGGCTCCGGGGATGTATCCTTGGTCCCCTCGCCCGGCTACCCCACTTACACGGATGGCGCCCTGGCCGCCGGGGCGGACGTGTTCTACATGCCGTTGCGGCGGGAGCGGGGATGGTTCCCGGATTTCTCGGAGATCCCATCGGAGGTCCTGGCCCGGGCCAAGGTCCTCTGGTTGAACTACCCCAACAACCCCACCGCGGCCTGCCCGACGCCGGAGTTCCTCGCCGAGGCGGTGGCCTTCGCCCGTCGGCACGGCCTGCTGCTCGCTTACGATAACCCCTACGCCGACGTGGCCTTCGACGGCTACCGGGCCCCCAGCGTTCTGAGCGTCCCCGGCGCGAAGGACGTGGCGGTGGAGTTCTATTCCCTGTCCAAGTCCCACAACATGGCCGGCTGGCGCGTGGGGATGCTGGTGGGGAACGCGGAGGTGGTGGGCACCGTCGCCCAGCTGAAGAGCAACATCGACTCCGGCCACTTCCGCCCGATCCAAGAGGCGGCCGCGGCCGCCCTCCTCCACGACGACGAATGGATGGTGGAGCGCAACGCCGAGTACGCCCGGCGGCGGGATGTGGTGGTGGACGGGTTGAACGCGGCCGGCTTGACAGCCGAGCGGCCTCGTGCCACGATCTATGTATGGGCGCGTCTGCCGGAGGGCTGGCGCAGCGCGGATTACGCCGCCCGTCTCCTGGAAGCAGCAGGGGTCTCTGTGGCCCCTGGGGCGATGTTCGGGGAGGCCGGCGAGGGCTATATCCGCATCTCCCTGGTCCAGCCGGTCCCCCGCCTGGAGGAGGCGGTGCGTCGCATTCAGGCGTTCCATGCCTCGTTGGGGTGAAAGACGATGACCCATGTGCCCTATCTGATCGCGGCGGCCATCTTCGAGATCCTGGTGTTCGGCTGGGCGATCTGGGTGGCCTATCGGGAAAGCCGCCGGGCTCGATAGATGAGTGGATGTTCTGTATGAGGGGCGGGCCACTAAAATTTTAAAGGTGTGACCTACAAGCCCCAGCTCGAATTTTCCTGCGCACCCTTTCTGTCTTGGCGATCAAACAGGCTCGAGGGTGGATCCGAGAGGAGGTGGGCGATCGGTCGCGGAATGCAGGAAACCCTGGCCCCAGCGGATCGGGCGGTGCTGGTCGGCACGGAGATTTACGGGAAGCCGGGGCTGCTGCCGGTGGAGGATTCCCTGGATGAGTTGGCGCAGCTGGCCCGCACCGCCGGGGTAGAGGTCGTCGGGCGGGCGGTCCAGCGGCTCCGCCGCATCCACCCGGCCACCTACATTGGGCCTGGGAAAGTCGAGGAGATCAAGGCCCTGGTCCGGGCCATGAACGCCAACATGGTCATCTTCGACGATGAGCTGTCCCCCTCTCAGCAACGCAACCTCGAGAACGCCTTCGGCGATGAAGTGCGGGTGCTGGACCGCACAGCCCTGATCCTGGACATCTTCGCCCAGCACGCTCACACGCGGGAGGGGGCGCTCCAGGTGGAGCTGGCCCAGTACGAGTACCGTCTCCCCTGGCTGACCCGCCGTTGGCAGAACCTGGCCCAGCAGGCGGGGGGCTCGTTCGGCCGCGGGGGGATCAGCGGCGTGGGCCTGCGGGGGCCGGGCGAGAAGCAACTGGAGATCGACCGCCGACGCATCAAGGAGCGGATCACCCATCTGAAGAAAGAACTGGAGGAGGTCCGCGCCCACCGCCAGCGCTACCGCGAACGGCGGCGTCGGGCTCAGATCCCAGTGGTGGCCCTGGTGGGCTACACCAACGCGGGCAAATCGACGCTGCTCAACGCGGTCTCCGGCGCGGATGTCCTGGTGGCGGACCAACTGTTCGCCACCCTCGACCCCACGACCCGCCGGGTGAAGCTTCCCGAAGGCGGGGTGGCCCTCTTCACCGACACAGTAGGGTTCATCCAGAAGCTCCCCCACCAGTTGGTGGCGGCCTTCCGCGCTACGCTGGAGGAGATCGCCGAGGCGGATCTGATCATCCACATCCTGGACATCACCCATCCCAACGCGCTGCAGCAGGCCCGCGTGGTGATCCAGACCCTGCGGGAGATCGGGGTGCGGGACATCCCGATGATCACCGCCCTCAACAAGATCGACCGGCTGCCGGACCCGGAGGCGGCTCGGGCCCTGGCAGCGGAGTATCCGGATTTCGTGGCCATCTCGGCAGCCCGCGGCATCGGGTTGGAGGATCTGTTGCGGAAGGTGGAGGCCATCCTCTATCGGAACCTCATGCCGGTGCGGGTGCGGCTGCCGTTGAGCCGCGGGGATCTCATCGCCCTGTTCTACGAGCAGGGCGTGGTGGAATGGGAGGCGCACACCGACAGCGAGGTGACGCTGTTCGGGCGTCTGCCCGGACGGCTGCTGGCGGCCTTCCGCCCCTACCTGGAGCACAAGGAGAGCGAGGTCGCGCCGCCATCCCCAGTTGTCTTGTAGGGGTGGGCCCTGCGTCTGCCTCTACCAAAGGGCGCGGATGCCATTCGTGGGGGCACCCACAAGGGGTGCCCCTACATCAGGAACATCAGGATAGGGAAGGGGAATGCCCCGCTCGTCTCCCAGAGGGGATGGCCGAGTTGCCTTGGCGATTCGAAGCGCGCGGAAGACCGGTCCCATGTCGGCCCTGAATCGGTGGATCGAACACACCGCGGAGTTCCTCGCCCACCATAAAGGCCTGCCCATTCTCATCGGAGTGGGTCTGATCCTCCTGGATTTCCTGCTGTTTCTCTTTCACCAGCTTGCCCCAGGGCTTCCTGTGCTCGGGACCCTAGCGATGCTCCATTGTTTCCTCTACTTAGGTCTGGTCGTGGCCCTCTTGGGAGGGCTCGTCGCCGAAGTTCTTTAATCACCTACCGCTTGTTTTTGGGGCTGCGCAGTGGAGGGAGCAGAAGACCCCGTCCCTCTATGGATCCCTCTTCTCACGGCCTTTTGGGCCGTGAGAAGAGGGAGAAAAATTTTTCGGGAAAACCCCAAATTCATGGACCAAGCACCCGCCTGATGGCTGAACGTTCTTCTTCGGATCGACCGCTGGTGGCCATTGTGGGGCCGACCGCTGTCGGCAAAAGCGAGGTCGCCTTGGAGTTGGCGGAACGCTTCGATGGGGAGATCGTCTCCGCGGACTCCCGCCAGATTTACCGAGGCATGGACATCGGCACAGCGAAGCCGACCCCTGAGGAGCGCGCCCGGGTTCCCCATCACTTGATCGATGTCACCGACCCGGATCGCCCGCTGACCCTGGCGGAATACCAGCGCATGGCTTATGCGGCCATCGATGAGATCCACCGCCGGGGGCGGTTGCCGTTTCTGGTCGGCGGGACCGGCCTTTACGTGTGGGCGGTGGTGGAGGGATGGCAGATCCCCCCGGCGCCGCCGGATCCGGAGCTGCGCCGCGCATTGGAGGAGCGGGCGCAACGCGAAGGCCCCCAGGCGCTCTATGAGGAATTGCTGCGGCTGGATCCCGAGGCGGCCTCGTTCATCGATCCCCGCAATGTCCGCCGGGTGATCCGCGCCTTGGAGGTTTGCTATCAAACCGGGAAGCCGTTCTCGACCCAGCGACGCAAGACCCCCCCGCCTTACCGAACGCTCCTCATCGGCCTGACCCGCCCCCGGGCGGAGCTCTACCGGCGGATCGATGAGCGGATCGACCGCATGATCGCCCAGGGGCTGGTGGAGGAGGTGAAGCGGCTGGCGGAGCGTTACCCGTGGGACCTCCCGGCGATGACCGGTCTGGGCTATCGGCAGATCGGGGCCTATCTGCGGGGCGAGATCTCGCTGGAGGAGGCGATCCATCAGATCCGATCCGCCACCCGGGATTTCGTGCACCATCAATATAACTGGTTCCGCTTGAGCGATCCCCGCATTCAGTGGTTCGACCTCAGTCAGACGGATGTGGGGGCGATTGAGGGATGGCTTCGGGAGCAGCTGGGCCGCCCTGCCGTTCAGGGATAAGGCGCGCGGTGCGCCCCTGCCTACCCGGTCTCCATCCCGACCACCCGGATGAACACCTCCTCCAGGGAGAACGGTTGGGGGATCATGGCCTCCAGATCCAGCCCTTGACCCACGAGCCAGCGGGCCAGGTCGGCCGGGCGGCGATCCGGGACCAGGCGGAGGGTGAGGCGGTTGTCCGTGACCGCGAGCACCTCCCCCCAGGCGCGCAACGCCGCTTCCAGGCCTGCCGGGACGTACCCCAGCTGCAGGGCCAGCGTGGTGGCCGCTCCGGCCCGGAGGTCCATCGTCTCCACCACCACACCCCCCTTAATGAAAGCGACCCGGTCACAGATCCGCTCCACCTCGCTGAGCAGGTGGGAGTTCAGGAAGATCGTGACCCCCTGGCCCTTCTGGGCTCGCAGGAAATCCCGCACCAGGATCCGCCCGGCGGGGTCCAGGCCGGAGGTCGGCTCGTCCAGGAAGACCAGGCGGGGCTCATGGACGAAGGCCTGGGCCAGCCCCAGGCGCTGCCGCATCCCTTTGGAAAAAGTGCGAAAGGGGCGCCGCGCGTCCGCGGCGAGGCCGACGCGCTCCAGCAGCTCCGGGATGCGCCGCCGCAGGCGATCCGGTTCCACGCCCGCCAGGCGGCCGTGGAACCACAGGATCTCCTCGGCGGTGAGCCAGTCGGGGAAGGCAAAGCCCTCTGGGAGGAAACCGATCTCCCGCCGGGCGTGGCGGTCGCCCAACGGCCGCCCCAGGACCCATCCCCTCCCGGCTGTGGGGTGGATCAGGCCGAGGAGCATCTTGACCGCGGTGGTTTTGCCCGCCCCGTTGGGGCCCAGGAAGCCGAAGACCTCCCCTTCGGCCACTCGGAGCGTGAGGTCCGCCACCGCCACCCGGTTGCCGAACACCTTCCGCAAGCCTTCCGTCTCAATGGCCCAGCCGCTGCTCATCGGGTCGTGCTGAGTCTGTTTGGTTTCGGAGACGCTCGGCGGAGACACTGTCGCCGCTGAGCGGCCATCAAACGGTATTAGTGTCCCATCCCACGCGCCCACGCGATCAGCTGGGCTGGCTCCGCGCCTGGCCCGCCGAGCAGATAGAGGAACTCCTCATCATGCCAAAGCAGAAAGCGAACCGGCAGAGCCTCCCCGCTCGGCGTATGAGCTGCCTGGGGGAATGTGAAAAGCGTCGCGTCCTGACCGGCAGCCGGGATCGGCTCCACCTCCACGGTCATCCCGGGGGCCATTGGAACCGGGAGCAGGAGCGTCGTCTGCCAGTTCACGGTCCGAGCCAAACGGCGGGCCTCCTCCGCGGGCATCCCCATCAGCCGCAGGGCTGCTTCGGCCAGGGGTTGCACATCGCCCTCCGGCTGCATCGTGTAGACCGGGAGAGGCGCCTGCGCCCATCCGTAAGGGTTCCCTTCCGCCTCGAAGGTGGCCAGCAGGATCGGCCCCACGGTCACCGTCAGAACGGTCCCGTGGAGCGCGTCCGGGATCGCCACATCCTCCGCCCCAGCCACGCGCATGGCCTCCCGCAGATGGCCGACATCGACGGTCCAGCGGGCGGAAGCGGCGGGCATCACCTGCAAGGTGATGAATTCCTCGACCCTGGCTGGCGAGCGGACGGGGAAGCCGAGCAAAGCTTCCGCCTCGGAGAGGCTCTGAACCATGCGGGGTTCGACGGGCTCGAACGCCAGGTCGTCGCCGAGGATCCGGGAGAGGGCCTCGCCGGCGGCGGTAGGCATCGAGAACGTGTACGGAACGACCAAGAGGCGTCGGAGGCGGAACCCTTGGAGGAAATCGTGAGCAGCGGCCCGCAGGGCCGGGGAGAGCGCGAAGGCCAGCGCGGCCAGGCCCAGCAAGATCCATCCGGCCACCTTCGCGCGCCAACGCATCGAAGCCTCCTTTCGGGAATCCACGCGGTTCATCTTTGCCGATGGAATCCAGGGGATCGACCGGCGCCGAGGGCGCTCAGCCTTTTCCCTCCAGAAAAGACGTCTTGACGACCCCGCTTGTTCCGCGGGAAAGAGAAAGGCCCACAGGGATTTTAGTGCGGATGCAAATTTTGGGGTATTTTCAGGCACTCAACTGGGATAAAATCAGAGTGTTCGATCTATAAGGGAGAGATCGCAATGGGCGAGGAGAGCGCGTATCTGGCCGCCCTGTCCAGTCTGTTTGGGCGGGCGAATTTCGAGACCCGTCGGCCCCGCACGCCGGAGGCGTTCCGCCTGGATCCCATCCGGCGTCTATTAGAACGGCTCGGGAACCCCCATCGCCGCTATGCGGTGGTCCACATCGCCGGCACCAAGGGCAAGGGTTCCACCGCCGCCATGGCCGATGCGATCCTCCGGGCGGCTGGATATCGGACCGGCCTCTACACTTCTCCCCATCTCCACACCTTACGGGAGCGGATCCGCATCCATGGGGAAATGCTCTCCCGGGCAGCGGTGGTGGATCTCTTCGAACGGCTGCGCCCGATGATCGAAGCGGATCCCGAGCTCACCGTCTTCGACATCCTGACGGCGATGGGGTTCCTCGCCTTCGCGGAGTCCAGGGTGGAGATCGCGGTGGTGGAGGTGGGCTTGGGGGGACGTCTGGATTCCACGAACGTCGTCTCCCCGAGCGTTTCCCTGATCACCTCCCTCAGTTTGGATCATACGGAGATCCTGGGCCCAACGCTCGCGCACATCGCGTTCGAGAAGGCGGGCATTATGAAGCCGGGGGTCCCTGCGATCACCTCCCCTCAGGCCGAGGAGGCCATGGCGGCGCTGCGTCAGGTGGCGGCGGAGCGGGGCGCGCCGCTGTTCACCCTGGAGGGATGGCGCTATGGCCCGGCGATCATCTCCCCGACTGGACAGTGGGGGGAGATCCACGCGCCGGACGGGGCCAGCTGGTCCGTTCGCCTGCCGTTGTTGGGCCGCCACCAATGGGAGAACGCCGCCCTGGCGGTGGCGGCTATGGTTCGGCTGCGGGAGCAAGGATGGCGGATCCCGGACGAGGCGATCCGGGAGGGGATCCAGGGGGTGCAGTGGCCTGGGCGCTTCGAGGTGTTATGTGAAGAGCCTCCCATGGTCTTAGACGGGGCGCACAACGATGCCTCGGCGGCCCGGCTGGCGGAAGCCATTGCCGAGGTGTTCCCTGGGCGCCGCTGGCGGCTGGTGTTCGGGGTTTCTGCCGATAAGGATGCCGCGGCCATCCTTTCGCCGTTGCGACCTCTGACCACGGAGGTCTGGCTCACTCAATCCCGGCATCCCCGAGCCGCTGCTCCCTGGCGCTTGGTGGGAGCGGCGGAGGCCTTGGGCCTCCCCTGGCGGATCCGGGGGGAGGTCGCCCGGGCCTTCGAGGAAGCCGTCGCGGAAGGCGGCCCGGTCCTGGTCACCGGCTCCCTGTTCGTCGTAGCCGAGGCGCGGGAGGCGTGGGCCGCCTGGGGCCGGATGCCCATGCCCGAAATCGATCCGATCCCCGTGCGGGTGGGCGGGCGGTGAGCCGGAGCCTCTTGAGAACCGAAGCTTTTCTGCGCTAATCCTTCAACTTCTTACCAGAAGTCCAATGGTGGAAGAAGCACTACCGTTCTCGAACCAACAGGCTCAGCCCGAAGCTGACGATCGAGAGCAAAATCGCCCCGATCAACGCGGCGAGGAACCCGTGAACGTTTAGAGCGGTGAGGGCGGCCACGAGATATAGAATGATGGCGTTTACGACGAACGTGAATAGCCCCAAGGTGATGAAGTTGAGGGGTAAGGTGATGAGGAGGAGGATTGGGCGGACCAGGGCGTTGGCGAGCCCGAGCACCAGCCCGGCCAGCAGGAAGTCGCCCAGGCCGGCACCGGCCCGGAATGAGACCCCTGGGTAGAGCTGAGAGACCACCCATAGGGCGATCGTGTTCAGCGCCCAACGCATGAGGAAGTGTCGCATCGCTTCGCTCCTTATGGAGGAATATACGCCCTATTGGTAACTATTCAAGCGTTCCCACGCAACGCCGATGATTGGGTGGTTTCCTCCTAGGGCTTTGGGGGCCGAGCCACGCGTCAAAGGCGCGTGGCTC
>NZ_JBHOQJ010000191.1:0-11400 GCF_042408365.1 Thermoflexus sp.
CCAATGGATCCGATGAGAAAGAGCGCCATGCAAGCGGTGTAAACCTGGAGGCGTCCGTAGCGGTCGGAGAGTCGCCCGAACAGGGGCATCGCCACCACGTAAGCGATCAGGTAGGCAGAGACGATCCAGGAAGCATCCTTCAGGCCCGAGGGGATCTCGAAGTCCACGATCATACGGGGAAGCATGGCACTGACCACGGTGAGGTCGTCTGCGGCGATGAAAACCCCAAAAGCGAGGACGCTCAGGAGCCAAAACGAGGTATCCGGGGATCGCGGGATCAGCCCCTGAGCCCGCCGTCTTGCGGAGGCGATCGATTGAGCGTCACCTGCATTCATCGCTGCCCCTCCACCCGCTCACTGCCCCCTTCCCCCTACCCAGGAAGCAGCAAGGCCACGCTTCTTCCGCAAGCAGATAGTTGTCCGGTGCTGGGCTTTTCAATGTTCTGACCATTGGCAAGCTACTGCTTTCAATTTGGGGTTTTCGGGGGAGGGGCTGTCCCCTTCTTCACCGTTATGCCGTCTTCGTTCGAGCTTTGAAAAGCCCTGTGTCCAGGTGGGGATTTGGGGGCGAGCCGGTCCTCCGACTCGCCCCCAAAAGCTGAACCGCTGTCTCCGCCCATTCTATCCATCAAACAACCGATAAGCAATCCATCCGGCCAGGGGCGGCATAAACAGGGTGGAGATGAGCCGAGCGACCATCAAGCGCGGGCCCAGGATGGCAAACTCCAGAGGCAATCGAGTCAGAGACCACAGAGACCAGGCGGTCAGGAAGGCTACCACCGCTCCCACTCCCGCCCCGGCGCGATATAACATCGCGATGAGCGGGAAGGAGACAAAGGGGCCGCCCGGGATCAGCATCCCAACCCCGCTGGCGATCAGGATCCCCCGCAGCCCTGCCCCCGGCCCCAGCCATCGCGCGATGGCTTCGCGAGGGATCAGGACCTCCGAGAACCCGATGAGGACGAAGATGCCGAGGAAGAGCGGCAGGAAGCCCCGTATCGCCCGCAACGTCCCCTGCCAGCCGGCCGCTGCCACCTCCCCGCCGCGCGCATAGGCGATTCCCACCATGGCCCCGGCCATGATCAGGACCACAACGGTCCCCACATCCATTGAACTTCGCCTCCGTTTTGAGCTCATCTTGCCTCGTTGCGAAGACAAAATTCTATATGAGGGGCAGCCGCGTAAGCGGCCCGCCCCTCGCGGAAATTCCACGAATCCGAAGCTTGTCATTACGGGGTGAGATGGCCACCTCCGCTGTTTGGAACCGAGCCGGGTGATCTTTCGGTTAACTATTCAGTCTGGCAACATTGAATACGCAGAACGGCCTCGTCCCCTCCCCATGGCCTTGGGCCGTGGGGAGGGTGATGCAAAATATCCTCATGGGCGGGGATCGATTCGCCCCGCAGATCAGGGGAACAGCATCACGCCCACACTATCCAATTGTATCTCTATCGTTCCACCGCTCACACTCCGATTGCCCAGGCGTCCTTCTTGAACGATGATCCCGATATGATCCTCAGCGACCATAGTGGCCGCGATGGAGAGCCCCACGCGGGTTAACTCCTGCTGGAGCCGATCCCCAAGATCCGCAAGGGAAAACGCGCCCTCCGGGCGGTAGGGCAGGAACACCTGGGCGCCCGCTCCACTGGTGAGGGTAGTAAATTCCGTAAAAGCGCCTGGCCCCATCCCCAAAGTCCTCCTGAGGACGGCGTAACTCTTAGAAGAGGCGCGACGAACTAAGAGTCCTCGGCTCTTTTCTTTACTACCCCTTCCCGGAGAAAGCCTTCGACTGTGAGGAGGGCACCACCAGTTTGGCTTCTTCGTAATACTCCTGGAGGCTCCTCACCGTCAGCGCAGACTCCCGCATGGCCCGGATCGCCTGCACCGCGGCGGCCGCCGCCGAAAGAGTGGTCAGCAGCGGCACGCCGTAGCGGATCGCCGCCTGCCGGATGCGCATGCCGTCCGTGTAGGCCCGCGGGCCCAGCGGCGTGTTCAGGATGAGCTGCACCCGCCCCTCCCGGATGGCGTCCACGACGTGGGGAGAGCCTTCGCTGACCTTATTCACCGCTTCCACCGGGAGGCCGACCCGCCGCAGGACCTCCGCCGTGCCCCGTGTGGCCATCAACCGGAAACCCAGCCGGTGGAAATCCCGGGCGATCTTGATCACGCTTCCCTTATCGAAGTCGTTCACTGAGAGCAACACCGTCCCGCTCAGAGGGAGCGTGTCCCCGGCGGCCATCTCGGCCTTCGCGAAGGCGTGGCCGAAGCGCTCGGCCCAACCCATCACCTCGCCGGTGGATTTCATCTCCGGTCCCAGGATGGCGTCCGCGCCCGGCAGCTTCCGGAAGGGCAACACCGCCTCCTTAACAAAGAACGCGCGGACCTCCGGGGAGCGCGTGAAGCCGATCTCCTCTAAGGTCTGCCCCAGCATCACCCGCGTAGCGATCCGGGCCAAGGGGACGCCTGTGGCCTTGCTGATGAACGGAACCGTGCGGGAGGCCCGAGGATTGGCTTCCAGGACGTAAACGATATCGTCTTTGATGGCGAACTGGATATTGATCAGCCCCCGCACTTCCAGGGCCAAGGCGAGGCGCTCAGTATATTCCTCAATGATCTGAAGGTGATAGCGAGAGATCTTGTACGGTGGCAACACGCAAGCGGAATCCCCAGAATGCACTCCGGCTTCCTCGATATGCTGGAGGATGCCTCCGATCACCACCCGTTTCCCATCCGCCACCGCGTCCACCTCCACCTCGTAGGCGTCCTCCAGGAAGCGGTCGATGAGCACCGGGCGCTCCGGCGAGACCCACACAGCCTCCCGCATGTAAGCCGTCAGGGTCTCCGCATCGTAGCAAATGGCCATCGCCCGCCCGCCCAGGACGTAGCTGGGGCGAACCAGGACCGGGTAGCCGATGCGCTCGGCCACGGCCAGAGCCTCCTGGATGGACGTGGCGGTCCCGTGCTCCGGCTGTGGGATATCCAGATCCCGCAGCAAGGCGCTGAAGCGGCCCCGGTCCTCCGCCAAGTCGATGGCATCGGGGGAAGTCCCCAAAATCCGCACCCCTGCCCGGTGCAGCGGGAGGGTGAGGTTGAGAGCCGTCTGCCCCCCGAACTGCACGATCACCCCGAGGGGCCGCTCCCGTTCGACGATGTTCAACACATCCTCAAAGGTGAGGGGCTCAAAATACAGCCGGTCCGAGGTGTCGTAGTCCGTGCTCACCGTCTCCGGGTTGGAGTTCACCATGATGGATTCGATCCCCAGCTCGCGCAGCGCGAAGGCCGCCTGACAGCAGCTGTAATCGAACTCGATCCCCTGCCCGATGCGGTTGGGCCCGCTGCCCAGGATGATCACCTTCGATCGATCGGTCGGCGGCGCCTCATCGCTTTCCTCGTAGGTGCTATAGAGGTAAGGCGTGTAGGCCTCGAACTCCGCTGCACATGTGTCCACCTGGGCGTAGCGGGGGCGGATGCCCGCGGCCTCGCGGCGGCGGCGGACCTCCAGCTCCGTGCATCCCCAGAAAGCGGCCAGCTGGGCATCGGAGAAACCTGCCCGCTTGGCTCGATGTAGCAGAGTTGCTGGCACCGTATGAAGGGTATACCGGCGCAGGGTCCGCTCCAGCTCCACCAACTCTGCCATCTGGGCCACAAACCAAGGATCATAGCCGGTGAGGGCGGCGATCTCCTCCACCGGCATTCCTTCCACTAAGGCGTCGTGAACTGCCCGCAGCCGGTCTGGGTTCGGGCATGTCAGCGCCTCTTGCAGGTCCGCCGGCCGTCGATCCGGAGGGAACCCCTCGAACCCCTTGGCCCCGATCTCCAGCCCTCGCAACGCCTTCTGAAGGGCCTCCGGGAAGGTCCGCCCGATCGCCATCACCTCCCCCACCGATTTCATCTGGGGCCCCAAGGTGGGATCAGCGCCGGGGAATTTCTCGAACGCCCAGCGGGGGATCTTCACCACCACGTAGTCCAGGGCCGGCTCGAAGGCGGCCACCGTGCGCCGCGTGATCTCGTTCCGAAGCTCATCCAGGGTGTAGCCGACCGCGAGCAGCGCGGCCACCTTGGCGATGGGGAAGCCGGTGGCTTTGGAGGCCAAAGCCGAGGAGCGGGAGACCCGCGGGTTCATCTCGATGACCCGCATGCGGCCATCGTGGGGGTTGACCGCGAACTGGACGTTCGACCCCCCCGTCTCCACCCCGACCGCGCTCATCACCGCCCGCGCCCAGTCCCGCATCCGCTGATATTCTTTGTCGGTAAGGGTCTGGGCCGGAGCCACGGTGATCGAATCCCCCGTATGGATCCCCATGGGGTCCAGGTTTTCAATGGAACAGACCACCACGAAGTTATCGTGGCGATCGCGCATGACCTCCAGCTCAAATTCCTTCCAACCCAGCAGGGACTCCTCGATGAGGGCGGAGCCCACCGGGCTGAGGCGCAGCGCGAAATCGACGCGATCGATCAGCTCCTCGCGGGAACGGGCGATCCCCGCTCCCGTTCCACCCAATGTAAAGGAAGGACGGATCAGCACCGGATAGCCGACGCGCTCCGCGAAGGCCAGCGCCTCCTCGATCGAGCGGGCGAGGACGCTATGGGGGACCTCCAAGCCGGCCCGCTCCATGGCCTCCTTGAACGCCAGCCGATCCTCGGCGATGCGAATGGCCTGAGGGGAGGCGCCGATCAGCTCCACCCTATATCGCTCCAACACCCCGCTCTCGTAGAGGGCCATTGCCAGGTTCAGTGCCGTCTGGCCGCCCAAGGTCGGGAGCAGGGCATCCGGCCGCTCTCGGGCAATGATCTGCTCCACGATCTCCGGCACCAAGGGCTCGATGTAGGTCGCGTCCGCGAACTCCGGATCCGTCATAATGGTGGCCGGGTTCGAGTTCACCAGGATCACCCGATAGCCCTCCCGCCGCAGGGCCTTGAGGGCCTGAGTGCCGGAGTAATCGAACTCAGCAGCCTGGCCGATCACAATCGGCCCCGAACCGATCACCAAGATCGAGCGGATGTCCGTGCGCCGTGGCATCGACAGGCTCCCTCCCTTTTATCCCTTCCCCAATCGACGGATCCATTCGTCGAACAGAGAGTCCGCATCATGGGGGCCTGGATTGGCCTCCGGATGATATTGCACGGAGAACACCGGCCGATCTTTTAGCATCAGGCCCTCCACCGTCCCGTCGTTGAGGTTCACATGGGTGATCACCGCTCGCCGAGGGTCCAAGGTGTCGGGATCCACAGCGTAGTTGTGATTCTGGGCGGTGATCCGCACCCGGCCGGTGGGCACCTCCCGGACCGGGTGGTTGCTTCCGTGGTGGCCGAAGGGGAGTTTGTAGGTCCGGGCCCCGATCGCCTGGGCGATCAGCTGGTGCCCCAGGCAGATCCCGAAGATGGGGACCTCGGCTTCCAACAATCGGCGCACAATGCTCACAATCTCTGGAAGCCCCGCGGGATCCCCCGGACCGTTGGAGAGGACGATCCCGTCCGGCGCCATCCGGAGGACCTCCTCAGGGGGCGTGTAAGCCGGCACCACCGTAACCTGGCAGCCGCGGTCCGCCAGGCGGCGGAGAATCGAGCGCTTGACCCCAAAGTCGTAGACCACGACGCGACGACGCGGCTCGAGATCCGGCCGGAACCCGTGGGGCTGCCAGCTGCCGGAACCCAGGTTCCAGACGTAGGGCGTGGCGCAGGTCACTTCCCGTACCGTATCCCGGCCCTCCAGGCCCTCCCAAGCGCGGGCCATCTCCACCAACGCCTCTGGGTCTGCACCTTCCTCGGTGGACAGGGCCCCTTTCATCGCACCCCGCGTCCGGATCAACCGGGTGAGCGCCCGGGTATCGATCTCGCTCAGGCCAGGGACTCCATAGCGGGCGAGATAAGCATCAAGGCTCTCCTCGGCCCGCCAATTCGAAACCATCGGGCTCAGGGCACGGACGATGAAGGCGGCCACATGGGGGCGATCGCTTTCCACATCCTCATCGTTGACTCCCACGTTCCCGATATGGGAACAGGTCATCACCACCATCTGGCCTCGATAGGAGGGATCGGTGAGGATCTCCTGATAGCCCGTCATCGCCGTGTTGAACACCACCTCGCCCACCACCGTCGCACGAGCCCCAAAGGCCCGGCCGATGAAGACCGTTCCATCCTCCAGCGCCAGAACCCCCTGCATTGCACCTCCTCGGATCAAGGGAACCCATTTGGGGCGGAATCTTAAAAGGGATCCCTCCAGGTGTCAAGGAGAGACCGGATCCCAAAGCGTGGGCGCTTCAACCGCAGGGATCCCTTCCCTAAAGGAATGCGCGGCCACACGTCTTTCCTCCAGCACATGCGGATCTCACGTAAAATTAAAATCACACAGTTGGTTCCTCCTCCTGCGGCCGCAAGGGCACTGGGGGAGGAAAGGGAGAAGGCCCGTCCAGCCGTTGGAGCACCGTCAAGGAGCAGGGAACACCTCGTGCTTCATCCATATTCATTTTGGGGATATGAGATGGAAAGAGCGAGTGGCCCAGCCCCCAACCTCCCAAAGTGGACAAAGCGCTAGAACATGCGCGAATCGGACATCAAGCCAAAGAAATCGCTAAGCGGAGGGTCATCACCTTGGGCATTCCCTTGTTGAGTTCTTTACGCTCTACCGGAAGGGCTCCAGAGGAGATCCGCCTCGCATTGCCCAGTAAAGGGCGCCTGGAGGAACCCACCCTGGCGTTCCTGGCTGCGTGCGGCCTGGCGGTGGAGAAAGCCAATCCTCGGCAGTATGTCGCCCGGATCCCAGCGTTGCCTGGAGTGAGCGTCCTGTTCCAGCGAGCCGGCGATATCCCCCTGAGCGTCCGGGATGGGGGGGTCGATTTCGGCATCACCGGCTATGACGTGGTGATGGAACGCCTGGACCACGACCCGCGGGTCCTGATCCTCCACGAGGCCTTGAATTACGGCCACTGCGACCTCGTCCTGGCGGTCCCGGAAGCCTGGCCAGTGGAGACCATCGCGGAGCTGGCCGCCCTGGCCCGGTCCCGCGCCCAGGAAGGTCACCCCCTCCGGATCGCCACACGTTTTACAAATCTGGTGAGCCGCTTCCTCCGGGAACACGGGATCACCGAATTCCATCTGGTGGTCTCCGAGGGGACCTTGGAGGTAGCTCCCAGCATCGGCTACGCCGATCTGATCGCCGACCTCACCACCACCGGGACCACGCTGCACGACAACCGGCTCAAGCCGCTGCGCGACGGCGTGATCCTTCACGCCCAGGCCTGCCTGATCGCAAACCGCACCGCTTTGCAAACCCGACCGGAGGTCCTGGCGGTGGCCCGGCAGCTGGTGGAGTTCTTCGAGGCCCATCTGCGGGCTGAAGGACATTACATGCTCTTCGCCAACATGCGGGGGGAATCCGCCGAGGCCATCGCCCGCCGTCTATTTACACAGACCGACTTGGGCGGCCTTCAAGGGCCGACGATCTCCCGCGTCTACGTCCGTCAAGAGGACCCGGGCTGGTTCGCCATCCATATCATCGTGCGCAAAGACCGCCTGAATGAGGCGATCCAGCAATTGCGGACCATCGGGGGCAGCGGCGTGGTCGTGGCCCCCGTGACCTATATCTTCGAGGAAGAACCGCCACGCTGGCAACGGGTGCTGGAGCAGCTTGACGCGTTCTCTTAGAGAGATGGATCCCGCTCAGGAGGCGCTTCCGTGATCGAACGCTGGCTTCGGCCTGATCTCCGGGATCTATTGACCTACAGCATGTCCGTCTCACCAGAGGACCTGGCGACCGCTTATGGGGTGCCTTTAGACCGGCTGATCCGGCTCCACGCCAATGAGAACGCCTACGGGCCGTCCCCACGGGCCTCCGCCGCCCTGGCCCAAGGGGCTTGGCATCAATATCCGGACCCCCAGGGGAAGGCCTTGCGCCAGGCCCTGGCGGAATACACCGGGCTGGGCCCGGAGTGGATCGCCCTGGGCAACGGGGCGGATGATGTGATCGACCTCTTGGCTCGCCTTTTCGTTGGGCCCGGGCGGGCCGCGCTGATCGTCGAACCGACGTTTGAAATGTATGCCCTTTCCGTGCGCTGGCACGGGGGCCAGGTCCATGTGGTCCACCGGGATGAGGCGTTCGAGATCCCTTCCGCCGCCCTCTTCGAGGCGGTCCGCTGCCACCGGCCGGCCGCCATCTTCCTGGCCTCCCCGAACAATCCGGATGGCCGCCTGCTCTCGGAGGACATCCTTCGAGGCCTCCTCGCGGAGGAGGTTGTGGTGATCGTGGACGAGGCCTACTTCGAGTTCTCCGGCCACACATTTGCCGGCTGGCTCCCGCAACATCCGAACTTGATCATCGTGCGGACCTTCAGCAAGTGGGCGGGGCTGGCTGCGCTGCGGCTGGGCTACGCGCTGATGCATCCGGATTTGGTCCGCGCCTACGATGAGGTGCGCCCGCCGTTTAATGTGAACCTGGCCGCCCAACAGGCCGCCCTGGCCTCGCTGGAGGACCGGGACTATCTCCTGGGGAACGTCGCCCGCCTGGTGGCCGAGCGGGAGCGGCTATACCAGGCCCTACAAGATTTCCCGTTCCTTCAGCCCTTCCCCAGCCACACGAATTTCATCCTGTGCCGGGTGATCGGACAGGACGCCCACCGCCTGTGGGAGGGGCTCCTGCGGCGTGGGATCCTGACCCGCCGCTACACCACACCGGCTTTGCGGAACTACCTTCGGATCTCCGTCGGACGCCCGGAGCACACGGAGGCGCTGCTCCATGCCTTAATGGAGATCTCAGAGGAGGCTTCGCATGGGCGCCCGTGAGGCCCGCCGTCATCGGCGCACTGCGGAAACTGAGGTCACGATCTTCCTGCGGCTGGATGGGCGGGGAACGGCGCAGGTGGAAACCGGCATCGGCTTCCTGGATCATCTGCTCCACCATCTGGCCTTCCATGGGTTCTTCGATTTGGAGATCCAGGCTCGGGGGGATCTGCATGTCGATCCCCATCATACGGTGGAAGACGTGGCGATCGTCCTGGGACAGACCTTCGATGAGGCGCTGGGGGATCGAAAGGGGATCGTGCGGATGGGGCACGCCTATGTGCCGATGGACGAGGCGTTGGCCTTTGTGGCGGTGGATCTTTCCGGGCGGCCCTATGCTGTCCTGGATCTTTCCTTCACCGGCCCGGCCATCGGGGCACTGCCCACTTCCCTGATCTCCCACTTCCTGGAGACCCTGGCGGTCCACGCCCGAATGAACCTGCACGCCCGACTGCTGTATGGACGGGACGATCACCATCGGGCGGAGGCGCTTTTCAAAGCCCTGGGCCGGGCTCTGGACACGGCTGTGCGCATCGATCCTCGTCGAAGCGATGTCCCCTCCACCAAGGGGGCCCTCGGTCCTTAAATAATGGGTGGAGCGGGGCCGGTGGCCTTCGGCCTCCCGGCCAGACGGTCTTCGGAGGGAATCGGCTGGGTCAGCGAAAGAGATGAAGGCCCCCCATTCCTGCTAATTAAGAGAACAGGCTTGCTCCTCAATTCCCCCGTTTTCAATAGCGGATAGGTTCACTGACCGCACGCCATCGGCTCTTCAGGGTCGGAAGGCTGTTATCCAGCCGCAAAATGCCCCCCTGGCGGCATTAAGAGCGTTAAATTGGATCGGAATAATCCAAATTATATGACGAAAATCATACCCTTGATTTGCCTCCTGAAAATACTTAAAGTGAGAAAGCGCTCCACGCATTCCCCCGCTCAACGCTCGCCCTCGCGTACAGGAATGGAAAGGAGGGATCTGATGGAAAAAGAGCGTGTACCCCTGGGTCAAGCGATCTTCGATGAGCTTTTCTTCCTGTTTCTCCTCTCCCTGCTCATCAGCCTGGTGCTTTACAACATCTGGGGCTTGATGGATTTATTGCGAACCCCCCTTCTACCATAAAGATTCGTCGCCTTTCCACTCCATAGATCGAGGTGATGGCCAGGGTGTTTGAGAACGGATAAACCCTGCAGGCCAAGGTCCTGAAGAGAGAAAAGTCACCAAATCCCCCGATGAACAAGAAAGGAGGGCGCTCATGTTCGCACCGCCGCGGGTGTGGTGGCGGCCCCTGGATCGGCTTGAGCGAACATGGCTGCTGCTGGCCTTCGCCTGGTGCCTTGTCTTGTTCGCGATGATGCCGATTTGGCTGGCCTTCGGCCGCCATAATGTCCCGGCGACCGCTTATCGGGTCTCGCCGGCTCAGTTTCGGCAGCGAGTGGAAGAGTTCGCCCAAAAATACCAAGTGGGTGTAGAGAAAGGGATCCCCATCGTCGAGCCGCCCCCTGGAGACGTTTACCTCTTAGCCCGCCAATGGCAGTGGTATCCGATCCTCAAGCTGAAGAAAGGCCAGAGCTATCGCCTCCACATCTCTTCCATTGATGTCCAGCACGGCTTTTCCATTCAGCCGCTCAACCTGAATCTACAGATCCTGCCGGAATACGTCCAGGTGGCGACCATCACACCGCTGGAGAGTGGGGAATTCTCCATTGTATGTAATGAGTTTTGTTATCTCGGGCACCATGTGATGGTCGGCCGCATCCTGGTGACCGATTAAGCGGAGAAGGAGGGGGTCATGGCGGTTGAAGCCATTCCCGTTGGGGAAGAACGCGCGGCCTTTCGGGTGTGTCCGGTGACCCGGCTGCGGGTGGATCTAGCGGCGGAGCGAATGATTATCGCCAACGCCACGGCGGCGGTGGTCTTCCTTCTGGTGGGCGGGATTATGGGGTTGCTTCTCGCGCTGACCCGCTGGGAGGCTATTCACCTGTTGCCGGCCCCTTGGTATTATCGCCTGGTAACTGCCCATGGCTTCAATATGCTGGTTGCCTGGATTGTCTTCTTCGAGGTGGCCGGGCTCTATTTCGGAAGCACCGTCCTCCTTAACGCCCGACTGGTGAGCCCGCGGGCCGCCCAGATTGCCTTCGCCTTCATGCTCTTGGGCGCCCTCATCGTGAACGGGATCGTCCTCGCCGGGCAGGCTGATGTCATGTTCACCGCTTATGTGCCCTTAAAAGCTCATCCCCTGTTCTACTTGGGGGTCATCCTCTTCGCCCTCGGAGCCCTGATCGCAGTGGCGCTGTTCTTCGGGAACCTGTTTATCGCCCGCCTGGAGGGTCGCTACACCGGCTCGGTCCCCTTGGTGGTCTTCGGGTTGGCGACGGCGGCGATCATCGCTACATACACCCTGCTCTCCGGAGCGATCGCTTTCATACCCGCTTTCTTCTGGTCCCTTGGCTGGCTACGCACCTATGACCCGGGCTTCTATCGCAATCTCTTCTGGGGCTTCGGCCATCCAGCTCAGCAGATCAACCTGGCCGCGATGGTGGCCGTATGGTACGCCCTGGCCGCCATCACCGTCGGTGCCACCCCAATCAATGAAAAGCTCTGCCGGCTGGCCTTCGTCCTGTACATCCTGTT
>NZ_JBHOQJ010000237.1:0-5242 GCF_042408365.1 Thermoflexus sp.
CGCGGTTTCCAAGGGGGCGATCGAGATCCTCACCCAGATCCTGGCGGAGGAGCTGGCCCCGGAGGGCATCCGGGTCAACGCCGTCAACCCCGGTCCGACCCGCACCCGGATGCGGGCCCAGGCCTACCCGGAGGAGGATCCGCTCTCCCTCCCCGCCCCGGAGGAGATCGTCCCGGTGTTTGTGTATTTGGCCTCCGACGAGAGCCGGGAGGTCACCGGCCAGAGCCTGGATGCCCGCACCTTCCGCTGGCCATAAGCGGGCGATCGCCATCCGGCCGGGCGCCCGGGCTCGCAGGAGTTCGTGGGAGCTTCCATCGCCTCACTTTTGAGCTTGGAGAGCTTGCGGTGTCGGACCTCCATTTCCAGCGAATTGGACTGGTTCTTCATCCCCAACGCCCCCATGCGCGGGGACTGGCGGAGGCGGTCGCTCAGTATCTACAGCAAACAGGTCGGGAGCCGGTTCTGCTTTCCGCGGATATGCTGGACCGGGCGGATCAGGTGGCGGGCTGGGATCTGGCCCTGACCTTCGGAGGGGACGGCCTGATGCTGCGGGTCGCTCGGTATGCAGCGCCGATGGGCGTCCCCTTGCTTGGGATCAACCTGGGGCGGGTGGGGTTCCTGACCGAGATCCAGCCGGAGGAATGGCTGGAGCAGCTCCATCGGGTCTGGGAGGGCCGGTATTGGGTGGAGCGCCGGCTGATGTTGGAGGCCCACTGGATCCGGGAGGGCGAGCGCCTGGGCCCCTTCCACGCCCTCAACGACATCGTGGTGGGACGGATGGGCATGGGGCGCGTGGTGCGGGTCCGCGTGGAGATCGATGGGCATTATTTCACTACCTATATTGGGGACGGCCTGATCGTGGCCACCCCAACGGGCAGCACGGCCTACGCGCTGGCGGCCGGCGGGCCGATTCTCCCCCCTGAGCTGAAGAACATCGTTCTGGTCCCCATCGCTCCCCACCTGAGCCTGGACCGGGCGGTGGTGCTCGACGAAGGGGTCCGGCTGGCGCTCACGGTGCACACCGAGGGCAAGGCGGTGTTAACGATCGATGGGGCCGGGGATAATCCGATGGGAGAGGGGGATCAGGTGGAGATCGCCGCGGCGCCCTTCAGCGCTTGTTTCCTCCGCTTGCGGGATCGCTCCTACTTTTATCGTCTCCTGGCCACCCGCCTTCGCCGGATGGTGGCGGATGAGAATGACGCAACGGTGTGAGCTTGACCCTTGAATCCCCCATCATCTCTTGCTGCCTCATCGATTTGCGATACAGCGCACCCTTCGCTTGGCTATCATCATTAGGAATCTCAATGAGCCCTTAAGGGTCCATGGGCGATTTAGGCTATTGGCTGGTTTTCAACCGAGTCATGGAAGATCGGGCCGGCGCGGTTGCGGGCGCTGTTGCAGTATTTTGAAAGCCTCCGGGCTGCGTGGGAGGCCGACGAGGGGGCGTGGCGAGCTGCTGGGTTAGATCGGCGGACCGTTCGGAATCTGGGGGAGGCCAAGCAACGGCTCCACTGGATCGGGAGCGGGAGCGGTTGGAGCGGTCCGGCGCGGTGGCCCTTACATAGGGGATCCCCTTTACCCAGTGTCACTGCGTCGCATCCCCGACCCGCCGCCGGTGCTGTTCGTGCAGTGGAGCCTGAGCGAGGCGGATCGATGGGCGTTGGCCGTCGTGGGAGCCCGTAGGGTCGACAAGCGGCGGAGTGGTTCGCAGGAGAGCTGGCTCAGGCCGGGATCCCCATCGTCAGCGGGCTGGCCCGTGGGATCGACGCCATCGCCGCGAGGCGGCACTGAAGGGGAGGGGGCGGACCATCGCGGTCCTGCCCCATGGCATCGACCGGGTGTACCCGCTGGAGCATGCCCGGCTGGCGGCGCGGATCCTGGAACGAGGGGTTGATCTTGGAGCTTCCCTTGGGAACGCCGGAGGAACCGGGGAACTTCCCCGCCCCCAATCGTTTGGCCTGGCCGTGGGGGTGCTGGTGGTGGAGGCGGGGGTGACCAGCGGGACGCTGATCGCCGCGGCCCATGCCGCCGAGCAGGGGCGGGAGGTCTTCGCCATTCCGGGGAACATTTCCCCTCAGCCAGCTAAGGGACCAATCGATTGATCCGCGACGGGGCCACCCTGGTGGCGTCTCCCCAAGAGCTCCTGGAAGCCCTCAATTGGTCCACGGCTGCTTATCAGGTTGAAGCCCAATTCCAACTTCCAACTTCCAACTTCCAACAGATCCCATTGAGGCGCGTCTGCTGGACGGATGGCCTCGAGAGCCCCATCATATCGATGACATCGCGGGGATGGCCGAATTGCCTGTGGCCCAGGTGAGCAGCGCATTGGCGATGATGGGGCTCAGGGGATGGCCCGTCATCTCGGAGCCATGCATTACGTGTGCAAGGGAGGTGCCAGATAGCTTCGTCCTCGAAAGAAGGGCCCTCGGTCGACTTCGGTCTGAAGAAGGGAAGCTGCGCAGGCTATCGGGCCCCCGGTAGTACAAGAGGGGGTGGTTGCTTCCTCCACGGAATGTTTTCCGCTAAAATTTTTAGGGAGACCGCCGCGTACTTTCTGCCCCCGCAGCACAGAAACCGCCCGTAACCTCACCGATGAAGCGATCTGAGATCTCTACGTCGCTGGCCATATCCCCTGTAATGCAGACTTCGTCGCCGCCACCGCCACCCCGCCCGGCGGATGGTTCCGAGGGTTTGAGGCTGAATCCAGCGACCTCCAATCGACGGTGTGGCTGGCGTAAAGTGTCCCTCCGAAGGGCACCTTGGGACTGTTCCGCCATCAGGTGGCCTCACCCGGCGTCCACCTCGGTAAACGCCCGCGGCTTTGTCCCCTGGCGCCCACCCTTGTATGGGGAGGCGGCCTCGGCCCCCGGGGGGTGATGGTGCGGGCCACCGCCCGAGTGTTCCGGCGGAAGGTGGACCTCACTTACGTCCAGAATCCCAACTGCCCCATCTGGCCTGGGGCGCTCCGACTGGAGATCGAGAACGTCTTCAATCACGCCCAGCACGGCTTCTACGCCAATCGCTGGCACATCTACGAGCACCACGGCACCGAGAAGAATGCCCTCACCACTGAGCGGCTCCCCGCCGAGGTCCTGGTGCCCCCAGCCGCGGTCATCGACATCCGGGAGCGGGCCCGCCGCAACCCGGATGCCCGGGCGGTGCCGGAGGACATCCTCGCTTGGGAGCGGCGCTATGGACGGCTGTCGGATGGAGCGGTTGTCTTCATGTGGAGCGGGTGAACGACGAGGCGGCCTATCGAAACATGGATGCCCAAGGCGTGATGCGCTTCCTCGGCTTCCATCCGGACACGGCGGAGTTCCTGTTGCGGGAGTGCAACATCGTGGGGATCGAAGTGGACACGCTGAGCCTGGATTACGGGGCCTCCAAGGACTTCAAGATCCACGATACGCTCCTGCCGGCCAACAAATGGGGGCTGGAGAACGTGGCCAACCTGGGGCGGACCCCACCGGCGGGGGCGACGGTGTTCGTGGGCACCCTGCGCATCAAGGGGGCCTCCGGGGGACCGGTTCGGCTGATCGCGGTGTGGTGAAAGCCGAGTCGGATCGAACCTCGAACTGGCTCCCCACTCATGTCGGCGCACCCACATCGACCTGGCTTGACGAGATTATACTGCGGAGGTAAATTTTAATTTAAATTCCCCCGTCTTGCAGCTTTCTGCGATCCTGAACACGAGGAAAGGAGGGGCCATGGCAGTGAAGGAAATCCTGGCCGACATCCGGCATTTGAGCGGCGAGGTCTATTACCCTTCCCCCGAGGTCCTCGAGCGCGCCCACATCAAAGATTACCCCTCATTGTATCGGCGGGCGATGCAGGATCTGGAGGCCTTCTGGGCCGAGCAGGCGGAGGAGCTGGAGTGGTTCCGCAAATGGGATCGCGTCCTTGACGACAGCAACAAGCCCTTTTACAAGTGGTTCGTTGGCGGGAAGTTCAACATTTGCTACAACGCCGTGGACCGCCATATGAAGACCTGGCGCAAAAACAAGGTGGCCCTTTACTGGGAGAGCGAGAACGGTGAGCGCCGGGTCCTCAGCTATTATGATCTCTACAAAGAAGTCAACCGCTTCGCCAACGTCCTGAAAGCCTTGGGGGTGCATAAGGGCGATCGCGTGACCATCTACATGCCTCGCATCCCTGAGCTCCCCATCGCCATGCTGGCCTGCGCCCGCATCGGGGCGATCCACAGCGTGGTCTTCGCCGGGTTCTCCGTGGAGGCCCTGCACACCCGCATCGAAGATTCCAAGTCCCGTGTGGTGATCACCGCCGACGGCGGGTATATGAACGGGCGCATTGTCGAGACCAAGCGCACGGTGGATGAGGCGGTCAAGCGGGCCCCCTCGGTGGAGCATGTGTTGGTGGTCCGCCGCACCCGCCACGAGGTGCCGATGGAGCCGGGGCGGGATTATTTCTATGACGAGCTGGCGCGGCTGCCCTTCGCCCAGGGCGAGTGCCCCGTCGAGCTCACCGACGCGGAGGATCCCCTTTACATCCTCTACACCTCCGGCACCACCGGCGCCCCCAAAGGCCAGGTCCACGTTCACGGGGGTTATGCCGTTTATATTTACACAACGATGAAGTGGGTCTTCGACATCAAGGACGAGGACATCTGGTGGTGCACGGCGGATCCCGGGTGGGTGACCGGGCACTCTTACATCGTCTATGCGCCGCTGATGCTGGGGGCCACCAGCGTGATGTATGAGGGGGCGCCGACCTATCCTTACCCCGACCGCTGGTGGAGCATCGTGGAGAAATATGGAGTGACGGTGCTCTACACCACCCCCACCGCCATCCGGGGGCTGATGCGGTTTGGGGATGAGTGGCCCAACCGGCGCAACCTCTCCTCCCTGCGCCTGCTGGGCACGGTGGGGGAGCCCATTAATCCGGAGGCATGGATGTGGTATTACCGGAACATTGGTGGAGAGAGATGCCCCATTGTTGATACCTGGTGGCAGACCGAGACAGGCATGGTCATGGTCACCACGCTGCCCGGCATCGACAAGATGAAGCCGGGCTTTGCCGGCAAGCCCTTCCCGGGCGTTGACGTCAAGGTTCTGGATGATCGCGGTAGCGAAGTGAGGACCGGCGGAGGTTATGTGGCCATCACCCAGCCCTGGCCGGCCATGCTGCGGGGCATCTGGGCTGATCCGACCCCACCGGACGGGCGGAGGACACCGCCTGTTCAGCCAGGAGGACGTGGAACGGCTGCTGTGGATCAAGCACATGG
>NZ_JBHOQJ010000238.1:0-15731 GCF_042408365.1 Thermoflexus sp.
GTACGCGGGCCGCTCTTCATGGAAATCCCCTGAGCTGGGGAATTTGGAGGAGGCCATTGGCCTATTGGTATGGACCAAGCACTGCTTATGAATCGGTGGTCCAGCGCGGGAATGAGCGGGGGCGCCGGGGCTCCTCGCCGCCTTCCAGCAGGCGCCGCCCCCGCTGGAGGTCGGCCTCATGTTTCAAAAGAACCGCCAGGGTGCTCTCCAGGGTCTTGCGGTCCAGGTGCTGGGCGTTCAGGGCCACCAGCGCCCGCGCCCAATCCAGCGTCTCGCTGATGCTGGGCTGCTTCTTGAGGTCGAGCCGCCGCAGGCGCTGCACCAGTTCCACGGCCTGGCGGGCGAGCTGCGGGGCGAGCTCCGGCACTTTCAAGCGGACGATCGCCAGTTCCTGCTCTAGAGAAGGGTAATCGATGAACAGATAAAGGCAACGCCGCTTGAGGGCCTCGCTCAGCTCACGGGTGTTGTTGCTGGTGAGGAAAACCGTGGGGATGTGCTTCGCCCGCAGGGTGCCCAACTCTGGGACGCTGACCTGGAAGTCGCTGAGGACCTCCAGGAGGAAGGCCTCGAATTCGGCATCGGCGCGGTCGATCTCATCGATCAGGAGGACCACCGGTTCGTCGGAGAGGATGGCCTTCAGCAGCGGGCGGGGGAGCAGGAAGCGGATGGAGAAGAAGACGTCCTCTTCCTGGGCGATGCGATCCGCCGCCTCCCGCAACGTCGAGGCGTCCGCCAGGACCGCGTTCAGCTTGTCCCGCAGCAGCTGGGTGTAGAGCATCTGTTTGGCGTATTCCCACTCGTAAAGCGCCTTGGTTTCATCCAGGCCCTCATAGCATTGTAGGCGGATCAACGGGCGGCCGGCGGCGGCCGCCCACGCTTTGGCGAGCTCCGTCTTGCCCACCCCAGCGGGACCCTCGATCAGCACCGGTTTGCCCAGGCGTTCGGCGAGGAAAACGGTGGTGGCGATCTCATCGGAGGCGATATACTGCTGGGCGGCCAGGCGTTGTCGGACCTCCTCAATCGAAGAGACCATGGACCCTCCTTTATAAGCCCGACTGGATCCTCAGGTGACACGGTCTGCCCTTTGACCCTCCTTCCCACCGCCCTTTGCTCGTTGCGGGAGCATCGCGCGTGGATCCAATGGTCAGGGGAGTTGCCCTTAATTCTAAAAACCCCAAGGGATTCCGTCAATTTCTCCCCCGGCAGGCTGGACCTCCCGCGTTGCCCGGTAATCTCCACCATGATGCGTCTGATCGCCCAAGCGCTTGCGAGGGGGTAGTCCTCCCAACGCGGGATGTGCCTATGGAGAGGCACCCCGGGAGCGCCCCAGGGCAGGCGCAGGGCCTGCCCCGACCGGAGGCATCCACCTCTTGGTGTGGGTGCTCCTTAGGGGTCGGGTTGTCCGCCTTCGCCAGGCCGTGGGATCATCCGCACCCTTCGGGGGGACTACTGCTTCTCCGCCGCATATCCCTAAAACAAATGTGGATGAAGCGCTACCTGCAACGGGAGGTTTTACGAAACCACCCAGGTGAACCCAGCTGGGGTGCCTGATCCCCTTCAGTTGGGGATCCGCAGTGCAGAGGCGGATGGCCCCGACCCCCCGAAGATCCTCAAGGACCATCAAACCTCAAAAGATATGGACAAAGCATTAGTTCATGGATTCACAAACTGGCGGAAGCAAGGAAGAGCGCTTGAACTTCCTCTGAACTTTAAAGGATTAAGGTATTTTGTAGGATTACGCCGTTGATCTTCTCCCTAAAGGCCTGGGCAGCCCAACGGGGTGATTGGGAGCCGGGCACTTCGGCGTTTGTTTTCCTGCAGAGGGGGAAGGGGAAAGGGGCTCTCCACGCTTCGATCTCCTTCTCGTAGGGATTATGTGGTTGGGAGCTCGCGAGAGGAGGCGGAAGGCCCCGCCCCCAAGCCCTCTCTATTGTTTAGATATTGGGGTCCGATGTGGGGCGACAAAGGCCGCGGGCAGTTTCTTTCATGGTGCGGATCTGGCTGGAGGAGACCCAAAGCCAGGGACGGTTGCGAGGGGAGGTATCGGATCTCCATACCGGGGAGACGCGACCGTTCGCTGATGAGATTCATTTGCTTCGGTGCCTCTGGGCATGGATCGAGCAGGCTGGAAGCAAACGATCCGTTTCATTTTTTCAACCTCTTCACAAGGAGGGATCCATGAGCGAGCTGACGGCGCGGGACGTGATTATGCGGATGCCTGAGGCCTTCCAGCCGGATAAGGCCCAGGGTGTGAGCGCAACGATCCAATATTCCCTCACCGGGGAGGGGGGCGGCGATTGGTATCTGGTGATCGCCCAGGGCGCCTGCTCCGTCCACGAGGGCAAGGCCGAGAAGGCCGATGTGACGCTGACGATGGACGCTCAGGACTTTGTGGATATCGCGACCGGGAAGCTGGATGCGATGAAAGCCTTCATGAGCGGCAAGCTGAAGGTCAGCGGGAACATGATGTTGGCCACGCGCCTCACTTCGTTCTTCCGCATCGGGTCATAGCCAGAGGAGGTGGGGCGGGGGTCTTTGCTTAGGCCCCGCCCTTTCCCTTTCGGGGTCCCACCCTTCCCGTTTTCCCTCCGCTGGGGAGACGGGCGCCGTGATGTTCTTAGCCCACGTGGTCGCTGATCTGGATCTCTCAAGGTGGGATGGAAGGCGCTCGGCCCCTGTCCTCCGACCTCGGGGAGGGGATGGACGGCGGCGCTCCGATACCAGGGGCAAAGAGGGGCAAGTCGGCCCCATTGCGCCATTCAGGTTGTTGGAAAACTCCGGCTCAAGAGTTTAGGGAGGTGGCCATGGAGGAGCGGCGATGGCATCGCTTCTATGATTTCTGGGTGCCACGCTCGTTGACCTATCCACGGCAGCCCTTAAGCGCCCTGATGGATTTCGCGGCGAACCAGTATCCGGATCGCACCGCGACGATTTTCTATGGGGCGGAGCTCACCTATAGGGAGCTCCGCCGGCATTCCGTCCGCTTCGCTACCGCGCTGGATGCCTTGGGGATCCGACCGGGGGATCGAGTGGGGTTGATGCTGCCCAATTGCCCGCAATTCTTTATCGCCTTCTATGCCATCCTCCGCCTCGGCGCGGTCGTCGTTCCCCTGAACCCCCTCTATGTGGAACGGGAGCTCCGCTATGTGGTGGAGGATAGTGGGATGCGGGCCCTGATCGCTTTGGACACCATGGCCCCGAAGGTCATGGCCGTGCGCGAGCAAGCCGGGCCGGAGCTCGTGATCTTCGCCGGCCTGCAGGATTACATGCCGGAGGCCGTCCGGCCGCTTTACCTCCAGCGGGTTCAGGCCCAGGGGATGAGCGTTGAGACGCCGACCGGGCCCGGGCTCTATCGCTGGGCGGATTTGATGGAACGGGCGGGGGAGCGGTTCTTCCAACCCCCGGTGAACCCGATGGAGGACGTGGCGGTCCTCCCCTACACGGGCGGCACCACCGGCCTGCCGAAAGGGGTGATGCTCACGCATTTCAACCTGTTCGCCAACGTGATCCAGGCCTATGTCTGGGCCCGGGAGTTCGTCCGGAGGGGGGAGGAGCGCTACCTGGTCGTGTTGCCCCTCTTCCACTCCTTCGGCATGACCTCCCTGATGAACGTGGGGATGTTTAACGGGGCCACCCTTATCCTTCTCCCTCGCTTCGATGTGGACGAAACGCTGAACGCGATTCGGACCTACCAACCCACGTTCCTGCCGGCGGTGCCGACGATGTATATTGCCCTCTTGAACCATCCGCGGGTGGCCGAATCCGGCCTCGACTCCATCCGCCTCTGCAACAGCGGCGCCGCCCCCCTGCCGGTGGAGGTGATCCAGCAATTCGCCCGGTTTTCCTCGGGCACGTTCATCGAGGGCTATGGCCTGACGGAGGCTTCCCCCATCACCCACATCAACCCGATCATGAACCTGAAGAAGTTGGGAAGCATCGGGCTCCCGATCCCCGACACGGATGCGCGCATTGTGGACGTGGAGACAGGGACCCGTGAGCTGGAGCCCGGCGAGATCGGGGAGCTGGTCATCAAGGGACCCCAGGTGATGAAGGGATACTGGAACCGACCGGAGGAGACCGCTCAGACGTTGCGAGGCGGCTGGCTCTACACGGGGGATATCGCCCGGATGGATGAGGATGGCTATTTCTACATTGTGGACCGCAAGAAGGATATGATCCTCACCGGCGGGTTCAATGTCTATCCGCGGGAGGTGGAGGAGGTTCTCTACGCCCATCCCGCGGTTCTGGAGGCCGCTGTGGTCGGCGTCCCCGATCCCTACCGTGGGGAGGCGGTGAAGGCCTACGTGGTCCTCAAGCCCGGCGCCCAGGCCTCCGAAGAGGAGATCGTGGAACACTGCCGACGGAACTTGGCGCCTTACAAGGTCCCCCGGAGCGTGGAGTTCCGGGATTCCCTTCCCAAGTCGATGGTGGGGAAGGTGCTCCGGCGGCTGCTGCGGGAGGCCGCGCCGGCTGCCGCGCCTTTGCCGACCGTTCCCCCCGATGTCTCCGTCCGCGCCTTCTTCATGGAATGGGCCCCCCGGCTCTTCGAGGCCGCTGTTGCGGCTGCACCTCCGGAGGAAATGGAGGGGACCACGCTGGTCGTCCGCTATCGGGTGGATGGGGAGGTCTTCACCCTACGGGTGGAGGATGGCAAGCGCCTCTCGGTGATCGAGGGAGAGAGCAGGGAGACGCCTCATGTGGAGCTGATCCTCGGCGCCGACGAATGGCGGGAGGCGATCACAGGACGTCTTTACCTCGGCGAACCTCCCTACCTGGCCTTTCGGACCCGGCGTCGCTTCGAGGCGCTCCAGCGCCTGAAGGGAACCGTGCGCCTGGAGCTGGAGCGGCCGGATGGGACCCTGTGGCGGGCGACGGCCGTTTACAACGGGGCGGCGGAGCCCTCCGGGACGCTGCGCATGACCACTACGGACTACAGCTCCATGCAGCGCGGGGAGCTGGACGGCCAGCTGGCCTTCGCCACGGGGAAGTTGCGCTGGGAGGGGGATTTCACGCTGCTGATCGGCCTGCGGACCCTGCGGGAGTGAGCGGCGGCTTAAGGGTTTCAAGTTCTCAGGAGGAGGGAAGGCGATGATCTCATTTGAGCCGACGGATGAACAGCGGATGCTGATCCAAACGGTCCACGCCTTCGCTGAGGAGCACCTGCGCCGGGTGGCGCGGGAGAGCGATGAGACGGGCCAGGTTCCGGAGGATGTGATCCTTCGTGGGTGGTCGATCGGGTTGCTCCCCAGCATGATCCCGGAAGCGTATGGGGGGTTCGGCGAGCCTTCGGCCCTGACGAGCGTCCTGGCGCTGGAGGAGCTCGGTTGGGGCGATTTCACCCTTTCGCTCTATCTGCTGGCCCCTCACGCGGTGGCCCTCCCGATCCTGCTCTACGGGACCGAGGAGCAGAAGAAGACCTACCTGCCCCGGTTCTGTGAGGAGCGTTTCATCAAGGCGGCGGCCGCCCTGATCGAGCCCAGCTTCCTGTTCGATCCGTTCCAGCTGAAGACCACCGCCCGCCGGGAGGGCGAGGAGTATGTCCTCAACGGGGTGAAGATCGGGGTCCCCATGGCGGCGGAGGCGGAGCTGCTCCTGGTTTACGCCAGCGAGGACGGGCGAACCCAGGCCTTCTTGGTGGAGAAGGGGACGCCGGGGCTGGTGGTGAAGGAGCGCGACCGCTACGCGGGGATCCGCGCCCTGCCGACCTATGAGATCGCCTTGGAGGATTGTCGGGTTCCCCTTTGCCAGCGCGTGGGGGGCGAGAACGGCATCTCGATGGAGCGGTTGTTGGAGCGCTCGCGGGTGGCTCTGGCCGCGTTGGCGGTCGGGCTGGCCCGGGGAGCCTTCGAGTACGCGCGGGATTACGCCAAGCAGCGGGTGCAGTTCGGGGAGCCCATCGCCCATCGCCAGGCGATCGCCTTCATGATCGCTGAGATGGCCATCGACATCGACGCGGCCCGGCTCATGGTCTGGGAGGCGGCGTGGAAGCTGGATCGGGGGGAGGAGGTGAGCCGGGAGGCGTATCTCGCGAAGCTTTTCGCCGATGACATGGCCCTGCGGGTGACCGACGGGGCGGTTCAGACCCTGGGCGGCCACGGCTACATTCGGGATCACCCGGTGGAGATGTGGCTGCGCAACGCCCGCGGCCTCCCCATGCTCGAGGGGCTGGTGATGGTGTGAGCGGTTCGCGGGTTCCTCGGCGGGGGAAACGTGGCGCCCGGGTGAAGAAAACCGAGGGGAAGGAGATCTCACCCCCAAAGGATCTTTCCTCCCCCCCTCCCTGCGGCCCAAAGGGCCGGGGGGAGGGGGGATCCAGGGGGTGGGGCCATCCGCTTCCTCGGCCGTATATCCTCCAAACAGAAGAGGCATTGGGAGGTGGCGCATGATCAGCTTTGAGATCCCGGAGGAAATCCAGCAACAGCGGGAAATGGCCCGCATGGTCGCGGAACAGCTCATGCGGCCCAACGCCCGCTACTATGATGAGCACGAGCACGAGATCCCTTGGGATTTCGTGAACACCATGTGGCCCATCGTGCAGCAGGATTGGACCCGGATTGTGCGGCGGGCGGAGCGTCAGCTGGCCGGGGAGCAGCCGACGGAGAAGAAGCGCGAGGGGCCGCGTTACGATAACCTCCGGATGATCCTTTTGGTGGAGATGCTCACCTGGGGCGATGCCGGCCTGTATCTATGCATGCCTGGGCCGGGCCTGGCGGGCTACTCGATCAACGCCGTGGGCACCCCGGAGCAGAAGGTTCGCTTCCTTAAGCGCTATACCGAGGGCGGGCCGAAGTGGGGGGCGATGGCGGTGACGGAGCCGGGCGCGGGCTCGGATGTCTCGGCCATCCAGACCACGGCGAAACGGGAGGACGGGCATTGGGTGCTCAATGGGGAGAAGATCTTCATCACGAACGGATACCTGGCCCTGGAAGCTTCGGATGGCATCGTGGTGGTCTGGGCGACGATCGATAAGACGGCCGGTCGGGCGGGGATCAAGCCCTTCGTGGTCGAGGCGGGGACCCCTGGGGTGAGCATCACCAAGCGGGAGCACAAGCTGGGCATCCGGGCCAGCGACACCGCGGCCATCCGTTTCGACAACGCCCGCATCCCCCTCGACAACATCCTGGGCAGCCCGGAGATCCTGGACACGGCGCGCACCGATGGGTTCAAGGGGGTGATGGTGACGTTCGACGCCTCCCGGCCGGTGGTGGCCGCCGGGGCCCTGGGCATCGCCCGCGCCGCGATCGAGTTCACGAAGGAGGTCCTGGAGAAGGAAGGCATTCGGATCCGCTACGGCCTCCCGCGACACCAGCTGACGGCCATCGAGCGGGACGTGATGGAGATGGAGGCCATGCACAAGGCGGCGTGGCTCCTGACGCTGCGGGCGGGATGGATGTTGGATCAGGGGAAACCGAACGCCCTGGAGGCCTCCATGGCCAAGGTGAAGGCGGGCAAGGCGGTGACCTGGATCACCTACAAGGCGGTGGAGATCCTGGGGCCGCTGGGTTACTCCACCCGCCACCTGGTCGAGAAATGGATGCGGGACGCGAAGATCAACGACCTGTACGAGGGCACGGGCCAGATCAACACCCTGATCGTCGCCCGCCGCGTCCTCGGGCTGACCAGCCGCGAGCTGAAGTGAAGGGTGGGCCTTGGACCCGCTCCAGGGGCACCCGCAAGGGGTGCCCCTGCTCGCCTGTGGGCCCGCATGGATGTGTATAATGGATCATGAATTACACACCCACAGGTGGCTAAGGATGCGCCGGATTCAGATCGTCCTGGAGGAGGAACAGTATCGCTGGTTGCGCCACGAAGCTGGGGTGCGCGGCGTCTCGATCTCGTCCCTGGTCCGGGAGGCGATCGAGGCGTGGAGGGCGCGCGACGGGTGGCCGACCATCGAGCAAAGCGCTTTCTGGACGCTGGTTGGGAAGGGCCAAAGCGGCCAGCGCGGCCCGGCCATCAGCGAGCACGTGGACGACTGGCTCTATCCGTCCCCTCCACGCCGTCGAAAGGCGCCCCGCAAGGGAACGGCGGGCGAAACGGGGCGCCGGCTCTAGCCAGCTTTCAACGCGGAGGAGGGGACCTTTGCCTCGACCCCGGCTGATTGTGGACACCAGCGCCCTCTACGCGCTGGTGGATGCCAGTGATCCGAATCATCCCATCGCCAAGGAGACAGCGCTCCGGCTTCGGAACGCCGAATATCTCCTTCTGGATCTGGTCTGGGTGGAGATCGTGACCCTGGTGAAACGGGCGCTGGGATCGGAGCTGGCCATCCAGGTGGGGCAGGAATTGCTGGCCGGCCCACCTTTCACCTTCTATCCCGTGAAGGGGGAGGATTTCTCAGAGGCATGGGCGCTGTTCCAGCGCTTTCGGGATAAGGCCTGGAGTTTTGTGGATTGCGCCATTCTGCATGTGGCCCAGCAGCTCAACGTTCAGGAGGTTTTCGCTTTCGATCATCATTTCGACCAAATGAGCGGTCTGGGGATCCGGCGGATCCCGGAGGGGCGAGGACGGCGATGAGTATCCCAATCGATCTGCGAGATCAGGTGGCGATCGTGACGGGCGCCTCGCGGGGCATCGGGCGGGCCATCGCCTACGCCCTGGCCCGGGCCGGCGCCCGGGTGGTCCTGGCGAGCCGGAAGGCTGAGAACCTGGCCCCGGTGCTGGAGGAGATCCGGGGCCTGGGCGGCGAGGCCATCGCCTGCCCCGCCCACACCGGCCGGATGGCGGAAGTGGAGCGGCTGGTGGAGGAGACGGTTCGGGCCTTCGGCCGGGTCGACATCGTGGTGAACAACGCGGCCACCAACCCGCACTTCGGCCCTACCCTCGAAGCGGATGAGGGCCAGTGGCAAAAGATCCTGGAGGTGAACCTCCTGGGCTACTGGCGGGTGGCGAAGGCGGCCGTTCCGGTGATGCGGGCGCAAAAGCGGGGCAAGATCCTCAACATCGCCTCGGTGGCCGGTTTGCGCCCTTCCCCGGGGATGGGCCTCTACGGCGTCTCAAAGGCCGGCGTGATTATGCTCACTCAGCTGTTGGCCCTGGAGCTCGCTCCGGACAACATCCAGGTGAACGCCATCGCCCCCGGGGTCATCCGCACCCGCTTCAGCGAGCTCCTGTGGAGCACGCCGGAGATCGCCACACGGATCCTGCAGGCGACCCCTCAAGGGCGGTTCGGGGAACCGGAGGATGTAGCCCGTCTGGCCCTGTTCCTGGTCTCGCCGGCGGCCGACTACATCACCGGGGCGGTCTTCGTGGTGGATGGGGGCCTCTCGCTGACCGGCGGGCTGGCGTAGCGTTTGGAACCACATCCCTTGGAACCCGTGGGGCGCAAGTGCTGCCCCCACGAATCGAACATCGAGAGGTCTCGTGAGATGGAACCGCGAACGCACTGGGTATCCGGCGAGGTTCGACTTCGCGTCCTGGAGTGGCCGGGGGAGAAAGGGACGATCCTCGCCCTCCACGGCTTGACGGGTTATGCGGAGACTTTCCTGCCCCTGATCCCAGCGCTGAACCCGCCCTATCGGGTGTTGAGCATGGATCTGCGCGGCCGCGGGGGAAGCGAGCAGCCTGCCGATGAGCGGGCTTATGGCCTGGACGCCCATCTCCGGGATATCCGGGCGGTGTTAGAGGCGCTCGCTCCGGCGGGCGCGTTGCTGATGGGTCATTCTCTGGGTGCCATGCTGGCCATGGCCGTCGCCGCCGAACACCCCGATCGGGTCCAGGGGGTGCTTCTGTTCGATGGCGGGCCGCTCCCCTCCCGCGCTTTCTCTGAATCCCTGAACCAGGTGCTGAACGCCCGGTTGGAGGAGCTGCCCTCCCCGGAGGCCTTCCGGGAACTGATCCGCTCGATGCCCTTCCTGCAGCCGTTCGACGAGCGCCTGATGCCGATCCTGGAGGCGGGCCTGATCCAAGAGCCGGATGGCCGGGTGCGGGTGAAGTTCCCTTCCCGGTTGGGGAAGTTGGAGGCGATGGAGCTGGGGACGATCTGGAACGAGCGGCTGCGCGCTTACCGAGGGCGGATCCGATGCCCGGCGCTGTTGGTAAAGGCTCCCGTGGGCACCTTCGGGCCGCACGATCGTTTCTTCACCGAGGACGAAGAGCATCTGCTCCGCGAGGTGATCCCCCAGGTGCGAATCGTAGAGGTGCCGAACACCACCCACTACACCATCGTGCTGGGCTATCATCCGGAGCGGGATCGCCTCGTGCGGGCGTTTGTGGAGGAGGTGCTGGGGTGAGCTGGGCGCAGCGGATCCGAGATTTCGGGGGGGAGGGCCCGCTGATCCACCTGGCGGTGGCGAACGGCTTCCCCCCCGGATGTTACCGGCCGCTGATGCAGGCCCTGGCCTCCGCTGGCCACGGGGTGAGCCTGCTCCCTCGCCCCCTCTGGCCGGATGGGGAGAGCCCTCGACGGGGGATCACCTGGTATACCCTGGCGGAGGACCTCATCGAGGCCTTCGATGCGTTGGGCTGGCGGGGGGCCATCGGCATCGGCCATTCCATGGGCGGGGTGATCACGATGGTCGCCGCGGTGCGGCGCCCGGATCTCTTCCGGGCCCTGGTGCTGATGGACCCCGTGCTGATGGATCCCAAGGTGTTGCAGCTGTTCCGGATCCTTCGGGCGCTGGGCCTGGGGGCGCGGCTCCATCCGCTGGCCCGGCGCGCCCGCCGACGACGGCGGGTCTGGCCGGATCGGGAGGCCGCCGCCGTCCATCTCCGATCCCGCCCGCTGTTCGCCGCGTGGCACCCGGATGCCTTCGCTGGCTATCTGGAGGAGGGCCTGCGCCCTTCCCGGGATGGTCAGGTCGTCCTGGCCTATCCGCCCGAGTGGGAGGTCCACATCTTTGTGAACGTCCCCCATGATGCCTGGCGGTTCGTCCCTCACATCCCAGTGCCCACCCTGGTGTTGCGTGGGGCGGCGACGGACACGTTCACAGCGGATTCGGAAGGCCGCTTCCGCCGTCTGAAACCGGATGCCCAGTTCGAAGTGATCCCAGGGGGCCATCTTTTCCCGATGGAGCGGCCCGAGGAAACCGCTCAGGTGATCCTGCGGTGGATCCGCGGGCGGGGGCGTTCGCTCGACCTAGATGTCCCCGAACCCCCCGCATCCGCGGCCGGCTCGTAACGCCTGGAGATGGCTGTCCGCAGTGTCGAAAGAACAATTTGGAGGAGGCTTCCGATGGGCTACACCATCCGACGGGTGGCAGTGATCGGTGCGGGGACGATGGGCGCGGCCATCGCGGCCCATCTGGCGAACGCGGGGTTCCCGGTGGACTTGCTGGATATCCCCCCGCGATCCCTGACGCCGGAGGAGGAGGCGAAGGGTCTGACGCTGGAGCATCCAGCGGTGCGCAACCGGATCGTCCGAGCCGGGTTGGAGCGCGCGCAGAAGGCAAAACCCGCGGCCTTCTTCGTGGAGGAACGAGCGCGGCTGATCCGAATCGGGAACACGGAGGACCACTGGGATCGGCTCCGCGAGGCGGATTGGATCATCGAGGCGGTGGTGGAGGACCTGGCGGTCAAACAGGAAGTGATGGCCCGTGTGGAGGCGGTGCGCAAGCCGGAGGCCATCGTCACCACCAACACCTCCGGCCTTCCCTTGCGGGAGATCGGCGCCGGGCGTTCCCCGGAGTTCCTCGCCCATTTCGCCGGCACCCACTTCTTCAACCCGCCCCGCTACCTGAAGCTGGTGGAGTTGATCCCCGGCCCGGCCACGAAGCCCGAGGTCCTGGAAGCCTTGCGGCACGTCCTGGAGGTCCGCCTGGGCAAGCGGGTGGTCTTGGCCAAGGACACCCCCAACTTCATCGCCAACCGCATCGGGTTCATCGCCGGAGCGTTCACGAACCAATATACCCTGCAAAACGGCTACACCGTGGAGGAGGTGGATGCCCTCACCGGCCCGCTGATCGGGCGGCCGAAGACCGCCACCTTCCGGCTGTTGGATCTGGTGGGCCTGGATGTGGCGGCCTATGTGGGTCAGCACACGGTAGCCGCCCTGGCCCGTGATCCCTTCGTGGCTCTGGTGAAGGATTCCCCGATGAACCGGGTCATGGCGGCCATGATCGAACGAGGCTGGCTGGGGAACAAGGCGGGCCAAGGCTTTTATAAGAAAGTCGAGACCCCGGAGGGGCCCCAATACTGGCCGTTGAACCTGGAGACCCTGGAATACGAGCCGCCGCGGAAGCCACGCTGGGACTCGGTGGGGCGGGCGCTGAAGATCGAGGACCTTGGAGAGCGCCTCCGCTTCTTAGTGGCCCAAGAGGACCGGGCGGGCCAGTTCGTGCGGGAGGTGCTGGATTTCTACCTAGCCTATGCGGCCTATGTGGCGCCCGAGGTCGCCGACGACATCGTGGCGGTGGATCAGGCGATCCGCTGGGGCTTCAACTACGAGCTGGGCCCCTTTGAAACATGGGATGCCCTGGGGGTGGCGGAGACGGCGGCCCGCATCGAGGCCCGGGGCTGGCCGGTGGCGGAATGGGTGAAGGCATTCCTGGCGGCCGGGAACCGGACGTTCTACCAATACGAGAACGGCCGCGTGGTGGGGTATTACGATTTCAAGACGGGAACCTATCAGAGCTTGGTCCCCCATCCGAAGGCCATCATCCTCAAGGATCTCAAGCGCGAGGGTCGGGTGCTGGAGCGCAACCCCAGCGCCAGTCTGATCGATCTGGGCGATGGGGTCCTCTGCTTGGAGTTTCACACCAAGGCCAACGCCCTGGACCCCGATATCTTTGCGATGATGCAGCGGGCGCTGGAGCGGCTGGACCGCGAGGACTGGGTGGGGATGGTCATCGGCAATCAGGGGGAGCACTTCTGCGCCGGGGCCAACGTCTTCGTCATCGGCGTCTCCGCCCAGCAGGGGATGTTCGAGGCCATCGCGCAGGGCGTCCGGACGATGCAGAACCTGATGATGACCATGCGCTATTTCCACAAGCCCATCGTCACCGCGCCGTTCGGGATGACCTTGGGCGGCGGCGCCGAGGTGGCCATGCACGGCGCCCGCATGGTGGCCTCCGCAGAGACCTACATCGGCCTGGTGGAAGTGGGGGTGGGCCTGATCCCGGCAGGCGGTGGATGCAAGGAGATGATCCGCCGGGTCTTAACGCCTGCGATGCGGACGGAGAACGCCGATCCGCTGCCGTTCCTCCGTCGGATCTTCGAGACCATCGGGACGGCCAAGGTGGCGACCAGCGCGGAGGAGGGGCGGGCCCTGGGCTTCCTGAGCGACGAGGACCGCATCGTGATGAACCCGGACTTCCTGCTCTACGAGGCCAAGCGCGAGGTGCTTCGCCTGGCCGAATCCGGCTACCGGCCGCCGTTGAAGGCCAAACTCTACGCCGCTGGCCGGGATCTGTTGGCGGCCCTGCGGATCGGCGTGTGGCAGCTGCGCGAGGCCCGCTACATCAGCGAGCACGACGCGAAGATCGGGGAGAAGCTGGCCTACGTGCTCTGCGGCGGGGATCACCCCGAGCCCACGTGGGTTGACGAGGAGCACTTCCTCGACCTGGAGCGGGAGGCCTTCCTCTCGCTGTGCGGCGAGCCGAAGACCCAGGAGCGGATCTGGCACTTCCTGCAGACCGGGAAGATCCTGAGGAATTGAGCAAGTTCCTTTGCCCCTGCGCCCCCGAGGCGGCGTGGGGAGCGGATGGGGAAGGGCGTCCCAAGGGTTCTTCCCCATCCTTCAACATCCAGCCAGGAGGCCCACGATGCGTGAGGCAGTGATCGTTTCCGGCGTGCGGACGGCCGTGGGGAAGGCGAAGAAGGGGACCCTTCGGACCACGCGGCCGGAGGTTTTGGCGGCGACGGTGATCGCCGAGGCGCTGCGGCGGGCCCCGGGGGTGGAGCCGGGGATGGTGGACGACGTGATCTTGGGCTGCGCGATGCCCGAAGGCCATCAGGGGCTCAACATCGCCCGCATCGCCGCCCTCAAGGCCGGCCTTCCGGTCAGCGTCCCCGCCATGACCATCAACCGGTTCTGCTCCTCCGGGCTCCAAGCCATCGCCCTCGCGGCGGAGCGGATTATGAGCGGCGGGGCGGAGATCATCATCGCCGGCGGGGTCGAATCGATGTCCTTGGTGCCGATGACGGGTTTCACGCTGCGCCCCGACCCGGAGCTGGCGTCGGCCTGGCCGGAGGTGTTCATCAGCATGGGGCTGGGGACGGAGCGGCTGGCGGAGAAGTTCGGCATCTCCCGCGAAGACGCCGACGCCTTCTCCCTTCGCAGCCACCAGCGGGCCATCGCCGCCATCGATGCGGGCAAGTTCCGGGACGAAATCGTTCCCCTTGAGGTGGAAGTGGCGGAGCCGGCCGAGGATGGCCGGGTGGTGCGGCGCAAGGTGATCTTCGACACCGACGAAGGGCCCCGGCGGGACACGTCGATGGAGGCCCTCTCCCGACTCCCGCCGGCCTTCAAGAACGGCGGGGTGGTGACGGCGGGGAACTCCTCGCAGATGAGCGATGGGGCGGCGGCCGTGGTGGTGATGGAGCGGCAGCGGGCGGAGGCCCTGGGCCTGAAGCCCATCGCCCGGTTCGTCGCCTTCGCGGTCGCGGGGGTGCCGCCCGATCTGTTCGGCATCGGCCCGGTGGAGGCCATCCCGAAGGCCCTGCGGATGGCCGGGCTGCGGCTGACGGACATCGATCTGATCGAGCTCAACGAGGCCTTCGCCGCCCAGGCCCTGGCGGTGATCCGGAAGCTGGAGATGGATCTCGATCGGGTGAACGTGAACGGCGGGGCCATCGCCCTGGGGCATCCGTTGGGGTGCACGGGGGCCAAACTGACGGTTCAGATCCTGAATGAACTGCGCCGTCGGGGCGGCCGTTACGGGATGGTCACCATGTGCATCGGGGGCGGCATGGGCGCCGCCGGGATCTTCGAGATGCTTTAGGCTCCATGCGGCCGCCGCCGGGGTTGTGCTTCTGGAACGGCCGGGAGGGCTGCTGAAGGCGCCCTCCCGGGTTGTGTTCGTGGTGGTCATGGATGGAGGGGCGGCTTTGAAGTTTAGGGGGCGGAGTTCACCGGGCTGGCGAACGCATACTGGTACCGATGCCACGCCCGGGGCGCCCAGGCCTGCCCCGGCAGCGGCTCCCAGACCACCCACACCCCCGCCCGGGGATCGTAGAGGCGAACGCCAAAGCGGTTGCCGTTGGCGTCGTAGGCGTAGACGTAGCGCTGGGTTTGCTGGGATGGCCCGCTGACCCGCACCGCCTCCAACAGCCGGTCCGCTGCATCGTATAGGTGACCTCGAAGACGGCCGTCCCACGGCCGTGGTCGTCATCACCGTCCGCAGCCCCACCCTGTTCACCTCGTATGCAAAGGCGGCGATGATCGTCCCGTCCAGACGGCGATTCACCAGCGAAATCAGCCGGTTGGCCCGGTTGTAGGCCGCTCCGGCCACGGTGCCGTCAGCACGGTTTTTGCTTCCTCAAAGCGGCTCGGGAGGCGGGATATGGGCAGCTTTAAGGAGCAGAAGGCCGCTGCAGGCGGCCTTCACGGTTCTTGCAAGACCTCAAAGCCGTATCAGGAGAAGCCCTCATCGAACCGGAAGATCGGGACTGCGAATCAGGGGGACTACCCTTGTTTGTAGCAGAGCACCCCAGCCAATGAATCCGGACATTCTACACTGAGGATACGCTGGGAGGGAAGCGGGAGGCCCCATCCCCCTGGATCCCCCCTCCTCACAGCCCGAAGGGCCGTGGGGAGGGAGGATAAAAGGTGTTCGGGTGGTGAGCCGGGCACC
>NZ_JBHOQJ010000297.1:0-3311 GCF_042408365.1 Thermoflexus sp.
CGATGGCCCGGGCCATCGCGTCCACATCCCGGGGATCGAAGAACCGAGCCACTTCTCCAGCCACCTCCCGCAACGCCGGGATGTCCGAACAGGCCACCGGGACGCCGCAGGCCATGGCCTCCAGCACCGGGAGGCCGAACCCTTCCCACAACGAGGGGAAAACGAAAAGCCGGGCGCCCGCATAGAGCGCCGGCAGATCCTCCTCCGGAACCATCCCCAGATGCCGAACGCCCTCCCCTAAGGTCAGGGGATATCGTGGATCCCACGGCCCAGCCAGCACCAGAAGGGCGGAAGCCCATCCCGAGCCCAAATGTTCCCGAACCCTTCGCCACGCCTCCAGCAGCCGCCCCAGGTTCTTGGAAGGCTTGTTGATGCCTACGTAGAGCGCATAGGGGGATTGAAGGCCATAACGTCGGAGGACCGCCGCCACATGCGCCGGAGGCTGGGGCCCATACGGCGCGTCCGCCGCGGCAGGGGTCACCACCACGGGCTGCCGGAGCGAACCGAACCAACGCCGAAGGTCCGCCCGGGTGGCTTCGGAAAGGGTGAACACCACTTGGGCGCGGACGAGAACCAGACGATGCCAGAGGCGATAAATTCCCCGCTGGAGAAACGGCCACGCCTCCGGCAGATGGAGCGGCGCAAGATCCATAAGGGTCACCGCCAGGCGATGGGGGCCAGCGAGCAAACCCAAGGGGACGGCGTAATGCGGGATATGGATAATCGCCTCCGGCCATCGCCGGAGCACCCATGGGACGATCAGATGTTCGGCCGGATGGAATGGGGGAACCGGGATCGACACCAACCGAAGGCCGGGCGCTCGGGCGAGGCGCTCCACATCCCATCGTCGGTTCGGCAACGCGGGAGTGTGGAGGAGACGGACCTCCAGCCCCGGTTCCAAAGCCAGCATCGCCTCCAGCAGACGGTACGCATACCGCCCGATCCCGGGGAAGCGGTCGTTGATCACCCGGCCGTCGAACACCAGCATCAGCAGTGCTCCCCCAGGAACCGTAAGAGGATATCCCATGGGGGTTGATTCCCGAAAGGGCACGGAAGCGCGCGGCTATCCCCTTGGGCCTTCAACCCCATCCCGGTCCGGAGCCCCCTCCCGTCCTGAGGCTTTCCCTCCCACTCGCTCATACAGCTCCACCAGCACTCCGAAGGCGCTCTTCGGGTGAATAAACGCATATCGAGTGCCATCGTGTCCGATGAGGGGCGTTTCGTGGATCAATTGGATCCCCGCGGCCCGTAGCCGCCCCAGCGTGGCCTCCAGATCGTCGACTTCCACGCAAATGTGATGCAACCCAGGCCCCCGACGGGCGAGGAACCGGGCCACGCCGGATTCGGAGGTCGTCGGCTCGACCAATTCGATCTCCCCGCCCTCCATCGGGAAAAAGGCGATGCGAACCTCTTCGGCGGGCACATCGGCCACGCGGGCCAGCGGCAGGCCCAACAGATCCCGAAAGAACGGCAGCGCCGCCTCCAAATCCTCTACCACGATGGCCACATGGTTCAACCGCGGCATCGCGATCCCCCTCTGTTGTAGGGGCACCCATAAGGGGTGCCCCTACAAAAGGTGTGGATGTCCATTATAGGGGCAGGCCTTGTGCATGCCCACAGGACATCCGTAAGGGACGCCCACAAGGGGTGCTCCTACCAACGTAGGATCAGGCCTTGCGCCTGCCCACTCGGGCCATCCGCCATCCCCCGGCCCCGATCCAGGCCCCTCCCAAATCGATCATCACATCCAGGCCGCTGGGATGGCGGCCGGGCACCAGGCTTTGATGGGCCTCGTCGGTCAACGCATAAAAAGCAGCCCAAGCCCAGGCCCAGCGGCCAGGGTTCTCCAGCGGATAAGCCCGTAAGGTCCACCGGGCCAGTGCGGCCAGGATGGCATATTCCACAGCATGGGTGGTCTTCTTCGCCAGGAAATCCAGCCACGGCTCCGGGGCCTGCGGCAGCTGGGATTGTGCTGAAAGGAAAAAGATCACCCCCATCCAAAGGAGCGTCGCCCCCCATCGCACGGCCACCGGCACCCGCGCAATCGCCTCCGCAATCGAAGCTCTCCTAACGAACCCGCCCGCCATCCAGGACCCCCAAGGCTTGGACATATGCGGCCTCCAGCGCCGGAAGGCGATGTTCCCACAGATGCGCACTGGCGATGGAGCGCCGAGCGTTTTCACCCAACCGCCACGCCCCCTCCGGATCCTGAAGCAACCTCCAGGCGGCCTCCACCATCGCGTCCACATCCCCCGGCGGCACCAGCCAGCCGCTCTCCCCATGGCGGATGTATTCGGGGATCTGGCCGACCGCGTCCGCCACCACGGGGAGCCCCGCCGCCAACAGGTCGATGAGCTTCATCGGACACTTGGCCCGGCCGATCAGGTCATCGTCCATCAGATAGAGCGCCAGATGCCCTTGCCCCAAAACCTCCGGGAGGTGGGAGGGATCCACCCACCCCACCCAGTCCACCCGCTCCAGCAACCCCACACGGGCTAGAGCTTCCCGGAACTGCTTCTCCTCGTCCCCAAGCGATCCGCCGACATAGAGAAAGCGCAACTCGGGCGACCGGTAGGCCAGCCCGGCCATGACGTGAAGCAATCGGTCGAGGGGGAACTCCAGGAACCGAGTGTAGAGGAGCACCCGGGGCGGCCCCGAGGGTGGCGGGCGGGAAGGGGCGACGAACCACGCGGCGTTGGGGAGGTAGAACACCCGGCGCGGGGGGATCCCCATCGCCCATGCCAGCGTCTCCAAAGCCCGGCTGGCCACGGTCAGGGCATCCGCGTGGGTCATGCCCCAGCGCTCCTGCCAGGCAAAGAAACGGCGCTGCAGAGGGGAATACGGGTTGCGATCGTTCCAACCTCCGGGCCCCTCCCAGTCATCCGTATCCAACACCAACGCCCCCCGAAAGCCACCCCAGCAGCGCAGGCGCCATAAGATCCAGTGGACCAGCCCAGCGTAGGCTTTGGGCTTAAAACAATGGACGATATCGGGCTGTTGCCGCAACGTTTCATAGACCAGGCGGCGCGTGAGCTCGAAATGGACCGACGGGCCCCGAGGCAGCGGGGGATAGAGGATCTGCACGCCGTCCTCCTCCCAGCGCCGGCCGGCGTCCTCCGGGTTCTGCCAGGCCGGCAACACCAGGGTCACCCGGTGGCCGCGACGGACCTGGGCCTTCGCCATCGGCAACGCCCGTGCCCGCATCGTCCCCCGGGGCCGCAGCCCGAAGGGGCCCACCATCACGATCGACCAGCGCCGGCCTTCCATCCGCGTTATTCCACCGTCACGCTCTTGGCCAGGTTGCGGGGCTG
>NZ_JBHOQJ010000300.1:0-4571 GCF_042408365.1 Thermoflexus sp.
CAGTGGGTACAAGCCGCAGTTTTACTTTCGGACGGCGGATGTGACGGGGGAGATTGAGCTGCCGGCGGGGGTGGAGATGGTGATGCCTGGGGACAATGTGAACCTGCGGGTGCGGCTGATTGCCCCGGTGGCGATTGAGGAAGGGTTGCGGTTCGCCATCCGGGAAGGGGGGCTCACCGTCGGCGCCGGCGTCGTCACCAAAATCTTGGAGTAGGGCTTGGCTCACGTAATTTCGGGATAACTATTCATCCGTTCTCACGCAACGCCAATACAGGTATAAGGCGAAGATATTTCTTCGTGCAGAAAACAGGGGACAATTGTGGAAGTTCGAGTCCTCAAGCATCCAGGTCGAAAGTGGCTCCTCGTGACCTCCGAGGAGAACTACCTTATCTGTCTTGATTGTCGCCGATGGGGAGATGAGAACTACTGTAGGATCAGCCAGATCAAGCCCGGGGATATCTTGATCTTCTATATCAAGGTAGCGCAACTCGGTGCGGTCGCTGAGGCAACCAAATCTGTGTATCATTCATCTGAAGTGATATGGCCCGACCGGCTGTACCCATACCGGATTGACTTCTCCGTCCTCATCGATCCTGGCTTGCCCATTGATTTCAGGCCCTTGATCCCACTGGTCAGCTTCCTGCCACGCAAGGACAAGAGGTGGGGGGCGATCCTGCAGACTTCATGCCTTGAGATATCGGATTCCGATGCGCAGCTCCTGATCAACGCGATTAAGCAAGGAGGAATATCAGTCTGGAATGTAAGCCTGTAACCTACAGAACACTGCCGTGCTTTGTGCTATCCCGGGCTTCTCCTAAGAAACTATACTACCCATTCTTCTTCTGTAGGCGCCTCCACTTGCTCCAGTACCGATTGCATCGCCTTGTCTTGCTCATCCGCTAGCCATATTTTCGCAAATGCGCTTGACAGTATAAATTCGGACCCGGTTTCTTGGACACTAATTTGACTATCAAGGCGGTAACCGAGGAGGACGGCTGGTGCTGGTTCTTCGGAGTAATCGATCATCATCTTGACGAACTCGTGGGCTGGCATGTGGCGAAGCTCGGCGATCGCCGGGCGGCGCTGGAGCCGATCCAGCGCAGGACGTGCCTCACGCCATCGGGGCCTTCCGGAAGGATATCGCTCGCGGCCTGAAGCTCCGCTGTGCGCCGAGGACGAATATGAACGACGGCTGAAGGCGGCGTATCCGATCCACGCCCGGCTCGGCCCCAAATCCCCAAGGGACCAAAACCAAGAATCAAACCATTAGGAGACTGAATGAAGAGCGCGCCGCGGGGAGGATTAGATAATTAGAGGAACCGAATTGATTCCATACAAGACAGCGAGTGACGACTATGAGTTGACCGAGCCCCCAAAAGACAAATTCAAACGCCTGCGAAGCGAACGTCAGCCCCTATATTTGACATCCGAAGAATTGGATGAGATTTTGGGTTGGAAACTACGGGGTCAATATGAGCGACAGAAAGAAAAGCGGAAGGCGAATACGGAGGATGTCATTCGGACAGTGACCGGTGCGGCGCTTTCAATCACTCATCCGGACGAAGATTATGAGACCGAGCTGCGACTGCGCCTTTTGTGCTGCATTCGCGGGGTAGGCATACGTGTCGCATCGGCTGTTCTCGCGCTCGTGTTTCCAGCGAAGTATGCGACGATTGATTTTCGTGGATGGAGACAGATATTCGGCGAGGAGAAAAAGGAGTTCTCGATCTCTGATTATAAATGCTACCTTCGTGAGATAAAGCAACTGGCGGCCGAGTCAGGATGGCTCCCGCAAGAAGTCGATTTGGCGATTTGGGCAAAAGATGTAGCAGAAAGCAGATCACAGCATGCGGGCGTGGCTTCGAACAGGGCGCAGGAGGACTATAGGGAAACGCTGGGGGAGGGACCCGGAGGATCGATGGGAGGTGTGTGGCAGGTGCATTGAAAGGTGTTCACCCTGGGCAGTTCCGATCTCCTGGAAACTGGAAAGCGGTCGGGGGGGATCGCGAGGGGAGATCTCCGAACTTACGTTGAAAGAGCAGTTCGGGGAGACCGCTCACCTCAACGAATGACTCGACCATCTCCTGCTCGCGGGCGTGTCCTAACTTCGTAGGGAGCAGTCAGGCGGCTTGACGAATCGGCTCCCGCCGCGACTGGACAGAAGAGCGAAGTCATGGTAAAGTAATACGCTGGACCGCCCGAGGATTGTTGGTGCGAGCCTTACGGCTGACTAGAAGGTCGCGGCGGCCCAGCGATCGTCTGTTGAATCATCTCTCCATCCGGCCGAGGTCGCTATGGCGAAGGAAGTAAGGGTGGTGATCACCCTGGCGTGCACCGAATGCAAAGAGCGGAACTATACGACGCAGAAGAACCGAAATAACGATCCCAATCGTCTGGAGCTGCGCAAATATTGCCCGCGCTGTCGCAAGCATACGCTACACCGGGAAACCAAGTGAGGGTTGGTGAAGAGCTCCTTAGGATCTGGGGAGATCGGCTTCGGCGATCCTCCTAGATCTTAAGCTTCTCGTGACCCGCAGGCCGGTAGCTCAACAGGCAGAGCAGCGGACTCCAAATCCGCAGGTTCCAGGTTCGAGTCCTGGCCGGCCTGCCTTTCGAACCCTGGGGCACCGCGTAGCGGTGTCCCAGTTTGTGTAAAATAATGGAAGGTGTTGGAGGCCTCGAACAGCCTGTTGCTTGTAAGGAGTGCGTAACCAGTGGCGAAAGCTGCAGAGACCCGTCGATTCCTGCGAGGCGAGTGGGCCCCCCTTCGGTATCTACGGGAGGTTCAGGGGGAGCTCAAGAAGGTCCGCTGGCCGGACCGGCAGGAGCTCTATCGGTTGACCGGGGTGGTGCTGGCGGTCACGATTGGAATGTCGATCATCCTGGGGCTGGTGGACTATTTCTTCTTCTGGCTTTTCGGAGGGATCTTCACCACGCCTCAGGATCCCCTCCGTCTTGGCCTCGCGATTGTCGGAAGCTTGGTCGGTCTGGGGGCGCTGATTTACGCCCTAACCAGGGAATAAGCCGGGGAGCAGGGGGGCTGGGCGGGGCGTGGAGGGGATCCCGCCCAGCCCCCCTGTTTCCTGGACGGAATGCTGCATGATTTTTCCCTTCACGGCTCCAGGAGCTGCAAGAAAAATTTGTAAAAGGGAGATCCATGACCTGGGAAGAGGAGCGCCCATCTTCTTTAGAGTCCTTTGAGGCGGATGAGGAGCGTTTGGAGGAATTGCTGAGCGAGCTGGAGGAAATCGCCTCGGCTCCGACCGGGGAGGAGGTAAAGGACGAGGTTCCCCGGACGGAGGAGGGCCCGTTAACAGCCTCACGGGAACGGGCCTGGTACATCGTCCATTGTTATTCCGGGTCCGAGCATAAGGTGAAACATAATCTGGAACAGCGGATCGCCTCCATGGGTATGCAGCACAAAATCTTTAACATCGTGGTTCCGGAGGAGGAGGAGATCGAGATCCGGGAGGGGAAGAAGCGACCGGTCCGGCGGCGGATTTATCCGGGCTATATCCTGGTTGAGATGATCATGGATGAGGACTCATGGGCGGTGGTTCGATTCACGCCCGGGGTGACGGGTTTCGTGGGGATGGGCAATCAACCCACCCCCTTGCGGCCGGAGGAGGTTCAGGCCATTTTCAAGCGCATGGAAAGCAAGGCGCCTCGGATTCGGGTCACTTTCAAGCCCGGGCAGAAGGTTCGCATCACCGAGGGGCCTTTTGCGGAGTTTGTGGGGATCGTGGACGAGATCGATCCCGACAAAGCGAAGATCCGTGTTCTGGTTTCCTTCTTCGGGCGGGAAACGCCGGTGGAGCTGGATTTCACTCAGGTTGAGAAGATCTGAGGGGATCTTCGGGGGTTGGATGGTCACCCCACGAAGAAACCGATTGCCTCCCTCCCCGCAGCCCAAAGGGCTGTGGGAGGGGGTACAAAGAGAGGGGCCATCTCCCCTTCCACCGCGTATCCCTAAAATTCAGGCGGACCAAGCGCGACGAGGTTGCACCTTCATTATTGAGTTTTTAGAGGAGAGCATCTATGGCCAAGAAGGTTAAAGCGGTGATTAAACTCCAAATCGAAGCGGGCAAGGCTAATCCAGCTCCCCCGATTGGGCCCACGCTGGCCCCCCATGGGGTGAATGTGATGGCCTTCTGCAAGGAATACAACGCCCGTACGGCCCATATGGCCGGCCAGATCGTGCCGGTGGAGGTCACGATCTACACGGATGGCTCCTTCACGATGGAGCTTAAGACACCGCCGGTCTCGGATCTCCTCCGCCGGGCGGCTGGCGTTGAGAAGGGTTCTTCGGAGCCGAGCCGGCAGATCGTCGGCCGGATCACCCGACAGCAGCTTCGGGAGATCGCGGAGCTCAAGATGAAGGATCTGAACACCGAAGATATCGAGGCTGCGATGCGGATGATCGCGGGCACGGCCCGAAGCATGGGGATTCAGATTACGGACTGATTTCAGCTGCGTTTGAAGGGGGCGGAGAGCCGCGGAAACGGGCGCTTCAGCGCCCTTACTACAAGGGGATGAGAAATATTTTGGGGGCCGAGCCGCGCGCCAAAGGC
>NZ_JBHOQJ010000023.1:0-2857 GCF_042408365.1 Thermoflexus sp.
GGATGCGCTTTCATGAAGTCGGCGACCAGCTCATCCAGGAAGGCGTCGACCTCCTCGTTCTCCTGCTCCCAATAGGTGATCTTGACCTTGGGGGCAGGGGTCGGGGTGGGGGCCGGCGCCTGGGTCGGCTGCGGGGGCTGCGTCGGGGCCGGCGCCTGGGTGGGCGTCGCCGGCTGCGCACAGGCCGCCAACAGCAGGCCCAGCGCCACAAACACCGCTACCCACAAGGAGAAACGTCGCGGAACCATCTTCCACCTCCTGTTCAGGAATTAGAATCCCCAGCAACAGGGACATCCCTCTTAATGTCGCCCGTCGTCAGCATCCCGGAGAATCATTGAATGGAGGAGCCTTGGCATGAAAGCAGGTCATCAGTGAACAACCCGAAGGCTTATCCACGGCCCGGCGCTGGACCTGTGGAGCTGCGCACGACGAGCTGGGCGGGGATCAGGATGCAGGCCGGCGGGGCATCCGGCTCCTGCAGCCGGCGGGCCAGGGCCTCCGCGGCAGCCTCGGCAATCTGAGGCACATACAGGTTGATGGTCGTCAGCGGTGGGTCCGCCAGCGCCGCCAGCGGGGAGTCGGAGCAGCCGACCACCGAGACATCCTCCGGGATCCGCAGGCCCCAGCTTTTCAGGGTCTGCAGCACCGTCAAAGCAGGGATATCGTGGGTGATGATCGCGGTGATCGGGCGCCCTTTGGCCCACAGCGCCTCCAATGCCCGCACGGTCCCCGCTTCCGTCCCATCCGTTTCCGCCACCAACTCCGCGCTCTCCTCCATCCCATATTCCCTTAAGAAAGCAAGATACGCCCGAAGGCGGATCGCAGAGTAGCCGAACTCCAGGGGTTCCGCCAGATAGGCGATCCGCCGGTGCCCCAAAGCGAGCAGGTGCTCCAGCGCCAAACGGGCCGTCTGCTCGAAATCCGTGTCCACCACATCGATCCCCTCCATCTCATCCGGCCGGCCGATGGAAACAAAAGGAACGCCCAGCTCCTTCAAAAGGGCGATACGTTCATCCTGACGGCGGACCATCATCAGCACCCAGCTGTCGCAGATCCCTGTGGAGGCGAAACGCTCGAAGGACTCAAGGTCGTGGCTGATGTGGAGAAGGAAATTAAACCCAGAACGGCTGATGGCTTGAGCGATCGCACCGAAATACTGAAGGTTCAGGGGGTCGAAGGATTCGGGGGTGAGCAGCGCGGAGAGGGCCACGGTGTTGGTCCGGCGGGCCGCCAGGCTTCGAGCGGCGAAATTCGGGCGATATTTCAGCCGCTCCACCGCCTCTAACACCCGCGCCACGGTCTCCGGCTTGAAACGTCCTTTATTGTTCAAGATGTTGGAGACCGTGGTGATGGAAACGCCCGCTTCCCGCGCGATGTCATAAATCGTGGGCATGGTCTCTCAACCCCAGAAAAATCCACTTGGACGGACCGCTCTTATTCCCACCAAAGGATCGAGGGATCGTTCCACACAAGGGGTTAGTAAAGCGCTTTACAAAAGCGTTTTTATTTTATCGAGATTGAGGATATTTGTCAAGTCCTTCAGCTGAGGTTCGGACATAAGTTCGGACCTCTTGCGCGGGGCCTCCGATCGCGTTATTTGGCGAAAGTCCAATCCGTCTTAGGAGGCGTCCCGTGCATCCCATCGAGATGCGCCGATGGATGGGGCTTCTCTTGGATGATCCGGCCATCCGGAAGGCTCGTTCCCCCCGCCGGACCGAGATGGCTGCCCAGATGTCCGGGACCAGCGGGGCCGCCTCCAAAAGGCCTCACCGTTTCCTTCGGAGGGATGACCCAGCGGCCGACCCTCGTCGGGTGCTCTGGCGGTGGCTCAGCGACCCGGCCGAATTTGTCCCCGCGGACCCCACCGAAATCGAGTGGCCCCAAGCCCGTGCGAGCGAGTCCGTGAGGGTTCTCCAAGACGGGAAAACGCGGGGCGTTTGGGCGCTGATGCGGGCCGTACCTGACCGGGGGCGGGCCATCCCTTGTGGGCGGATAACTTACTCTTCCAAGACCCTCGCCGAGCGGGGGGATTCCCGCAACCGGAATCATTTCCAGGCCTTCGCGGCCTGGAAAGATCTGCTGGGCGAACGGCCATGGGTCTTGGATCGGGAAGTCCGTGACCTGGAATGGTTGCGCGGGTTTGCGGAAGAAGCCATTCATTGGGTCATCCGCTGGAATCTGGGGAGCCCTCCGCCCCAGTTCCTGGATTCCGAAGGGCAGGAGGTCGCCCTGGAGATGGTACCGGGCGGAATGCTCATGGATCGGGATGTTGGGGATAAGGGCCCGGTACCGGGGAATGGGATCGGCCTCAGGCGGAAAGGATGCGGAGAGCCGCTTGGGAGGAGGACCGATTGGGATCCTAACGAAGGGCTACGGATGGATCGGAAGCGAATGAGGATCGAGGAGAAGTTCCGGGACAGGAAGAGCCGGTTCGGGATGGGCCGGTTAATGAACAAGCGCTGGGGGTATAGGGAGCAGATGCGGGCCCTTCTGTGGATCGGGTATGCAACCGCCGATCGGATGGGCGAGAGATGGCGGGATTTCCTCTATGGGGAACTCATTGGGGGAGAAGGAAACGGTGCCCGAAGGGGAGAGGATTCTGGGGGACCCGCAGCGGAAACAATGGAAACGGCACTCCGGTCTCTTTGTTCTGCTTAAACAGCGATGGTCGCTCTCGCTCCCAAACTGGGAGAGGATCGTAGAGGATGCGTGGTCCCTCTTTGTCGCCATCATTCTCCCAGTCCCAACTCGTGTCTGAACCTCAGCTTCAGGGCAGCAGGCTGGTCGTGCTTCCTCCACATTTGGTTTGGGTCCCACGGAGGATTTAGGGGCGAGCCGGGTGCCTTTGGCACCCGGC
>NZ_JBHOQJ010000045.1:0-4506 GCF_042408365.1 Thermoflexus sp.
ACCTTGGGCGCCCGGCTCCGCCCCCCAAACCCCACGATCATCCTGATTTCGATGGAGGATCACGCGATGCACGTTGTGGTGCTCGCCGGCGGCGTGGGCGGCGCCCGGATGGCCCACGGGTTCGCCCAGGTCCTGTCGCCGGAGGATCTGGCGGTGATCGTGAACACGGGGGACGACTTCGAGTGGCACGGCCTTCTGGTGTGCCCGGATCTCGACACCGTGATGTATACCCTGGCCGGGATCGCCAACCCGGAGACCGGGTGGGGGATCGCCGGGGATACGTGGGCGGCCCTGGAGATGCTGGGCCGATACGGCGGGGAGACCTGGTTCCGGGTGGGGGATCGCGACCTGGCCACTCACGTCTATCGGACGTTCCTGCGGCGCCAGGGCCTGCGGTTGAGCGAGATCACCGCCCGGCTCTGCCGCGCCTTGGGAGTTCGCCCGGCGGTATGGCCGATGAGCGATGACCCGGTGCGGACGATGGTGGACACCGAGGAGGGGCGCCTGCCGTTTCAGGAGTACTTCGTCCGACGGCAGTGCGCGCCGCGGGTGTACGGGTTTGCGTGGGAAGGCCTGGAGCGGGCGCAGCTGGCCCCGGAGGCGCGGCGGGCCCTGGAGGAGGCCGAGCTCGTGGTGATCGCGCCCTCGAATCCGTATGTGAGCATCGGCCCGATCCTGGCGTTGCCGGGGGCGCTCGATCTCCTTCGAGATCGGACGGTGGTCGCCGTCTCGCCGATCCTCGGCGGGCAGGCGCTGAAAGGGCCGGCGGCGAAGATGATGGCCGAGCTGGGGGAGGTGCCGTCGGCCCTCGGGGTGGCCCGGCGCTATCAGCCCTTCCTGAACGGGTTCGTGCTCGATCGTGTGGACGGGGCGCTGGCCCCCGCGGTGGAAGCCATGGGGGTCCGCGCCTTGGTGACCGACACGGTGATCCTCGACCCGCCCGCGCGGGCGCGCTTGGCGGAGGAGATCATCCGGTGGGTGGGGTCTTGGGGATAGCGCCGCTCACGAAACGGTTACTCGGAAGCCGTCTGGGCCGCGCGGGCGCGGAGCGTTTCCCGCAGCGCCCGGATGTCTTGGGGAGCGGACCAGATGGCCAGGGCGAAGAGCAACCCGCACACGATCCAGGCCCCCACGCAGATCGTTAGGATGGCGGTGTGCAAAGAGGTTCGCACCGCCAACAGCCCGGTGAGGAACGGCGCCAGGGAAGCGCCGCTCCCCTCGATGAACGATTCCAACGCCTGGGCGGAGCTCCGGATCTCCGGCGGGCTGATGTCGAACACCGTGGCCAGGACGTTGGGGGCGGCCAGGGGGATCACGAAGGCGGTGAGGATCACCATGGCCCAGAAGGCGCCGAAGGCGTCCGGCGGGATGGACATGGCGATCGCCAGCAGGATCGCCCCGCTTAACACCCCGGCCATGGACACGATCAGGCGCCCCCGCAGGGTCCGCCGGAACAGCCAATCCCCCATCGCCCCGCCAGCCAGGTACCCCACGGACATCACGATCACAGCGGAGGCCATGATCACGAAGATCTGAGCGTTGCTGTATCCGCGTTCCACCTCCAGATACCGGAAGAACCAGAAGGAGATCACGTTCCAGGGGAAGACGCCGAAGAACCCCTGGGTCACTAAGAAGAGGAAGGTGGGCTTGCGGAGGAGGGCGCGAACTTCTGTGATGCTGAAGCGGTAAGCGGGGATCTCGGCGAGGGCGGCGAGCTCCGGCTCGCTTTGGCCTCGGGGGACCTCACGGACCGTCCGCCAGATGACGAAGGCGAGGATCAGGCCCAGGCTGCCGGTGATCACGTAAATGGCCCGCCAGCCGATGAGGTCCTTGAGGCCGAGGGCGAGGGCCACGCCCATCAGATACCCGACCGGGCCGGTCATCTGGAGGAAGCCGTAGATGCGGCTTCGGAGCTGGGGGCCGAAGTAATCGGAGATCAGGCTGTAGAGGCCGGGGTAAGCGTTGTCATCGATCCCGGTGGAGGCGCGGGTGAGCAGAAAAAGGGGGTAAGTGGGCGCGATGGCGCTGAGCCATGTGGTGGCGCCCCAGATGAACGATGCGAGCCCGATCAGCATGGGGCGGGCGAAGCGATCGGCGAGATATCCCCACAGCGGGTAGAGGAAGAGGCCCACCAGCAAGGCGGCGGTGGAGGCCAGCCCCATGAGGTCTTCCCCGATGTGGAACGTGTTCATGATCTCGGTGGTCAAGGGGCCCAGGAGGAGCTTGTCGGTCTGGTGGAGGAGCATGAAGGCGAACAGGACGATGGCGATGGCCCATGGCGTGCGCATCATCTTCCCCCGTGATGAAAGTTCGGGCAGGGGGCCTGGAGCAGCGTGCCGAGGTGCATCCCAGGCCCCTAAGGTCCCTTTACTCTCGGGCGATCTCGAGGAGCCGGCGCGAGGCCCGCTCGTGTCTATCGCCCTTTATAGCGCGAGATCCATTGCGCCGTCAATTGCAGATAGAGATCCCCGTAGCGGACGCTGGGCTCGATGTAGGATCCTTCCACCCATTCGTTAAACGAGTGGATGAGGATAAGGTCGGGCTGGGTGGGGAGGACGGCCTCCCAGGTTCGGGCGTAGGAGGCGCCGTTCTCGCGATCGCGGGCGAAGGGCGCGCGGCTCACCCGTAGGTCGGCGCAGTGGGGCTGGGCGGAGTTCAGGTCGTCCCATCCGGGCATCACCGTGCCGATCCAGAGCTTCGGCTGGCCGGTCCGCCGCTCCCAATCCCGCACCCGTCCGACCCAGCGCGGGGCCCCGCGGTAGGCGGTGGGGCAACAGGCATGGTCGATCTTATAGACGTAGAGGCCATCGAAGACCGCGAGGTAATCCGGCTGGAGGCCCTCGGCGATCCACCAAGTGGTGTGGTTGGGATCCACGGCCTGGCGGATCTCCCGCCAGCGGGCCACGGCGGTGGCCACGTCCTTATCGGAGGCGGGGCGGTTGCCGGCAGGGTCGGGGACCCGATACAGATCGCTAAACAGGATGATGGGGCGTCCGGCCACCCGGAGGAAGCGGGGGTGAGCGGCGTGGCGGGCGATCAGGTAACGGGGGGTGTCAATCACCCCTGCTGGTTCGTGCCAGGGAGGATGTGACAGAGAAAGGTGGCCGTCGATCGGAAGCCGTTGGGGGAGAGGTTCAGGACCCTCTCGAAATTCGCGTCGGTGCGGTTGCCGGGGGCGAACCAATGGGCGGCGAAGCCGTCGATGCCGGCGGCGCGGGCCTGGGCGATGTGGCGGGCGATCACCCCCGGGTCATCGGAGTGGTAGACGCCGTCCCGGGGCTGGTCGGCGTCGGAGGTGCATCCGGTGGACCAGGTGGGGGGCATACCACGGGAAGTAGCTGGCGAGGACCAGCTGGGGGACAGGCGGGTGGTGAGCGCCAGCGGAGGGATTAAGGGCCGGCGTGGGAGAGGGCGGCGGCGTTCGGGTGGGTCGTGGGGCCGCCGCCGTGGGAGCGGACCTCGGCGTCCGGGTGGGCCGACGGATCGTGGCGGTTGGGGAGGGTCGCGGTCGGGTGTGCGAAGGCAAGGGGGTCGCCGTCGCGGTTGGACGCGGCGTGGAGGTAGGGGGCGGGGTAGAAGTGGGCGCAGCCGTCAGGGGACGAGGTGTCGAGGTCCACATCGGGCCTCTGGTTGGGGAAAGGGCGTTCGACGGTTCGCTGGATGTAGATGGGGAGAGAAAGGAGAAGGGCTGACATCCAAGGAATAAGGAGATGAGCAAGAGGGCGAAGGGGCGAGTAGGCATCGTCACCTCCAGACTTGATTTCATTATGACAAGTTTCTACGTTTCAATCCCACGCTGGTTCGATTGAGGGTTCCCCGTCGCAGACGCACTCCTGCGGGCCCCTTAAGTTTCAATCCCACGCTGGTTCGATTGAGGGCAGGCCAGTGCCGCACTGGGCCTGGAGGACTTCTTCGGTTTCAATCCCACGCTGGTTCGATTGAGGGGCTGGGGGAGCTGATGGATTGGGAGTCCATCCCAACGCGTTTCAATCCCACGCTGGTTCGATTGAGGGCTGGATCGGTTCCTGGGGATCTTACGGGAGATTTCGTGGTTTCAATCCCACGCTGGTTCGATTGAGGGGGTGTTCCTGGAGCAGCGGGAGCGGCTGCTCGGGGAGGTTTCAATCCCACGCTGGTTCGATTGAGGGGATGCGCCCACCGGGTGTCGGGGAAATCCCGCGGGTGTTTCAATCCCACGCTGGTTCGATTGAGGGGCTCGGGCGCTGGCCCATTCCGCGATTTGGAGCCCCGGTTTCAATCCCACGCTGGTTCGATTGAGGGGTAGTCCGTCTGGGTGTAGCTCTGCACCCGGTGCCAAGTTTCAATCCCACGCTGGTTCGATTGAGGGGCGGCTGCCCCCAGCCACGCCAGGATCACCATACGAAGTTTCAATCCCACGCTGGTTCGATTGAGGGGCAAACGCAGGATGTCCGGGTGATCCTTCTGGTTCATGTTTCAATCCCACGCTGGTTCGATTGAGGGTAGAGCGGGCCCACCGGGAGCTCC
>NZ_JBHOQJ010000219.1:0-10433 GCF_042408365.1 Thermoflexus sp.
CCTTTAACTCCGCCAGAGGAAGTCCTTCGACAACTTCGGGAGGAGCGGGATGCCCAGCTTACCGGTCTGTCTTGACGCGAGTTTTCTCCTCCAGCTGCTCCTGGAGGAGACCGTTCCTCAAGCCGAGAGTCTCTGGGAGGCGTGGCACCGAGAGGGACGGCGACTAGCGGCTCCCACCCTGCTATACTATGAAGTGACTAACGCCCTACACCGTTACGCTATGCATGGAGACATCCCTCCCGATCGGGTGGAAACACTGCTGGACCTGGCCCTGCGTTTGGACATAGAACTCATTGGCGATGGCGAACTCCACCGCCGGGCTCTGCAACTGGCCCGCACCTTCTCCCTTCCCGCCGCTTACGATGCTCATTATCTGGCCTTGGCAGAGCGGCTGAACGCTGAATTCTGGACTGCGGATGCGCGCTTGACCCAGGCCGTTCAGAATCGTCTACCCTGGGTGCGCCTGTTGGGCCAGCCTCGACGCTAAGTGGTCCCCACAAACTCTGCATAACTCCCCGATCAGGTGGAAGAAGGACCACAACCCGAATCGACTCGCTTCCCGGCCTCGCCCCCCTCGCTCGCCGCCTGTTAGAAATCCCCCATTTCGGTTTAGCATAATAGAGGTTACGCCGTTCGGGGCCTACGAGGGGAGGCGGAAGGGTCCCACTCCCCAAAACCCCACGAGGAAATCAACCGCATAACTCCTATACGAATTGAGGCCGGTGAAGCAGGAAGGGGCTCGATTGGCGATGGATCATCGGGAGCCAAGGCGGTACTCGCAAACTGAAGCGAGCAGCGGAGCTGTGCTCGAGCTTGCCGGGGGCGCATCAGGCCTGCGCATCGGTCTCTCCCTGCTTCTGGGAGTCGCCGTCATGGCGGCTCTGGTGGTCGTCGGGGACGTCCAGGCAATGGCCCGTCATCTGTGGGGCTTCCCATGGGCCTGGCTGCCAGCGATTCTGAGCCTCACCCTGTTGAACTATGGATTGCGCTTCCTGAAATGGCACCTGTATTTGCGCTGGGTGGGGGCTGCGTTGCCATGGCCGACCAGCGCTGCGGTTTTCATCGCTGGCCTGGCGATGGTCCTCACGCCGGGCAAGTTAGGGGAGACCGTGAAGAGCCTTCTGGTTTGGAGGCTCCGGGGAATCCCGATCTCCACCACCCTACCGGTGGTGTTCGCCGAGCGCCTGACCGATGGCCTGGCGATGGTCCTGCTGGCCGGCCTGGGGATCAGTGTCTATCCGGCTGGGATCCCTATTTTGGGTGGTATCCTCGCCGGGTTGAGCGCCATGGTGTTGGGGGCATGGGCGTGGCCCCAGGTGGAACCCCTGCTACGTCGGCTGTCCAGATGGCCCCTCTTTTCCCGGATCCTCCCTGCCCTCCTGAACTTTTACGCCAGCGCCCATTCCTTGGTTCGGGCGCCCAATCTGCTGCTCGCTATCGGCTTAGGCCTGATTTCCTGGGGAGCGGAAGGCCTGGCCTTCGCCTTGATCCTCCACGGCCTGGGGGTTCCGGCAGATCTTTCCATGGTGCAGCGAGCGATTTTCACCTTGTCGTTCGCAACCCTCGCGGGCGCGGTGTCGTTTCTCCCCGGCGGGTTGGTGGCCGCGGAAGCCAGCCTGGCCGGGTTGTTGTTGGCCCAGGGCCTGCCGCGGGAGATCGCTGCAACGGCCACCGTGTTGATCCGGCTCGCCACTTTATGGTTCGGTGTGGCGCTGGGGTTTGCGGCATGGGTCTGGCTGGTGCCCGGCCTGTGGAGGGCTCCCGGCGCGAACGCCCGGTGAGCGGATCCCAAAGGCTCGGGTGCGAGGCGTTCACCGAGGGGTTATGCAGCTTACAGGAGAGGATGCTAGATGCGCGATGCTTCGATGCGTCGTTTCCGTCGAGGGCTAACGGGGATCGCGGTCTTGCTGATCTCCCTGGGCCTCATCGGGGGGATGGCCCTGGCGGGCTGGCGAATGGGATGGGCCCACGGCGCTGCGGAGCGGGAACGGCGGATCCGGGCGACGGTGGATGCGGCAATCCAGCAGGCGATGGGCATGCTGGAGGAAGGCCAAGATGAGCGGGCGCTGGCATTCCTGGAAGGCGCCCGCCGTCTTCGCCCGGCCGATCCCACCGTGGAAGCCGCCCTGGCCGAGGCCCACCGTCGTATCGCCGCCCGCCCAACGCCCACCCCCATTCCGCCCGCGGTGTTGCTGGAGGAGGTGTTCCAGGCTGCCCGGGAAGCCTACACGGAGGGGGATTTGCCCCGGGCGATCGAGCTGCTGTTACAGATCCGAAATCGCGACGCGACGTTCCGGTCCGGTGAGGTGGCCTCGATGCTGCGGGACGCTGCCTTGCGTTATGGGATGCGTTTGCTGGAAGGCGAGGAGGATCGCCTCGCCGAGGGGCTCTTTTACTTGGATCAGGCCGCGCGTCTGGGCCCTCTCCCGCCGGAGGCCTCAGCGGCTTATCGTCTGGCCAGCCTCTACCTGGCTGCGCGCGATTATTGGGGGGTGAATTGGCCGGAGGCCATCCGGCGCTTCCAGGAGGCTTACTCGCTGGACCCCGGATATCGGGACACGGCCCGTCGGCTTTTCCAGGCCCACGTGGCGTATGGGGATCTCCTGGCGGCTCAAGGGGAAAGCTGCCCCGCGGAAGCGCAGTATCAGGCGGCCCTTCGCCTCTTCACGGATCCCCAGGTTCAGACGAAGGCCAGCGAGATGGGGACACTCTGTCTTCAGGCCACCCCCACTCCCATCCCAGGAGGTCTCCCAGGGGAAGGCACACCCCTTCCGCCGCCGATCCCCTCCGGGCGGCTGGCTTATGCGATGTATGACCCAGAGATCGGAACATATGTGCTCTATACGGTCGATTCGGGCGGGCAGGGGTTGCGGGTCGCGGTAGGGGCCGATCAGCCTGCGTGGCAGCCCGGCGGGCGGTGGCTCGCTTATCGGATCGCCGGGGTCGGGATCTTCATGAAGGACCTGGAAAGCGGCGAAACAGTGCAAGTGGCCGGACCCGGTGCCGCTTGGCCCACCTGGGCGCCGGACGGACGACGGCTGGCCTTTATGGATGGCGCAGGGGGGATCCAGGTGATCGACCTCCAGGAGCCTCAAACGGTTCAGCGTGTGGCTGCCGGACGGTTCCCCGCCTGGGGCCCCCGAGGGACGCTGGCGTGGACCGGTTGCGTAAGGGGCGAGTGCGGGTTGTTCCTGCTGCCTCCGGAGGCCTCGGCTCCGATCCGCCTGAGCCGGCACCCGAACGATCTCCAGGCGGCCTGGTCGCCGGATGGATCGGCGTTGGTTTACACCACGGATATCCAGGGGAGCTGGGATCTGATCGTCGCGACCACGGGCGGGTTCTTCCGGGTCTTGATCGCTGGGGAAGGCTGGGAAATCGGGCCGGCGTGGTCTCCGGATGGAGCGTGGGTGGCGTATCTCTCCAACGCCGATGGTCGCTGGGGGGTCTATCTCCTTCCTGCCGCTGGAGGAGCCCCGCGCAAGATCCTGGATCTGGGCGAGAGCCTTCCGGATCCGCTCTCCCAGCGCGTGGCTTGGGGGCCATAGATCCCACGGGGACGCCCCTACAAAGGGCAGCCATTGTAGGTGGCCTGGGTGATGCCCATGTTCGTCGCCGCCCCGGTCATCCGGATCATTGACCTACCCTCCTTCCCGTTTGCGGATGAAGGCATAAGCCTCCTTACAGGACGCGGCCACCGTTGTGGTGGGGAGCGGGGTGCCTGTGGAAGTCATTGACGGCTCCTGAAGCAACCCGGCGGCCTGGTGGAAGGCCTTTTCGAGGCGCGCCAGGGCCTGCTCCATCGTCCGCGCCAGCGCCTCCACCCGCTCCCCCATTTCAACGAGGCGCACGCGGTCCGCCGTGGCGGCCATCTCGAACCCCCGCCCCGGCGCGGCTGGCACCACCTGGATCAACGCCCAGGCCGTCCGCTGCGCGGCCTCCAGCTGCGGCACCCATCGCCTCCGCCACGCCCGGAGGCTTTGGATCAGCTCTCGGATCGCCTCCAGGTGCACTTGCAGTTCCCTGTTCATCATCCCTCCCGATGCGGATCGATTTCTCCGTAAAGATGATAGCCATACGAGGGAAGGATTTGGCGCGGTGTTTCCCTCGATGGCATACTTGGGAAAGGATCTTCCGGAGGAGGGAGGGATGGTGGGGATGCGTATGTCCATCGATGAACAGGTGGCCCTCCTGATGCAGGGGACGGAATACGGTGATGAGACCCTCCGTGAGACGATGGAGGCCGAGCTGCGGGAACGGCTTCGGGAGGGGCGTCCGTTGCGGGTTTACCTCGGGGTGGATCCGCGGACCAGCGATCTGCACCTGGGGCACGCTGTGCCTTTACGAAAGCTGCGCCAATTCCAAGATCTGGGGCACGAGACGATCCTGGTGATCGGCACGTTTACGGCCCTGGTGGGCGACCCTTCGGATCAACTGCGGGGGCGAGCGCTGATGTCCCCCGAGGAGGTGGAGGCTAACGCGCGAACCTATGCCGCGCAGGCCTTCCGGGTGCTGGATCCAGAACGCACCATCATCCGCTACAACGCCGAATGGCTTTCCAAACTCACCTTCGCCGATCTCATTCGCCTGGCCTCGCATTTCACCGTGCAACAATTCCTGGCCCGCGAATCCTTCGCCGAGCGCCTGAAGGCCGGTGACCCGATCTTCCTGCATGAGACATTCTATCCTTTGATGCAGGGCTACGATGCGGTGGCGCTGCAAACCGATGTGCAGATCGGCGGGACGGATCAGTTGTTCAACATTGTGGTGGCCGGTCGGAAGCTTCAGGAGGCGTTCGGCCAGCGGCCCCAGATCGCCATCCTGCTCCCTCTGCTGCCGGGCACGGATGGCGTGCGCAAGATGTCCAAGTCCCTGGGCAACCATATCCCCCTGAACACCACGCCCGAGGATATGTTCGGAAAGGTCATGAGCATCCCCGATGAGGTCATGCCGATTTACTTCAAGCTCCTCACCCGCTACCCGCCCCAACGGATCGCGGCCATTGAGGAGGGATTGCGGTCTGGGGACCTTCACCCGCGGGATGTGAAAATGGAGCTGGCCCACGAGATCGTCTCGATCTTCTTTGGGGAAGAGGCCGCCGGGCGGGCGGAAGCTCACTTTCGCACGGTGTTCCAGGAGCGGGCTTTCCCGGAGGAGATGCCGACGTTTCCGCTTTCCGGCCCGCAGCCGCTGGTGGAACTGCTGGTCGCGGCCGGGCTGGCCCCCAGCCGGAGCGAGGCCCGCCGCCTGATCCGCCAGGGCGGGGTCCGGCTGGATGGGGAAGTGGTCTCGGACATCGAGCGGGTGGTTGAGATCGACCGGCCGAAGGTGCTGCAGGTCGGCCGTCGACGCTTCGTCCGGCTGGTGCCGATCGCCCCTTAAAGAGCAGGCACAAGGCCTGGCCCTACAACCGGCATCCCCGCGGTTACGTAGGGGCGCCCTGGGATGGGCGCAAGGCCTGGGCAGGCACAAGACCTGCCCTTACGGTGATCGTTGGGCCCTGGGGCGTCCGTTTCATCTTTGGGAACACAGGTTACGATCCTTCCCATCCTCCACTTGGAGTTCTCGACCCATGGAAGGGAAACGGGTTCAGGACAGCGAAGTGGTGCTGACGCAGATCATGCAACCGGAGCACGCCAATATCCTGGGCAACATCCACGGTGGCTGGATTATGAAGCTCATGGATGAGGCGGGGGCGATCGTGTCCTCCCGCCACGCCCGTCGGCCCACGGTGACGGTGGTCGTGGACTCCATCCAGTTCTGCGCCCCGGTCCACGTGGGGGACCTGGTGCATGTGCGGGCCCGGATGACCCGGGCGTGGCGAACTTCCATGGAGGTCGAGATCCAAGTGGAGGCGGAGAACCTATTGACCGGAGAGCGGCAGGTAACGGCCACAGCGTATTTCGTCTATGTGGCCCTGGATCGCGACGGGCGGCCGGCTCCGGTGCCGCCCCTGATCCTGGAAACGGATGAGGAGCGTCGCAAGGCGGAGGAGGCGGACCAGCGCCGGGCGGAGCGTTTGGCCCGCCGAGGGAGCCGGGTGCTCCAGCCCGGGTCCTGAGGGATGCGAGCGATTCCCTTGCCTCCATCGGTCACGCTTGCATATCCTGAAAACGCAGCGCCCGGCGCAGCTGTTCTACCCGCTCCCAGTAAGCCCGAGACTGACGGAACGAGGGATCGCCCGCCCCGGGGTTCTCGACCACCTCGGGCCGTGTGTGCGGTGGGGCGCCCAGGATCAGGATCCGCTGCCCCATGAAGACGGCCTCCTCGATGTTGTGGGTGACCAGGACCAAGGTGAGGGCTTCTTCCTCCTTCAAGCGCCAGGTCAGCTCCTGAAGATCCTCCCGCGTGGGCGCGTCCAGCGAGGCGAAAGGCTCATCCATCAGCAACAGGTCCGGCTTGAGCACCAACGCGCGCGCGATGGCGGTCCGCTGGCGCTGGCCGCCGGAAATCTGACCCGGATAGCGGTCCCGCACCCCCATTAACCCCAGACGCTCCAGCCAGGCGTTCACCGGGCCCTCAATGTCCGTCACCGGAGCGTCGGCCGGGGCGTGTCGCCCATCGGGTCCATAGAATTGGCGGATCCGCAAGCCCAGGGCGACGTTCTCCCACACGGTCGCCCAGGGGAGCAAGCCGTAATCCTGAAGGATCAGGCCCGTGCGAGGGCGCGGCCGCCGGAGCGGCTGCCCATCGATCCAGATCTCCCCCCGCTGGGGCTGGCGCAGGCCGGCCAGCAGATAGAGCAGCGTGGTCTTCCCGCATCCGGAGGGGCCGATGATCGCCCAAGCCTCCCCACGGGTTACTGACCAAGAAAAATCTTGAAAGAGCCATTGTCCGCTATATCCAAACCAAATCCTCTCGACCTGAATCATTGTCTCACCCTTCTCTCGTGGGACGGGGTCCCAGCGGGATGTTTGCATGTTAGGGAAAGCTGCCCGCAACGGCTTCCCCGTTGTGGGAAGAGGCAGCTCACGGGTCCTGCTTCGAAAGGATTCTGGCATAGATATCGAATGCGACGCAAAATTCTTTATGAGCGTTCTAGGGCAGGCACGAGGCCTGCCCCTACATCCTTTCCGTATCGTATGGGCCGCATGGGGATGAGGAGACATTGGCCTGGAGAGCGATGGATGATGGACCGAACGGAAGAAACCTTGGAGGGGATCACTCTGGAGGAGAAGCTCCGCGCCCTGCCGGCGCGCCCTGGGGTTTATCTCTTTAAGAACGCCGGCGGGGAGATCCTCTATGTGGGCAAGGCGCTCTCGCTCCGCCAGCGGGTCCGTTCATATTTCCAGAACAGCGCCGACCTCTCCCCCCGAACCCGCCGCCTGGTCCAGGAGATCGCCGACCTGGATTTCATCGTCACGGATTCGGAGCTTGAGGCGCTGATCCTGGAAGCCAACCTGATCAAGAAGCACCGGCCGAAATACAATGTCCGCCTGAAAGATGACAAGCGTTACCCGTATATCCGTATCTCGATCCAGGATCCGTATCCCAAGGTGACCATCACCCGGCGGATCGAGAACGACGGCGCCCGCTATTTCGGCCCTTACACCTCCGCCAGCGCGATCTACCAGATGCTGGACGAGCTGCGGCGGATCTTCCCCTATCTGACCTGCGACCGGACGATCACCGGGAAGGATCGGCGGGCGTGCCTCTATTACGATCTGGGGCGGTGCTTGGGGCCGTGTATTGGGGCGGTCAATCAGGCGGAATACCGCGCGATGATCGATGGCCTGGTTCGCTTCCTGGAGGGGCACACCGAAGAGGTGGTCCGCGAGCTGGAATCCCGGATGTGGGCGGCGGCCGAGGCCCTTCAGTTCGAACGGGCCGCCCAGCTGCGGGATCGCCTGCGGGTGATCCGTCAGGTGATGGAGCGCCAGAAGGTGGTCTCCACGGTCGCCGCCGATCGGGATGTAATCGCGATTGCCCGGGCGGATGGCGAAGCCTGTGCGGAGGTCTTTTTCATCCGCCAGGGGCGACTGATCGGCCGCGAGTATTTCGTGCTGGAGGGCCTGGAGGAAGCCGACCTCCAGGAGGCCCTGGCGGGCTTCCTCAAGCAGTTCTATCAGGCCGCCGCGGAGGTCCCCCCTGAGATCGTGTTGCCGGAGCACATCGAGGAGGCCGCCATCATCGAGCAGTGGCTTCGTCAGCGACGAGGGGATGCGGTGACGCTCACCGTGCCCCGGGAAGGGGAGGCCGCGGAGCTGGTGCGGCTGGCGACAGAGAACGCCATCGAGACCCTCAACGCGCTGCGGGCCCGCTGGCTGGCGGACCGCCATCGTCAGGAAGCAGCTTTGAAAGAGCTGGCGGAGGCCTTGGGTCTCCCTGCGCCCCCAGCTCGAATCGAGGGCTTCGACATCTCCAACACCCAAGGGACCGCGGTGGTGGGCAGCATGGTGGTGTTCGTTCATGGCGTTCCGTTGAAGGCCCACTATCGCCGCTTTGTGGTGCGCACCGTGCAAGGGCGGCCCGACGATTACGCCAGTATGCGGGAGGTGCTCACCCGACGCTTCCGCCGCTGGCAGGAGGCGACCTCCCCCCAGCCGCTTCCCGGCTACAAACCCGATGAAAGTTTCGCGATGCTCCCGGACCTCCTCCTGGTGGACGGCGGGAAGGGCCAGCTGGGGGTGGCCTTGGAGGTTCTGGAGGCCTTCGGGTTGCGGGAGCGGGTTCCCGTGGCTGCCCTGGCCAAAGAGCGGGAGGAGATTTTCCTCCCCGGCCGCTCAGAAGGTCTGCTCCTGTCCCGCCACGCCCCCGCCCTCTTTCTGATCCAGCGCATCCGGGATGAGGCGCATCGGTTCGCTCTCAGCCACCACCGGACCCGGCGGGCGCGCCTTTCCATGGCCTCGCTCTTGGAGGAGATCCCCGGCATCGGGCCGAAACGGCGCCGCGCGCTGCTGGAGCGCTTCGGCTCCCTGGAGGCGATCCGGCAGGCCCCCATCGAAGCCCTGGTGGAAGCCGGGCTCCCGCGAGGCGTCGCCGAGCGGTTGAAGGCCGCGCTGGGTTGAACGGCGCGAGGAAAATTCCGTAGGCATCCGATCTGAGGCCGACAAACGATCCGTGCACGACTTTAATTCTCTGGAAGCCCTAGCGATCTACATTCATATCCCTTTCTGCCGCTGGCGCTGCAGCTACTGCGACTTCAACGTTTACGCCGGCATGCAGCGTTGGTTCGGCCCCTACATCGACGCCCTGGCGGAGGAGATCCGTCGCTTCGGGGCGGCGGCAGGGCGCCCTCGGGCCCGCACGGTTTATATTGGCGGCGGAACCCCTTCCCTGCTGCCCCTCCCGTTGCTCGCCCGCTTGTTCGAAGCGCTTCACGAGGCGTTTGAGATCCCCCAGGGGGTTGAGATCACGATGGAGGCGAACCCCAGCGGCCTCTCAGTCGCCTACCTGGAGGGCGTACGAGGCCTGGGGGTGAATCGCATCAGCTTCGGGGTGCAGAGCACCCATCCTGAGGAGCTGCATCTCCTGCGGCGGGATCACACCTTTGAAGAGGCCTGTGATCACATCGCCCTGGCCCGGGCGGCGGGTTTTGCCAACCTGAACGTGGATCTGATCTACGGGCTCCCCGGCCAGACCCTTACCGGCTGGCAGGAAACCCTGGAAGCGGTCTTGGCCCTCCGTCCGGAGCATCTCTCCGCTTATGCCCTGATCGTAGAGGAGCGCACGACCCTCCGCCGCTGGATCCAGGAAGGGCGGGTTCCAACGCCGGATTCGGATCTTACGGCGGAGATGTATGAGTGGACGCGGGAGCGCATGGCGAAAGCCGGTTACCGGCATTACGAGATTTCCAATTGGGCCCGGCCGGGCTATGAGAGCCAGCACAACACCGTTTACTGGCGCTATGAGCCCTACATCGGCTTCGGCGCAGGGGCCTGTAGTTTCATCGATGGCCGTCGATGGGTGAACGTGATGCATCCAAAGGAATACATCCGTCGGGTGGAGCGAGGGGAGACCCTCATCATGGAGGAGGAGCGCCTCGACCGGCGCACCCAGATGGCCGAGATGATCATCCTGGGCCTTCGCTTGGTGGAGGAAGGGGTGGAGGACGTCCGTTTCCGGGCGCGGTTCGGGGAGGGCATCCTGGACGTCTATGGGTCGGTGGTGGCTGAGCTGGAGGACCTGGGGCTCGCTCAGTGGGATGGAGCGCGGCTGCGGCTGACCCGGCGGGGAGTGTTGTTGGGGAATCAGGTGTTCTGGCGCTTTTTATGAGCCTTCCAGGCAGAATAGGCAGCCTCCGCTTGTGGCGCTCTGCTTGATCTTTCTTCGCCACTATTCAGCCCGGCAACATCCGGTTGGGAGAACCCACGAAGGGTGAGGTCGTTCCGCTTTCTCTCACGAGCGCCGAACAGCGCAACTCCCTATCAACCCCGTATTGGATCACCACCAGTGCGAAGATCAAATTTCTGTGAGGGGCGGCCGCGTAAGCAGAT
>NZ_JBHOQJ010000071.1:0-6421 GCF_042408365.1 Thermoflexus sp.
ATCTACACTAGTAATCACACTCTTTCCATACACGACGCTCTTACGATCTATAAAATATTTTTATCCCGTGGCTCAAAAGGTCGCGGGGAGGGCGTCTCCCTCCACCGCATATCCCTCAAAAAGCGGAGGACCGATATGGAACGCGTTGGCTTCATCGGCCTGGGGGTGATGGGGAAGCCCATGGCCCGCAACCTGATGAAGGCCGGTTATCCCCTGGTGGTCTACAACCGCAGCCGTCCGCCGATGGAGGAGTTGGCGGCGGAGGGGGCGGAGACCGCCGGATCGCCGCGCGAGGTGGCGGCGCGAAGCGACGTGGTGATCACTATGCTGCCGGACACACCGGAGGTGGAGCAGGTGCTGGCCGGGCCGGACGGCGTCTTCGCCGGCGGACGGCCGGGGCTGATCGTGATCGACATGAGCACCATCGATCCCACGGCCGCCCGGCGTCTGGCGGCCCAGGCGGCGGAGCGAGGCATCACAATGTTGGACGCCCCCGTCTCGGGCGGGGAGATCGGCGCGATCCAAGGGACGCTCTCGATCATGGTGGGTGGGGATCCGGCGGCCTTTGAGCGCTGTCTCCCGATCCTCCGGGCGATGGGCCGGAACATCGTCCACATGGGCGGCCCGGGGGCTGGCCAGGTGACCAAGGCGGCCAACCAAGTGGTGGTGGCCCTCACCATTGCTGCAATCGGCGAGGCATTGGTCCTGGCGGCCAAGGCGGGGGTGGACCCCGCGAAGGTGCGGGAGGCACTGCTGGGGGGCTTCGCGGGCAGCCGCGTCCTGGAGGTCCACGGCCAGCGGATCCTGGAGCGGAACTTCCAGCCGGGGTTCCGAATCCGCCTGCATCACAAAGATCTACGCATCGCGCTGGGGCTGGGCCGCGCGGTTGGGGCCAGCCTGCCGCTCACGGCTTTGGTCCACGAGTGGCTGGGAGCGCTGGTCACCCGGGGCCAAGGGGAGCTGGATCATTCCGCCCTGGTGCGGCTGTTCGAGGAATGGGCGCAAACCGAGGTGCGCCCATGGTAGGGGCACCCCTTGTGGGTGCCCTTTGTAGGGGCAGGCACAAGGCCTGCCCCTACAAAGGGTTAACTTTCCCCTAATATTCCTCGTTGGATGGCTAGGGTATTGGCCAGGTCTTCCAAGGCCGGGCTGAGGCGCACGGGATAGCGAGGGGCATCCCGCAGCGCCTTGTAGGGCTCGGGCAACCGCTGGAACTCCTCCTGGAACCGCCTTCGGAGATCCGCCAGGCTCGGATGAGGGCGAAGCAAGCGTCCTCCTTCCATCACTTTCTCCAAAAGCGGGACACCACCCTCGACGGTCTCCTCCCGAAGGGCCAGGATATCCTCCCGCATTTGGCCCGCTTCATCATAAAATCGGAAGATCTGCTTCGGGCCGGGGAGGGACGCTTTGCCTGGGCTGAGCTTCAGGGCCGGGCGATCCTCGTAGGCCACCAACTTATACGCCATATCCAACCACGGCCAGTCCTCGGAAACCCCCATCCGGGTCCCCACGCCGAAGGCGTCGATGGGCGCGCCGGCGCGGACCAGCTCATCGATGCGATACTCATCCAGGCCCCCGCTGGCCAAGATCCGGACCTCCGGAAGCCCCGCCTCATCCAGGATGCGACGCACCTCACGGCTCAACGCCAACAGATCCCCGCTGTCCAGCCGGACGCCGATCAGGCGACGGCCTTGGCGCTTCATCTCCAAAGCCACTTGTGCTGCCCGCCGGGCCCCCTCCAGGGTGTCATAGGTGTCGATCAGGAAGATCGAGCGCTCCGGGAAGGTCTCCGCGAAGGCGCGGAAGGCTTCCTCCTCGCTGGGGAAAGCCATAATGAACGAATGGGCCATGGTCCCGGTGATGGGGATCCCATAGCGCTTGCCGGCCAGGACGTTGCTGGTGGCTTGGAATCCGACCAGATAGGAGCAACGGGCGACCTTGAGGCCCGCATCGATCCCGTGGGTGCGCCGCAGTGCGAAATCCACCACCCCTCGTCCCCGAGCGGCGATCAGGCAGCGGGCCGCTTTGGTGGCGATCATCGTCTGCAGGTGGATCTGGTTGATGACGTATGTTTCGGCGATCTGGGCCTGGATGATCGGCGCGGTGATCTCTAGGATGGGCTCGTGGGCAAACACCAGCGTTCCCTCGGGAACCGCCCAGACCTCCCCGGTAAAGCGGAGGGTGGCCAGGTAATCCAGGAAGGCCGGCGAGAAGATCCCGGTGGATTCCAGATAGGCCAGGGCTTCCGGGGAGAAGCGGAAACCTTCCAGGAAGCGGAGCACATCCTCCAGCCCGGCGGCCACCAGGAACCCGCGTTCGGGAGGGAGCTCCCGCACGAACAGGCTGAAGGTCGCCTGGCCGGTGACGGCATGGGCCCAGTAGGCCTGGGCCATGGTCAGCTCGTAAAGGTCCGTGATCAGGATGCAATCCTCTGGGTCCACCATCTGGCGCTCTCCTCCAGTCCGGTCGGGATTGCGAATACGGGATCACGCGAGCGTTTCGGGGAGGAACGCCTGCCGCACGTCCTCGATCTCCGGCATCGACCGCAGGGCGTCCAGGATCGTTGAAGGGGCGGGGGTATCCAGGTTGATGAAGGAGAGGGCGGTGCCGCCCGGCCGGTCGCGCCCCAGACGCCACTCGGCGATGTTGATCCCATGCTGCCCCAGGAGAGTCCCCACCCGACCGATCACCCCGGGGACGTCCCGGCTGCGCATGACCAGCACTGCTCCTCGGGGCAGGGCCTCCATCGGGAAGTCATCCACTTGGACGATACGGGGCTCCCCGGCGAACAAAGCGCCCACCATCAACCGGTTCTCTTGAGTGGAAAGGACCCGACAGGCGACGGCCTGCGCATAGGCGCCGAGGATCGACTGGGCGGCCTCCACGATTTGGATGCCCCGCTCTCGGGCCAACATGGGCGCGTTGACGAAGGTGACCTCATCCCCGAGGATCGGGGTGAGCAGGCCTTTCAAGAGGGCCACCCCCAACGGGCGGAGAACGGCCCGCAGCTCCTCCCCGCGCACATCGATCTCCACGCGGTGGATGCGCCCGCGGATCAGCTGCATCTGCAGGCGGCCGATCACCTCGGCAAGGCGCATGAACGGCGCCAGGGTTCGGTAATCGACCCCTTCCGGGAAAGGCAGGTTCACCACGTTTCGGAAATCTCGCCCTCGCAGGGCATCCAGAAGCTGCTGCACGATCTGGCGGCTGATGAGGCGCTGGGCCTCTTGGGTGCTGCCACCCAAATGGGGCACGGCCACCACCCGCTCGTGGGCGATCAAAGCTTGCAGGATCGGCGAGCGTGGGGGCTCCTCGCTGAAGGTGTCTAAAGCGGCCCCTGCCACCCGGCCCGTGTTCAGCGCCTCGAGCAGCGCCTCTTCATCGATCACTGCCCCGCGGGCGGTGTTGATCAGGTAAACCCCCGGCTTCATCTTCTCGAAAGCCCGGCGGTCAATGAGATGATAGGTCTCCCGGGTGAGCGGGACGTGCAGGCTGAGGATATCGGCCCGCGCGTAGAGTTCATCCAGATCCGGGACCAGCTCGATCTGCAAGGCCGTGGCCCGTTCCTCCGGGATGTAGGGATCGAAGGCGATCACATGCATCTCGAACGCGCGGGCCCGACGGGCCACCTCCGTTCCGATTCGCCCCAGCCCCAGCAGCCCCATCGTTTTGCCGGCCAGTTGCACCCCGACGAACCACCCGCGCTCCCAGCGCCCCTCCCGCAGCGAGAGCCAAGCGGAGGGGATCTTTCGCAGGAGGGCGAGCAGGAGCGCGAAGGTGTGCTCGGCGACGGCGATCGTGCTGGCCCCCGGCGTGTTCATCACCAAGATCCCCCGCCGGGTGGCGGCCTCCAAATCGATGTTATCCACCCCGATGCCCGCGCGGGCGATCACCCGCAGGCGCTCTGCCTGCTCCAGCACCCCTGCGTCCAACCGCGCGCCGCTGCGCACGATCAGGGCGTCGCACGTTTGGACCAGCTCCCGCAGCGCCTCCGGAGAGGGGGAGCGTGCCTCCACGATCTCCACTTCCGGGTCCTCGCGCAAGAGGGCGAGCCCTTCTTCATCCAGAGGGTCCGTCAGCCCGATCCGCCATGCCATTCCCATTCCTCCCCGATCGGTCAGGAGCATGCCCGATGCCTGCCCTTCTAAACGATATCCACGCCATTCGTGTAGGGGCAACCACTAGGATTGCCCCTACACGAATGGATTCGCGTTTCATCCGCGGAGAGCCAACCATGCCTCGATGTCGGCCAGCAGCGCCTCGATGTGGTGGGGCTGGATCTCCCCCATGTGGGCGATGCGGAAGGTTTTCCCTTTCAGCGGGCCATATCCGGAGGAGATGATCTTCCCGCGAGTCCGCAGGAATTCGTTCAACGCCCCCACATCGATCCCTCGGGTGTTCGCCACACAGGTCAGGGTCCACGAGCGGTAATTTTCCTCCGCGAACAGGCCGAACCGCTCCGCAGCCCAGGTCTGGACACGTTCGGCCATCCGACGGTGGCGCTCCCAGCGCGCTTCCATCCCCTCTTGCAGGATCCGTTCGAACTGAGCGTCGGCGGCGTAAAGCAGGGAGATGGGGGGCGTGGCCGGGGTCTCCCCGCGCTCGGCATAGCGGGCCAGGGTCAGCAGGTCGAAATAATAGCCCCGGTGAGGGACCTCTTTCGCTTTCTCCAGCGCCCGCTCGGAGACAGCGCAGAAGGCCAGGCCTGGGGGCAAAGCGAGGCATTTCTGGGAGGAAGTGAGGACGAAGTCCAAGCCCCATGCGTCGGTCTCCAAGGGGGCGCCCCCTAAGGAGGAGACCGCATCCACCAGGATCAGCACCTCGGGGAAGTTGTGGCGCACCGCCGCGGCGATCTCTTGCAGCGGGTTCATCACCCCGGTCGATGTCTCGTTATGCACCACGGTGATCGCTTCAACATCCCGATGGGCTTCCAGCGCTTCTATCACCTGTTCGGGGCGGACACCCCGGCCCCATTCGATGGAGATGGGGATCGCCTCCTTGCCGTTGGCCAGGACGACCTGGTACCAGCGCTCCCCAAAGGCTCCGTTGATCAGGCAGAGGGCTTTCCGCCGCACCAGGTTGCGGATGGCGGCTTCCCACAAGCCGGTGCCGGAGGCGGCGACGAAAAAGACGCGGCCGCGGGTTCGGAAGATGGCCTGCAGGCGCGGGAGGAGGCGCTCGAATAGCGCGGTGAACTCCCGGCTCCGGTGGCCGATCATCGGCCGGGCCTGGGCCTGGGCGATCTCTTCAGGGACATAGGTGGGGCCAGGGATGAACAGCATAGGCGTGTCTTCCATCTGAGAGCCTCCTACTGCCAGGCGTGCCAAGCCTGTAGAAACCGGTGATGGCGTTCGGGATCCCGAAAGCGCGCCTTGCCGGACTCAAAAGCCTGCAATCCTTCTCGAAGCACGGTCTCCGCCGGCGTGCCGCACAACGCGCGCGCCCGCTCTGGCGAAAGGGCGAGGGGAAGGATGGGCGCCAGCCGATCCCATGCGATATACACGTCCGCCTCCTCCGCCACGAGGGATCGGTGGAATACCCCACCGAATCCCACGAAGAGATGGGCGGCCGGACCGGCGGCGAGATCCGTTGCCCCATCCCCGACCAGCATCAGGCGCCAACCGGGCGCCCGAAAACCCTCTAGGACACGGGCTTTCCCATCCTGGTGGAGCAGCGGGGAAGGCTCCACGCCGGTTGCGGGTCCTTCCTCCCCTCGCCACCAGGCGCCGGCGAAGGGATCATAACGAACCCGAACGGCGTGGATCCGTTGGCCGGGGATCCCCAGGAGGAGCCCCAACCCTCGCACGGCTTCCTCCAGCCCCCCGCTCAGGAGATGAACCGCGATCCCGCAAGCGTGCAAAGCGCGGAGGACAAGAGGGACGTCCGGGATCAGGTTCTCCCGGTAGATCTGAACGAGGCGGCGGATCTCCGCGCGGGTGGGGCGGATCATGGCGAGGCGCCGCTCATAGACGGCCTCCAGCGGCATCTGTCCCGACATCGCGGCCTCGGTGAGGGCGGCGACGACCGTCTCCAAGCCGCGCATGCGGGCCAGCTCCACGATGCCTTCCACCCGAACTAACGTCCCATCACAATCCAGAAACACATGGGTGAAGGAAACCCATCGCGCCAGCCCCTCCTTCATCCGATCCGCTCCGTGAAATGTTTCTCAAGATTATATCGCAAGTTACAAAAAATCCGGCTCGCGATTTGTCCCGCCCCAAACACAATCATGGCCCATTGGGCGTGGGAAGAGAGGTGGGGCCCTTCCGCCTCCTCTCACGGGCTCCGAACGGCGTAACTCCTGCCTTGAAAGCTCCACAAAGCGGGAAAGCCATGGTGCGCTGCAGGGCTTTTCAGAGTTCCAACATGGGCAAGGCACTGCTTTCAATTTGGGGTTTGGGGGCTGGGTCGGGGGCCGAAG